>JAYVYQ010000158.1:0-11817 GCA_043784125.1 Afipia sp.
GCGCGCGCTTCGTCGGCACGCTGCCGGATGGGATGATTTTCATGGGAGACTCCGGATCGAGGGGAAAATCGTCAACCGCAAGCTACACAAGATCGAGCGCCTTGTAATGGCGGAAGATGCCGTCGTCGTTGAATGGAATGCGCCGCCCGCTGCTCATATACGCCTTGATGTTCGGCCGCGCCGCCACACGATCATGCAGCGCGATCAGGCCCGGGATCTTTCGCTCGAAACGTTTCGTGTAATTCGGAAAGGCATAGCGCAGTCCCTCGACGATCTGAAACAGCGACAAGTCGGCGTAGCAAAGCCGGCGACCGTTGAGATAAGGGCCGCCGCTATGCGCGACGAGGCGTTCAAAATAGCCGAGATATTTCGGCACGCGCTCCTTCAGGAATTCGCCGGTCCTCTTTTTCGCGGCAGGGCGCTGATCCTCATAATAAAGGCCGACGCCAATCGGATGGTGGGTGTCGTGAATCTCCACGACGAAGTCCGCAATAGTGAGTTGCAGTTGATGCACCCGCAGCCGTCCGGCTTCTGCCTTCGGCGCAACCCCATGACGCGCACCGAGATAAAGCAGGATGTTGGCGGTTTGGGCGATCACCAGATTGCCGGCTTTCAAGAACGGCGGCGCGAACGGCGGCGTGCCCGCGCGCGCCTGCATCATCGCCATCATCCTGCTTTCGCCGCCGCTGCGCCGCGCAACATCGGTGTAGTCCGCGCCCGCGTCTTCCAGCGCGAGACGGACATATTCGCCGCGGCCCTGAATCGTCGGCCAATAATAAAGTTCGTAGCGCATGCGCGACCCTCAAACGGCTTCGGCGCGGAAGCGATCCGCGCCGAACGTCAACGTGTCAGGATAAATTTAGTTCGCTGCAAAACAGTAGAGCAAGGCATCGCCGCCGGTGCTTTTCAGATCGTTCTGCGAGCAACCGCCGTCAGGCCCGCGCGACGGATGCCCCGCGTTCCAGGACTTGGCGGTTGGATTGGTTGGCGGCCCGCTGATGTCGGAATGGCCCACCATGGCGGCGCCCTGCGTGCTGCTGGTCCAGTTCTTACAGGTGCGGTCGCCGGTCGCGACAGGAAACGCAGTGCCGTCGGGCTGCGAGCCGGTGAGAATGTCGTGACGGTTCGGCGTGTCGCCAAATCCGTTGATGACTTCCCCCTTCTCGTTCAGCGAGGTGTCCTTGTTGATGTTGTTGGTACCGTGCAGCTCGGCGACGTCCTTGGCAACCACGACGCCTTTGGAATTCACCCATGGCCCCTTGCCGATCCGGTCGCGTGCGTTGATCGCGGGCTTGCCGTCGGCTTCCTGGGTCGAGAGATAAGCGCGCCATGTTTTCGCGCCGGCGCCTGCGGCATGCGCAAGGGTCTGGCATTGGTTGTCGGCGCCCGCGAGACCGCCAAGGTTGCCGCCATTACCGATCGGCGTGCTGGTCACGAAGAATGTCATGTTCGCCTGCTGCGCTTGCGCAGCGGCGATGGCGAGCAGCGAAGCCGCGGCAACAACACAAGCGCGGATCGAGGCAGAAAATATCGTCATCGGTTTCTCCCAAAATTTCTTCATTGTTGTGGAATAATGAGCTTTGACGCCGGCTCACGCAGGATCAACACACAAGGCCGCGATTTATTCCGTTTTCGCAAAACATTACCGAACGCAAAAAGGCGCCACGCGAGCGTGACACCTTCTCGTGAAAACACAGTCTCCGATTCAGGCCTGCTGGATCGCCGAAAGTTCCCAACTGCCGCCCGGACGGCGCTGGAACGTCCAGACCTCCGTCGCCTCGATCGGCGTTTCGCTGCCTTCGACCACTTTGCCGCTGACGCGGTCGACGGTCTTGTCCACCAGCGCAAAGCGCAGGCCAAGCGTCGCATAGTCTGTCGGGCCTTCGCGCCACGCCTCGGCAAGATCGCCCTGCAGCAGCTTCACGCCGGAGACATTGTTGACCAGACCGCGCTTGCTGTTGTGCGCGAGGTCTTCGGTGAAATACGACACCATCTCCGGCGTCGCCAAAGTATGGAGCGTGTTGACGTCCTCGTTCGACCACGCGGTCTGAACTTCGCCGAGCAAACGCTCGAACGTCTCGTAGTCACTTGGGCCGATCTCGAGCGGCGCGCTGCCGGAGCCCGTGCCGAAGCCAAATCCCGTGCGCATGTTCGCCTGCTGAGTCAGCGGCGGTGCGCTCGGGGCTGCGTTGTTCGCGTAAGCCGGCGCATTGCGGCGCTGCCACCACGACATTGCAAATCGGACGACCAGATAGATCAGGCCGAGTTGGATGATGAGGCCGAAGATCGACGACAGGCCACCGAGGCCGCTGAACATCCCGCCGCCGAACAGCATTCCGAGCAATCCGGCGCCGAGGAAGCCCGCAGCCAATCCGCCCAGCATGCCCATGCCGGGTCGATTGAACATGCCGCCACCCGCAGTCGCAGGCGCGTTGACGCCGGGTTGGGTGATCGAGCGCTGCATCGGCTGCGCCGCGTTAGGGGTTGTGGCCGTGCTCGGCGGAGCGGAGAAGGTTCGCGATCCGCGGGAACCGGAACTGCTGCCACCGCCAACGCGGGCATCGGCAGCCGACAGAACGGCAAGCGTCACTGGCATCGCCAGAGCCATCACAATGGCGAGCGACTTAACGACGGCGCGAGTGCGCTGCATCAGAATCATCAGGTGGTCCTCCATCCCCGGCAAGGGGACACACCTAACATGGGCATCGGCGGGAGAAAGGAAAGCGGATTGACGCTGCGACCACTGCGGCCCTCGGTCGCGGACCAGGGTCGCCATGCCGTATTACGGCGCGTTAACGGTCTCCTTGACGGTCGCCACAAGCTGACTGAGCGTGAAGGGCTTGGCGAGAAACGCGAACTGTTCGTTCGCCGGAAGACTTTTCTCAAAAGCCTCCTCGGCATAGCCCGACACGAAGATGATCCGCAGGTCGGGATTTTTCTTGCGCATTTCGGTCAGCAAGGTCGGACCATCCATCTCCGGCATGACAACATCGGAGACGACGAGATCGATCTCGCCCTCCTCGCGCGTCAGCGCTTCCATCGCCTCGACGCCGTTCGCGGCCTCGATCACCGTGTAACCGCGCGAGCGAAGACCGCGCGCATTGAGCGAACGCAGCCCGTCCTCGTCTTCGACGAGAAGGATGGTACCCTGTCCGGTGAGATCCTGCGTGCGCGGCTTGTCGGCAGATGCCGCACCATTGCCGACAACCACCGTCTCGGCTGTATCGGCTTCGGGCTGGTAACGCGGCAGAAAAATACGAAACACCGTGCCCTGATTGGCAACGGAATCCACGTAGACGAAACCGCCAGTCTGCTTGACGATTCCGTAAACCGTAGAGAGGCCGAGGCCGGTCCCCTTGCCGACGTCCTTGGTCGAGAAGAACGGCTCGAAAATTTTATCGACAATTCCTGCCGGAATGCCGGTGCCGGTGTCGCTGACCTCGATCAGAACATAGTCGGCGGCGGGCATGCCTTTATATTGTGGCTGCTCGGCGTCCTTGGCCGCGACATTCGCGGTCTTGATCGTGAGCTTGCCGCCATCCGGCATAGCGTCGCGCGCGTTGACCGCAAGATTGACGATCACCTGCTCGAATTGCGACAGATCAGCCTTCACCGGCCACAGGTCGCGGCCGTGAACAACGTCCGGCTTGACCTTCTCGCCGAGCAGCCGCTTCAGCAGCACGTTGAGATCGGACAACACGTCGCCGACATCGAGCACCTGCGGCCGCAATGTCTGCTTGCGCGAAAACGCCAGCAATTGCCGCACCAGCGCCGCTGCGCGCGTCGCGTTCTGCTTGATCTGTATGATGTCCTGGAACGACGGGTCGGTCGGCTTGTGTGCGTTGAGCAGAAAATCGTTCGCCATCATGATGGCGGAGAGCACGTTGTTGAAATCATGCGCGATGCCGCCGGCCAACTGGCCCACCGCCTGCATCTTCTGCGATTGCGCGAGATGATTTTCCAGCGTGCGCTTCTCGGTCGTCTCCAGCAGATAGACAATGGCGGCTTCGGTGTCGCGCGAATCCTGCTCGACCGAGGTGACGAAAAACTGGCCCCATCGCTCGCGTTCGCCGTCGAGCATCGCTTCGACCGGCGCGATGTCACCCTGCCCCTCGGCGGCGCGCGTAATCGCGGATGTCAGTTGCGCGCGGTCGCGTTCGTTGAGCACCGAGAAGATGGATTTGCCGGCGCCACTCGCAGCCGAAAGGCTTTGCGCAAGCTTCGCAAAACGGGCGTTGGCGCGAACGATGTCGCCGGCCTTGTCCACCGTGGCAATGGCCATCGGCGTGTGATCGAAAAAGCGCATGAAGCGCACTTCGGCTGCGCGTTGCGGATCGGAATTGTCTTCCTGCGCGCGATTGATGACGAGCGTGCGCGACGCGCCGGGAATTCCGTCCGCGCCAAACGCAAGCTTGTGATAGAGCCGCACCGGCACCGTCTTGCCGTTGCGCATCCGCAGGTCGACGTCGAACACTTCGGTTTTGACTTCGCCCGGTTCCGGCACAATCGACGTCAGCAACGACGCGCCATCGCCGGACACGATGTCGGCTACCTTCAGGCCGCCCGAACCGATTTCAGCGAGGTCGTAATCAAGCCAGTTGGCCAGCGTGGCGTTGACATAGACCAGATCGCCAGCCGGATTGACGGAGAAGAAGCCGCACGGCGCATGATCGAGATATTCGATGGCGTGCTGAAGTTCCTGAAAGACGTCTTCCTGCCGTTCACGGTCGCGCGTGATGTCGGCAATCGACCACACCGCGAATTTCGACTCGCGCTTTCCGGCGCCAAGTGGCCGCACGCGCATGCGCAACCATCGTCCATGAGACGTATCCGCGCCCGCGATGCGCACTTCTTCCTGCTGGCGCTTGCCCTCGCGCGCGGCCTTGAGCAGCCGAAACACCGCTTCCGAAACATCGGGGTTGCCGATGAAAACGCGCTCGACCGGCCGCACGTCATGCGGCCCCGATGCGCCCGTCACGGCAAGGTACGCTGTGTTCGCATAGACCACGTGCCCGCGAGAGTCAGTCACGGCCAAACCGTCGATGGCGTGATCTGCGATAGGTCGTGCAAAGGGATCTTCGGTGGCCCCACCGGCAAAGCGGATGATGCCCGCCGCGAAAGCAAACAGCGTGAACAGGCCGATCATGGCCAACAACGCCAGCAGGCCCATAATATAGGGCTGCGCCTGCGTGCGGCCGAGCGTCATCAGCCCGATCGCCGCCGCCACAATTGCACCGGCAACGAGCAGCACAAGGAAGATGCTGCCGCTTCGCCGCGGCGGCTCATATACGGGAGTGAAGGACGAAGATTTGCTGTCGTCTTGATCGGATGTCATCGAACGCTTCGCAGCCTGCCGCGAGAAATTATCATATGCCGTCGGGTGCCTGAATCGCACTTCGGCACGAAAGCAACCTTACGACTGCCGACCGGCCCACGCCAGACCCCGTCAGCCAAGGCCGGTCACTCCCCGCTTGAGCTTCATGACGTAGCCGATGACTTCGGCGCATGCGTGATAGTGTTCCACCGGAATCTCGTCGTCGATCTCCACGCTAGCATGCAGCGCACGGGCGAGTGGCACGTTCTCGACGATCGGCACATCGTTGGCGGCGGCGATTTCCCTGATCTTGAGCGCGAGCACGTCGATGCCCTTGGCGACGCAAATCGGCGCGGGCATTCCGCGTTCGTATTTCAGCGCGACGGCGTAATGCGTCGGGTTGGTGATAATCACGGAGGCTGTCGGAACCGCCGCCATCATGCGCTTCTTGGCGCGGGCGTAGCGCAACTGCTTCAGCCGGCCCTTGATGTGCGGGTCGCCTTCGGATTGCTTGTATTCTTCCTTGATTTCCTGCAGCGACATCTTCTGCCGCTCGTACCACTGGCGATACTGAAAGAAATAATCGAGCGTCGCCACCACAGCCAGCATGGCCACCACCGTGCCCATGAGCTGCATGGAAATCGTTTTGGTGACAGTCATGATCGCCATGGGATCGAACAGCACCATGGCATCGACGCGATGCCGCTCGGGCCACAGCACCAAAACCATGACGGTGCCGAGCGCGATGACCTTGAACAGGCCTTTCAGAAAATTCGCGCCGGCCTGCTTGCCGAACAAGCGTGCCGCGCCCGCCATCGGAGAAATCTTGCTGAATTTGGGAATCAGCGGCTCGGTCGACCAGACCAGCCGATGCTGAACGAGGTTGCTCGCAACCCCGGCGACAAGCAAAAGCAGCAGCGGTATTCCCAACACTCCAATCAGCATCCCCTCGATGCTGGTCAGAAGCTTGATGAGGCCCGGTCCATCGACGCGGATCTGATGCGCGTTCATCATCAGATTGCGCATCGGATTTTCGATGCCCGCGCCGATCGAGCCGGAAAACGACGACAGCAGCAATGTCGAACCGGCGATTACAAACCAGGTGTTGACCTCCTGGCTCTTGGCGACGTCACCCTTATCGATTGCGTCGTCGAGACGCTTCTGTGTCGGGTCTTCTGTTTTAGAGTCCTTGTCCTCGTCTGCCATCGGCCGCTAACTCCTCGGCGCGAGTTCGTGGAGAACGCCGCCTTGGTAATCCATGAACAGCCCCATCATGGTTCCAAGGATAGCAGCGAGGATCAGAAAGCCAGCCAGCATGGAAAGCGGCACGCCGACGAAATAGACCTGCATCTGCGGCATCAGGCGGGCCAGAACGCCGAGGCCAAGATTGAAGACAAGGCCGAAGACGATGAACGGCGCAGAAAGCTGAATGCCGATCTTGAACGCGCCGGCGAAGGCGCGCGTCGCCAGCGAGGCAATGTCGCCGCTCGGCATCAATTCGCCGGGCGCAAAAATGGTGTAACTGGCGCTCAACGCTTCGATGATGAGGTAATGCGTGTCGGTCGCAAAGAGGAGCGTCAGTCCAAGGATTGTCAGGAAATTTCCGACCAATGCGCCCTGCTGGCCCTGCGTCGGATCGACGGAGGTGACGAAGCCCAATCCGAGTTGCTGCGCGATTACCGATCCCGCGACGGCAAGCGCCGAAAGCGTGACGCGCGCGGTTGCGCCCAGCACCACCCCGATCACAATCTCATGAAATATCAGCACCAGCAGCGGCGCCATGGAGGTCATGCTGATCTGATAGGCGTTGCGGTGAAGCGGCAAGATGATGAGGGTCAGCGCAAGCGCGATCCCGAGCCGAACCCGAACCGGAATGTTGGTCTCTCCAAATCCGGGAAGCAGCATCACCATGGCGCCGATGCGTGCGAAGACCAGCATGAAGGTGGCCGCAAGAGCCGGCAAAAGCGAGATGTCGATGCGCATGAAGGGCTTTTCCGGGCCTCGATCGTGGGACGGCCAATCATGCGCTACCCCCCAATGATTCGCGACGATATCCGCAGCATCTGGCTGTTCATGGCGTCCGCCATGAAGGGAAGTGCCAGGATCAGCGCAACGAAGATTGCGAGGATCTTTGGGACGAACACCAAGGTCTGTTCCTGAATCTGCGTCAGCGCCTGCAACAGCGAAATTGCGACACCGACCACAAGGCCGACAATCAGCAACGGCGATGAGACCTTGACGATGGTCCAGACGGCATCGCGCGAAACGTCGAGAACTTCAGCACCGGTCATTGTATTTCCCTGTTCACAAACTTCGAAAGCAATCAGATCGGCATCTTCATGATGTCTTCATATGACTGGATGACGCGATCGCGGACCGACACCAGCGTCGAGACCGCGACGTCCGTCTCGGCAACTGCCGTTACGACGTCCATCACGTTGGCTTTGCCCGATGCCATCGCGATGGTCTGCGCATCGGATTTCTTTCCGGCCTCCACGACATTGCCGAGCGATTCCTTGAGCAACGCGCCGAACGACATGCCGCCGCTCTCGCTGGCCTTGCCGGCGCCCGCAGCACCGCCGCCGGAGTCGATGATGCGCGCAAGGCTCGCATAGGCATTCGCAGCAACAGATGGTGACGCCATGAGTTAGGCTCCTGTTCAGGCCTTGAGGATGTCGAGGGTGCGCTGGATCATGCGGCGCGTGGCGGAAATGATGTTGAGATTGGCTTCATAGGATCGCTGCGCGTCGCGCATATCGGTCATTTCAACGAGTGAGTTCACGTTGGGGTATTTGACGTTGCCGCTGGCATCCGCCGCCGGATTGCCCGGCTCGTATTTCGTGCGAAAGCTCGACGTGTCGGGCTTGATCTTGCCGAGCGACACGACTTGCGCGTCGAGCGTGCGATCCAGCTCCGATGAAAACGTCGGCACCTTGCGCCGATAAGGGTCGCCGCCCGCAGTCTTTGCCGTCGAGTCCGCGTTCGCGATGTTTTCCGAAATCACGCGCATGCGGCCGGACTGCGCGCGCAGACCGGACGTCGCGATATTCATCGATCTAAGAAAGTCGCTGCCGTCGCTCATGGATCGTTCCTTTCACGCTTGCCGCATCAGCGCTTGCCGATTGCCGTCTTGAGAAGGCCGAGACTGCGGCTGTAAAGCGAAGCCGCCGCCGCGTAATCCATCTGGTTCGCCGACACCTTCATCATCTGGTCTTCAAGGCTGACGGCGTTGCCTGCCGGCCTCGTCTGGTATCCATCGCGATTGTTCGCGGCGAAGCTGTCGCTGGCACCCGATGCCTGAATGTGATTGGCGCTGGTTCGCACCATGCCGAGCGAGCCCATGCCGCCCGCCATCGCTCCAGGGCCATCGCGATCGAATTTCGGCTCCACTAAATCGCGCGGCTTGAAATTCGGTGTGTCGGAATTCGAGATGTTTTCAGCAAGGACGCGCTGCCGCTCCTGATGCCACTGCATCTTGGTGCGGAGCGCTGCCAACATCGGAAGATCGGTCATTGCCATCGGGGGCAGCCTCTGCTTGCGACCGGAACACGAGGGTCCGGTAGGCAGAATTTGCCGTGTGTATGGTTAATAGCTGGTTAACATCGCCGAACGGCCCATTTTCGCCATGAAAAGCCGGATAAGGGGCAAGTCATTGAAGTTCTGGCCAAAGAAGTCTTTTGGGCTCGGGCGATTCTTAGGTTATTAAGGTCTTCCAACGGCAGCGGCGCCGCTGGAATTAACTGACAGCGGGCTTTTTGCGCTGATTTCGCTTTGGTTTGTGGTTTCGCGACCTGCCCGCGCCGAATCTGACATATAAAGTGCGCTTAATAGAGTGGCGTAGCCGCGCGGGGACTAGGAATGGATAACAAGATCTGGGTTTTCGTAGCCCTCCTGATCGTGCTGGTTTTGATCGGTGCCGCCGCGTGGCTAGTTCGTAAATTCAGTTCGGGAAATGCCGGTGCTGGAGCAAATCGTGGCCGCATGCCACGGCTGGCCGTCATTGATGCTGCGGCTGTCGATAATCGCCGCAAGCTCGTCCTCGTGCGACGTGACAACGTCGAACATCTGATCATGATCGGTGGGCCGACTGACGTTGTTGTCGAGCCGAATATCCAGCGCAACATGCCGCAACGCGATCAGGCGCCGCAACGCGGCCCTGCGGGTACCGAATTGCCGACGCGGCATTCGCCGCTTCCGGACGCAAATTGGCAGGACGCCGAAGCATTTGAACATCGCGAACCGGTCATGCCGGAGCCACCGCCTCGCCCGGCCCGCACGCATTACCCCGATGAAGTTCGCCGCCCTTCACCGCCGATTGCCGACTACGACTCTGCACCGAGCTTTACGCCGGAGCCGATGACGCGTGAGCCTCGCATCGCTCCGCGCAGCGAGCGTGCCGAGCCGCCGATGCCGCGCATGCCACGTGCAAGTGAGATTCCCGCAAAAGCTCCCGCGCCTGCGCCACGCGCTCCGCGTCAGGAGCCGCTGCCGTCGTCGGCCGATCAGAACCTCGCCGATATGGCACAACGACTGGAAGCAGCGCTGCGCCGCCCCGGCTCAGAACTTCGCCTCGATGGCGGCGAAACCCGCGCGCCGGCCGTCAGTGCGGCCGATCGCGTCGGCGCACCGCCGCCGTCCAGCCGTTCAGCGGCGCCCCCTTCTGCACCGGCAGCACCGGCTGCAAAGCCCGGCTTCGATAATCTCGAAGACGAGATGGCGAGCTTGCTCGGCCGTCCGAAACCGCCTGCGTGAGCCGCGCAAACACACCGCGTAGAGTTTTATTTTTTACTGTCTTCCTTGCCGCCGCGATTGCGACCGATCCGGTTGCGGCGCAGGACATCAGTATCAATCTTGGCCAGGGCAATGGCGGCGTCACCGAGCGCGCGATTCAGCTGATCGCACTGCTGACGGTGCTGTCGATCGCGCCGTCCATCCTCATCATGATGACGTCTTTCACACGCATCGTGGTCGTGCTGTCGCTGCTCCGCACGGCACTCGGCACCGCCACCGCGCCGCCGAATTCCGTTATTATCGCGCTGGCTCTGTTCCTCACCGGGTTTGTGATGGGGCCGGTGCTGCAGAAATCCTATGACGACGGCATCAAGCCGCTGGTCGCCAATCAGATCAGCGTCGAACAGGCCTTTCAGCGCGGCGTCGGGCCGTTGCGCGGATTCATGCAGAAGAATGTGCGTGAAAAAGACCTGAAACTGTTCATGGACCTGTCGGGTGAACCACCGGCAGCAACGCCCGATCAGATGTCGCTGCGCATTCTTGTGCCGGCGTTCATGATCTCGGAATTGAAGCGGGCGTTTGAAATCGGCTTTCTCTTGTTCCTGCCGTTTCTGATTATCGATCTCGTCGTCGCCTCAGTGTTGATGTCGATGGGCATGATGATGCTGCCGCCCGTGGTGGTTTCTCTGCCATTCAAACTGATATTCTTTGTGCTGGTGGATGGATGGTCGCTCGTCGCAGGAAGCCTGGTGCAAAGCTACGGCGGCAGCTGACGCCTCACGAAATTGGCGCGCCGACTACTTGCTCTTCAATCCCACGATTTCCGGCAGCGAGCCGGTCGGATTCGGATCGACCTTGATCTCGGGTGGCAACTTCGCGCGCGCCATCGCATCGGGGAAACGTGTTTTCATTTCGCGCAGGAAGCCGTCGAGCGTGTCGATGGTTGCCGCCATCTTTGCAATGCGGGCGAAATCGGCGCTGTTGGCCGACGCAGGCTTGCTGGCGAGATCGAAGGGCGCCCGATCGTCCTCACCGTCCATCTTCGGGCCGTATTTTTCGCGAAAGCGCGCGAGACCGATGGCGTCTTCCGACAGGGAATATCCGACGACAGCACGGATGACGTCGCTCTTCTCCAGCGTCGTCAGCGGCTGGAAATCGCGCCAGCGATTTCCGTAAAGCAGTTCGATCTGTTCGGCGGACTCTCTCCATCGCCGCGCCGCCCAGTAGACATCCGAGCGCAGCCGGATAGCCTCGCGTCCGCCGACATTCGATACGATGTCGAGGGCGAGATCGTGCCGGCCGATATCGCTCTGCGCACGGGCCTCAAGCAGCAATCGTTGCTGACGCACTTCGCCAGCAAGATCGGCAATGCGCGTGGTCCGGAGTGCGGCGATGGCACGGTCGGGCTTGCGGTTCATCAGATAGACCATCGCCAGACGCGTTGCGACCTGCGCACGCGCCGCACCTTCGAGCCGCTTGTCGATCTGGTACTGAAGCAACTCGCTGGCCTGGTCGAGAAGATCGACGGCAACCAGACGATCCGCGAGACGACGGATCATTTCATCGCCGCGCCGGCCAATCGGCGTCAGTTCGCGGTACTCGTAAAACAGTGCGAGGGCTTCGACGGGCGGAAAGTCGTCCCCCTTCGCCCCATTAAAAATCTGCTCGAACAACGCCGACGACTCATCTTGCAGCTTTCGCGATATATCCGAATTGGGCTGCAGCTTCGTCGCGTTGCGCGCCGCTGCGAACGCTTCGGCATATCGGCCCCT
>JAYVYQ010000159.1:0-15595 GCA_043784125.1 Afipia sp.
GCAGTTCGAATTCGATCATGGCAAAGCACGTCAGCCGACGATGCGCCCGGATCGCCTTCGATGATTCTCAAAACCAAGAACAGTGACAAGTCATGAAGCGCCTGTTTGCCGGCATGGCACTCGGGATGCTGTCGTATGACGCCGCACTGGCGGCCGACGTGCCGCTGAAAGCGCCGCGCGTCGAAACCTATTTCGACTGGAGCGGAGTCTATGTCGGCGGCCATGTCGGCTACGGCACGGGAAGTTTCGGCGCGGGGACGAATCCGCTGCCGCTGCAGGGCATCGCCTTTCCTTCCAGCATCACAGGGCTGATCGGCGGCTATCAGGCCGGTTACAATGTGCAACTCCCGAATAAGTTGGTGCTCGGCGTCGAAGCCGATATGTCGTTTCCGAGTCCGGTCGATCGACCCAAACTCACGCCCGCGCCGTTCAATACCCAGTTCGAATATTTCGGCACCGTTCGCGGACGCGCCGGATACGCCTTCGGAACGTTCTTGCCTTATGTCACCGGCGGCGCAGCATATGGGCGAACCCAAATCGATTTGAACGACGCAGGCGGCAACATAGTCGCCACGAAGGCGCGCATGCATCTGGGCTGGGTTGCGGGCGCAGGTGTCGAGTTCGCGCTCGGCGGGCCGTGGAGCGGCAAGCTCGAATATAATTACATCGATCTCGGCGCGCGCACTTATGGATTGGCCGACGTTCCGCTACCCGACGTGACCGCCGATCCAAGGCTTCATACAGTCAAGCTCGGTCTGAACTATCGATTGTGGGATTCGCCGCCTTGGTCTGCCGGTAATACGCCGCTCACACGCGCAACCATCGCGGAATCGCCGGACTGGAATATTCACGGTCAGACCACGGTCATCGCGCAGGGCTATCCGGCTTTCCGCTCGCCATATCAGGGAGCCAATAGCCTTCCCGGGATTGCGCAAGGCCGGGAAACATGGACTGCCGGCGCTTTTCTCGGATGGCGGCTGTGGGACGGCGGTGAATTGTATTTCGCGCCCGAGCTTGCGCAGGGCTTCGGCATCGGCAGCACGCTCGGGCTTGCAGGTTTCTCAAACGGCGAAGCGCAAAAAGGCGGTGCGGAATATTTCAGGTTCCGTGCGCAACGCTATTACTTCCGGCAGACATTCAGCCTCGGCGGCGAACAGGAAGATGTCCCGGATGGACCTCTTCAACTCGCGGGCAAGCGCAACATCGACCGTGTCACCGTCACGGTCGGGCGCTTTGCGGTCGGCGATTTCTTCGACGGCAATTCATACGCAAAAGACCCGCGCGCCGATTTCATGAACTGGTCGATGTGGGCATCGGCAGCCTATGACTTTCCTGCGGACTTGCCCGGCCTCACACGTGGCGCCGTCGTCGAACTCAACCGCAAGGACTGGGCAATCCGGGCCGGATACTTTCAGGTGCCGACGCTGCCCAACAGCGACGTTCTGACGTCCAAGGGCGGCGGCACGGTGCTCGAATTCGAACAGCGATATTCGATTCTGAACCAGCCGGGCAAACTGCGGCTCGGCGTCTTCGGCAACCAGGGCACAACTGCAAACTATCGCGATGTGCTGGGAATTGTTGCGGCAAATCCCGCGCTCGACATCAACGACGTGACGATCAATTCGCGTCGCGAACGGCTGAAATACGGCTTCTATGCCAACATGGAGCAGCAGATCATGCCGGATGTTGGCATCTTCGGGCGTGTGAGCTGGAACGATGGCCAGAACGAAATTCTGTCGTTCACCGACATCGACCGTAGCGCATCCGGCGGCGTCTCGATCAAGGGCAGCTTCTGGGGTCGACCCACCGATACATTTGCGCTCGGCGGCGCCGTCAACGGATTGTCCAGCGCGCACCGTGATTTCATCGCCAGCGGCGGCAGAGGTCTGCTGATCGGCGACGGGCAATTGAATTACGGTACGGAACGCATTCTAGAGACCTATTACGCGTTCGCGCTGAACAAGGCCTTCATGTTCACGACGGATTATCAGCTGATTGTGAATCCCACCTACAACATGGACCGCGGGCCGGTCTCGATCTTCTCCGGGCGGTTGCACGGCGAATTTTGATCACCTAAGCTTCTAAAAAACCTGCGCCAGCGATTCAGAAAGGGCAATTCGTCATGAACGAAACCCAAGGTCCATCTGAAGCAATCGATTCAATCGACCAGTTTGCGCGTATTGCCCGCCTCGCCGATGAACGCGCGGCCGATATCGTCGAATTTCTCAATGAGGAAACACCGGAGGTTGCCGCACACATACTTGTGGGCCTTCCTCGCGACCGCGCCATCGAAGTTATCGACCAGCCAAGCCTCGACCGCGGACCGGAAATTATTTCACTACTTCCTCGTGAAATTGCCGCCGATCTTCTGGCAGGCGCATCGGCTGACCGCGTGGCCGATCTTTTCCGGCAGCTGGAAGAACCGGCGCGTGTTGATTTGCTCGGCCGTCTGGACACCGAAACGCGCGCAAACATTCAGCGCCTGCTTTCCTATCCGGCCGGCACGGCTGGCTCCATCATGACGACGGAGTTCGTAAGCGTCCCGTCGAGCTACACAGTCGACCAAACCCTCGATCACATTCGTCATGTGGAAAGCACCAGGGAGACTGTCTCGCGATTTACGTTCTCGACCCCGGTACTAAAAAACTTGTCCAGTCGATCGCACTGCGCCGTCTGATCACAGGTGAGCCGCAATCTCCCGTGCTCTCGGTTGCCCGGCCTGGACGGCTCATTACCGTGTCACCCCAAACAGACAGGGAGGACGTAGCTCGCCTGATTTCCAAATACGATTTGCTTGCGCTGCCGGTCGTCGAACAGGGTCGCGTCATCGGCATCGTCACGGTAGACGATGTGATCGATGCCATTATCAAAGAGAACACGGAGGATTTACAAAAACTCGGCGGCATGGCGGCTCTGAACGAGCCGTATATGCAGATCGGTTTCTGGCAGATGATCCGCAAACGTGGTGGCTGGCTTAGCGTTCTGTTTCTATCGGAAATGCTGACCGCTTCAGCGATGCAAAATTATCAAATGGAGCTGGAAAAGGCGATCGTGCTTACACTTTTCATTCCGCTCATCATGAGCTCGGGTGGCAATTCCGGGTCGCAAGCAACGTCCCTTCTTATTCGGGCATTGGCCTTGCGTGAGCTTGATTTGCGGGATTGGTGGCGCGTCGCGCTAAGAGAAATTCCCAGCGGTATTACGCTGGGCGCAATGTTGGGCTTAATCGGCATATCCAGAATTGCGCTTTGGCAACATTTGGGTTTTTACGATTACGGTGAGCATTGGATATTGATCGCACTTACTGTTGGCGCGGCACTGGTTGGCATTGTCACCTTTGGTTCGCTTACAGGCTCCATGTTGCCCTTCCTTCTGCAGCGTTTGGGCTTCGATCCGGCGAGCGCTTCAGCGCCGTTCGTGGCAACCTTGGTCGATGTGACGGGGCTCGTAATTTATTTCAGCGTTGCTTCGTTGATACTCAGTGGCACGATCTTGTAAGGGCTAACCACAGCAAATTTTGAAGTCAGGCTCGCCTCGGAATATAGGCTGGCGTCGCCGACGACGGATCGAACGACTCTGCCTGCGCCAACTCCCATGCATTGTGAAAGCGCGGACTCTGGGTCTTGCCGGTCAATAATTCACCCGGCGCAAGCTCAGGATACAGGCGTGCAAACGACAGAACATCCGTTCCCGACAAGCGATGCGAAAAATGGATCGGCCGGATTTCCTCGGGGTGATTGAGGCCTGCGGCTGCGATGATCTCGGCAAGCGCATGCAGCGTCGCATGGTGATAGTTGTAAACCCGCGTGGTCTTGTCGGGCACCACCAGTGCGCGGTTGCGCGTCGGGTCCTGCGTGGTGACTCCGGTCGGGCAGCGATCGGTGTGGCAACTCAACGATTGGATGCAACCGAGCGAGAACATGAAGCCGCGCGCCGAATTGCACCAGTCCGCGCCAAGTCCGATGGCGCGCGCGATATCGAACGCGGTTGCGATTTTTCCTGACACGCCAATGCGAACGCGATGGCGCGCATTGATTCCGATCAACGCGTTGTGAACGAAATTGACGCCCTCGCGCATCGGCATGCCGAGATGATCCATGAACTCCGCAGGCGCCGCGCCGGTTCCGCCCTCATTGCCGTCCACGACGATGAAGTCCGGATAGATTCCGGTCTTCACCATCGCCTTGCAGATCGCCAGAAATTCCCAACGATGGCCGATGCAGAGCTTGAAGCCCGCAGGCTTGCCGCCCGACAGCCTGCGCATTTCTGCGATGAAGGTCATCATCTCGATCGGCGTCGAGAAGGCACGGTGGAACGCCGGCGAAATGCAGTCTTCGCCCATCGCAACACCGCGAATTTCCGAAATCTCCTTTGAAACCTTCGCTGCCGGAAGCACACCGCCATGGCCGGGCTTGGCGCCCTGACTGACTTTCAACTCGACCATCTTGATTTGGTCGTCGGTAGCGGTCGCGGCGAACTTCGCAGGATTGAACGTACCATCGGGATTGCGGCAGCCGAAATAGCCCGACCCGATTTCCCAGATCAGGTCGCCGCCGTTTTCACGATGATACGGGCTGACGCCGCCCTCGCCGGTGTCGTGGGCGAAATTGCCTTTCTTCGCACCCGCATTCAAAGCGCGCACGGCGTTCGGGCTCAGCGCGCCAAAGCTCATCGCCGAAATATTGAGGACGGATGCCGAATAGGGCTTCGTACAGTCAGGGCCGCCGATCGTGATACGAAAATGTTCGTCGGCGAGAGGCTTCGGCGCGACCGAGTGATGCATCCACTCATAACCGCTGGCATAGATGTCTTCCTGGGTGCCGAACGGACGCTTGTCGAGCACCATCTTGGCGCGCTGATAGATCACCGCGCGCGTATCGCGGCTGAAAGGCTTGCCATCCTTCTCGCTCTCGAAAAAATACTGACGCATCTCCGGACGAATTTCTTCGAGCAGAAAGCGGATATGCGCGGAGATCGGGTAATTACGAAGAACCGCGTGATTTTTTTGAAGGAGGTCGTTAATGCCGAGAACCGACAGCAGCACGAACACGACGAATGGAATCGCAAACAGAATGATGTCGTCAGGATCGTAAATCGCCGCAGCGGCAAGGAGGATGCTGAAGAGAATGCAAAGCGTTAAAATAATGAAACGCGGCGAAAACGGGAGCATGAGTGTTTGCATTGAAGCCTCGGTGAATGGTCCGGCAACGATTCAGCCGGTTCGCATGATGGCTGGGTTCGCATCCCCGGTCGATAGATTCGTGCCGGTGTGGCCATAAAGAAAGTCTAAGCCCCATTCGCGCCCGACACAGGACAGGCGCGTGCGATTGAAAGTGACACTTTTATTGCAGAGCAATATGAGCGTTCTTTGCCGGGAGCCTACGCCGTCAATGTTTGTGCGGACGTATCTCGCCGGGAATTCCGCTTTTCTCCAGCCCGCCTTCCGCAATCCACTTTTCGGTGTTCTTGATAGCCCGCTCGATGTGCTCGTCGGTTTTGGAAAAATCATAAGGAGACCCCACCAGCGGACACAGCGGCGGCACGACATAATACTCGATGGCCGGATCGATATCTTCCAACTCATAGGTCATCTGCCGCGCAATCAGCAGCGTCAGCGCATGCAGCACGTTCGCCACCGCACCGACCGGCGGCCCATGGCCCGCGCACGCAAATCCGGTCGGCATGATAATCAGCCGCTGCGCGCCCATCTCGATTGCGACGTTGATCGGCGTGTTGCTGGAGATAGCGCCGTCCGCAAGATACATATCTTTATACTTCACAGGCTCGAATGCGCCGGGGATCGACGTGCTGGCGACGATGGCATCCGATGCCGATCCCGCCGACAACACGATCGAGTCTCCGGTAATAACTTCGGTTGCAACGATGTGGACGGGTATCGTCGCGTCTTCGAGATTCTTGTAAGGCAAATTGTTTTCGACCAGTTTTCGGACGCCGTTGTGTGAAACCAGAAAATCGCGGCGCCACAAAAAGCCGAGGAAGGCACGAAACGTCACCGGGAACACATCGTTGCGCGTCAGGCCGCGCCAGATCGTCGCCAACTTCTTGACGCCTTCGAGAGTCGGTGTGCCGGCATAATACGCGCCGTTCATCGAGCCGACGCTCGATCCCACCACCATGTCGGCGGTGACGCCGTGAGCGACCAGCGCCTGCATCATGCCAACCTGGATCGCGCCGAAACTGCCACCGCCCGCGAATACGAATGCTGTTTTTGGTCTGGCCGTCACGGTGTCTGAACTCATGCTCAATGCGATACCTCGGCGCGGGGTGCGCAACACAATGGCCGATACACCAGGTGCGGGCTTCCTATCAATGACATTAGACACAGAACGATCGGGTTGGTTTGTTCAATTCGGCTTGATTGCGCAACGAAGCTCTCAACGTGAAGCGACGCGCAAAGCCTCCGCGATACAAACGACAAAATTGGCGATCCCGGGAAGACTCGAACTTCCGACCTGCGGTTTAGGAAACCGCCGCTCTATCCGGCTGAGCTACGGGACCGAATGCTGCTGAGGCTGCGCTGCCTTAAAGACTCGCAACCTCAATACCAGAGCAAATCCATCGCCGCCACCTGCCTTGTAACCGTCATGACGCACCACTAATGTCTGGTGGGGTTTGGCCATCGACAGGAGATGATGATGGGTTTGCTCGACGTTCTCAACGGCATGCAGAATGGGCCGCACGGACAATCCGATCCGAATGCGAAAGGCGGAATGTCGCCGATGACAATGGCGATCCTGGCGCTTCTTGCCTACAAGGCAGTCAAGCACGTCGGCGCTGGCCAGACGACTGCGCCTGCAGGACCGAAGACTTTACCGGGCACGACGACGGCTGACGCCGGCGGCGGACTTGGTGGCATGCTGGGCGATCTGATGAAGGGACCATTGGGCGGCGCGCTTGGCGGCGTTCTCGCAGGCGGCGCTGCCGGAAGCGTGCTGAGTGGCGGTCTCGGCGATCTGCTCAAGCAGTTTCAGCAGGGCGGCCATACGGATGTCGCCAATTCATGGGTCGGCACTGGGCCGAACAAACAGATTTCGGCCAACGATCTCGCCTCGGCGCTCGGCCCCGACCAGATCAACACGATCAGCGCACAGACCGGAATTTCGCGCGACGAGTTGCTTGCCAATTTGGCGAAACAACTCCCTGAAATCATCAATCAGCTGACGCCCAACGGCAAGCTGCCGACCGAGCAGGAAGCCTCGCGCTGGATTTAACTGACGTGAGAATATAAAGCGGACCTAGTTCCGCTTCACATTCGATCTGCCGAAACCAAAATATTTCAACGCAAGAAGGATAGCGGAAATGCTTCACATTCTTTTCGTCGGCCTGGTCGCAGGCTTCGTCGCGCGGCTGATTTCTCCCGGCCCGAACAATCCGACCGGCTTCATTCTCACCATGGTGCTCGGCATTGTCGGCGCGTTTCTCGCGACTTGGGTTGGACAAGCAATCGGTCATTACGATGCCAGCCAAGGTCAGGGTGCGGGTTACATCATGGCAACGATCGGCGCGCTCGTTGTGCTGTTCATCTGGAACAGGCTCGTGGCGCGTGGCGCGATCTCGGATCCCGGCAACAAGATCTGATCGTCCCGCTTATTTGGGACGTCCCAGCGAATAGCCGACCAGATGAGTTCCGGCGTCCACGCGGACCAACTCGCCGGTCATATGGCCGGACTGCGCGCGCGAGGAAGCAGACGACTTCGGCGATGTCTTCTGCTTTTGAGGCCATATGAAGCGGCGAGCCAGCGGCGACAGCTTCGCGAATGAGCTTCGTTGCTTCCTCGCCGCGCCCTTTGGTGAACCACGGCGTATCGATGAAGCCGGGACAAACAGCGTTCACTCTTATCTTGGGCGCCAGCGCGCGGGCGAGCGACAGCGTCATCGCATTCAGCGCGCCCTTACTCGCCGCGTAAGCGACCGACGAGCCGAAACCCGTCAGTCCCGCCACGGACGAAACGTTCACCACGGATGATGCGCGTCCCGACGCATTCGATCCTGCTTCCAGAAGCGCCCGCGCGGCGCGGACCATCTGATACGGCCCGATGGTATTCACGGCGTAAAGGCGCTGGAAATCTTCGGCGGACAATCCATCGAGATTGTCGTGCGCCATGCGCTTGGTGATGCCCGCATTGTTGATGAGCGCATCGAGCTTGCCCCACGGCGCTGCGGCCGCAACGATCTTTTTACAATCCTCATCGCGCGACACGTCGCCCTGCACCACGACCACATCGCCGCCTGCACTGCGGCAAAGGTCGGCGGTCTGCTCGGCTTCCTTCTTGCTGGACGAATAGTTGATGACAAGGCTGGCGCCTTCCTTCGCGAGGATCGCGGCGGACGCTGCTCCTAATCCCGACGCGGAGCCCGTGACAATCACCTTCAAACCATCGTTAGCCATGATCTCAATCCTCTTCTGAACAGTCCCGCGCCCGCGATCTGAATTTGCGGCAAGCTATCGGCAGACTGCAAAATAGAACAGCCCTTTTCGCACACTCACCTTGCGTCATGGCAGCCATGGCACGCCTTGAGATTCGTCACTTCATCGCTTGTCATCGATATCGGTTTTCATCATCATGAAGGCCAACAATGATAGCGGCGGCGGTTTTCGCGATGCGAGATCGAAACGCCTGCTGAATGATTGGGAGGCCGCGTGGCCGAAGCCGAAAATATTGTGGTGCAAACAGCGGATCGCATGTTCGCCGATCTTGCCGATGCTCAATTCATCAACAGCGCAAAGAACGATAGTTGGAAAACGCCGCTCTGGACTGCGCTGGCCGAGGCAGGCTTGCCGTTGTCATGGGTAGCGGAAGATTGCGGCGGCTCAGGTGCAAGTCTTGCAGAAGGCTTTGGCGTCGTCTCGGCTGCTGGCCGTCACGCGCTTTCCGTTCCTCTTGTGGAAACGATGCTCGGCGGCTGGTTGTTGTCGCAGGCGGGCATTGCGTCGCCAGACGGCGCGATGACCGTGGCTCCTGCGTCTCCGAGAGATCGCGTGGCACTGAACGCAGACGGCACGCTGAGCGGGCGTGTGCGCGCAATTCCCTTCGCCAGCGCCGCCACGCACATCGCGGTCATCGCAGAAATGCCGAAGGGATTTGTCGTCGCACTTGTCGAGACATCCGCCTGCCGGATCGAGCCCGGCGAAAACCTCGGTCATGATGCGTCGAACGCCGTGACGTTCGATCGCGTCAAGCCCATGACGTCGAAACAAGCACCCAGAGATTTCACACCGATGTCGTTGATGCAGATGGGCGCCACAGTGCGCAGCCTGCAGATTGCGGGCGCGTTGGAGACATTATTGAATTTGAGCGTTGCCTACGCCAATGAGCGTGTCGCCTTCGAAAAGAAGATCGCCAAGTTTCAGGCGATCCAGCACAATCTCGCGCAACTTGCGGGCGAAGTCGCAGCCGCCGTGACAGCGTCGGGCTCTGCGGCGGACACGATTGCGAATGGCGCAGACCATGACGTCATGATGCTTGAAGTGGCCTCTGCAAAGATTCGCTGCGCGGAAGCCGCCGAAAAAGGAACCGCCATCGCCCATCAGGTCTTTGGAGCCATCGGGTTTTCGATGGAGCATATCCTGCATCGCTACACGCTGCGCGCGCTGGCGTGGCGCGACGATTTCGGACATGAGAGCTATTGGGCGACAGAGCTTGGCAAATCGGTCGCATCGCGCGGTGCCGACGAGCTATGGCCGCTGGTGGCGTCACGGTAAGGAGTTGACGAGATGACCGCAGCGCTTCGTTTCGATCAAATCCGCCTGCCGCCGGAATGCGAGGCATTGCGCCGTGAGGTCCGCGCGTTCCTCGCTGAGGAAATTGCCGCAGGCACGTTCAATCCCCACGAGCCGCAACGCGAAGACACCGACATCCCGGAATTCAGCCATCGCGTTGGGCAACGCGGCTGGATCGGCATGACGTGGCCGAAAAAATACGGCGGCCATGAGCGGACATTTCTGGAGCGCTTTGTCGTCACCGAAGAAATGCGGATCGCCAATGCGCCGACGCGCAGATTTTTTGTCGCCGACCGCCAGAGCGGCCCGGTGCTGCTGAAATTCGCGAATGAGAAAATCAAGATGGACATCCTGCCGCGCATCTGCCGCGGCGAAGTTTGTTTTTCCATCGGCATGAGCGAGCCGAATTCAGGCTCCGATCTCTTTGCCGCGAAAACCAAGGCCACAAAGACCGATGGCGGCTGGCTCATCAACGGCACCAAGATCTGGACGACATCGGCGCACATGGCCGACTACATGCTGGCGATCTTCCGCACCTCGCCGTCGACCAAGGAAAATCGCCGTCACGGCCTCACGCAGTTTCTCGTCGATATGAAGACGCTGGGCATCGGCGTCAATCCGATTGCGCAGATCAGCGGATTGAAGGAATTCAACGAAGTCGTGTTCGACAACACGTTCGTGTCGGACGATCATGCACTGGGAGAAATCGACGGCGCGTGGAAACAGGCGACCAGTGAATTGGCCTATGAGCGCAGCGGGCCGGAGCGATTCCTTGAAACTTATTATGTGCTGACCGAGCTGGTGCGCGCACTGGGCGACAGTCCCGACACGCGCGGCGCGGAAGGCATCGGCCGGCTGGTCGCACAACTTCACACCGTGCGGCGCATGTCGGTTTCGGTCGCCGGCATGTTGCAGGCCGGCAAGGAGCCGGTGGTCGAAGCATCCATCGTCAAGGACCTCGGCACGATCTGGGAACAAAAACTACCGCATCGCGTGCGCGATCTCGCTGCGTTTGTCGATACGGATGCGTCCAATCATCATACGCTCGGAGAACAACTCGCCTTCGCGATCAAGATCGCGCCGAAACTCACGATTCAAGGCGGCACCACGGAAGTGTTGCGTGGCATCATCGCGCGCGGACTCGGTCTGCGATAAGGGAAACTCCATGAACACCGACATCGGTATCGAGAAACACAGTCACGTCACGCTGATCGAAATTCGCCGGCCGCCGCTGAATTTCTTCGATCTCGATCTGATCCGGCAGATTGCGGACGCGCTCGATGCCATCGACAAGGATGTCGAATGCCGCGCCGTGGTGCTGGCTTCACAGGGCAAGGCATTTTGCGCAGGCGCAAACTTCGCGCGACCGGTGGGCGCGGGCGGAGACGCGGCATCCGGCACCGGCACCACGGGCGATCTCTATGTCGAGGCAGTGAGAATCTTCCGCAACAAAAAACCGATCGTGGCCGCCGTTCAGGGCGCGGCCATCGGCGGCGGATTGGGCCTCGCAGTATCGGCGGATTTTCGCGTGACATGCCCCGAAGCGCGTTTCGCCGCGAACTTCACGCGTCTCGGATTTCATCCGGGGTTCGGCCTCACCGTGACCTTGCCCGAACTGATCGGAAAAAATAATGCCGCGCTGATGTTCTACACCAGCCGCCGCGTCACCGGCGACGAAGCCTACGCGATGGGGCTTGCGAATATTCTGGTGCCGCAGGCTCAGGTGCGGGATGCCGCATTCAAACTCGCCAACGAGATTGCGGAAAATTCACCGCTGGGATTGATATCGACACGTGCGACCATGCGTGCGGGTCTGGCCGATCGCGTCAAGGCGCAGACCGATCATGAACTCGCCGAACAAACCTGGCTGCGCGAGACCTCCGATTTCAAGGAAGGCGTGAAATCGACCGAGGAGCGCCGCCCCGCGAAATTCACCGGGCGATAAGCGTCACGCTGCGCACGGGATGATCGCGAATGACCCATCGTACGGATCGCCTCGTCTCGACGTTAAGTGCCGCGTTCCTGCTCACGGCCGCTCACACCGGCACGTTGTTCGCCGCCTACAATTTTGCCTCGCAGGGCGAAGGCCGCGTCGTTGCCATCATCGACGCGCGGACGTTTCGCCTCGACGATGGGCGCGAGGTCCGGCTCGCCGGAATTGAAACGGACATCGGACAGAAACTTGCCGCACGCTCACGCAAACTTGAAACGTTGATCGAAGGACGCGACGTGACGTTGCGGGCCGGCGACGACAAGCCCGATCGTTACGGACGGCAGATCGCGGTCGTGTTTCCGGCGGGCTCGGAAACATCCGTCCAAACCGAATTGTTGTCCCAGGGTGAGGCACTCGCCTCGATGACCATGACGGACAAGGACTGTTCCGCCGAATGGGCGGCTGCGGAAAACAGCGCCCGCGAGGCCCGCCGGGGGCTTTGGGGCGATCCTTCCGCCACAAAAAACGCCGAAATGCCCGGCGATATTCTGGCGAGGATGGGGCAGTTTACCGTCGTTGAAGGAACAGTTCTGTCGGCGCGGCAGGCCGGGGCGACATTTTACGTCAATTTCGGACGGCGATGGACACGGGACTTTGCCGTGACTATTTCAAGGCGCATGATGCCTTCGTTCGAGGCTGCAGGGCTGGATTTGAAATCTCTTGAGGGCAGGAAAATCCGGGTGCGCGGCTGGGTGGAGAAGCGCGGCGGACCGCGTATTGAAGCGACCCGCCTTGGACAGATTGAAATTATTAGCGCCGGTGACGGGATGGCGAAGAACATTGTGCCTAAGGATGAAGGCAAGTAACGCGTGACGATTTTTCAGATGCGGGACACAATGTCAGGACGGCGCAGCCGATGGTTCGCGTCGGCCGCTCTGTGCGCCGCGCTTGTGCTGGGCGGCTGCGGCGACATGGGCCGTTTCCAGATTGCATCGACGCCGGGGCTAGGTCCGGTCAAGCCGAACAAGCCCGCTGCGCAGACGCCCGCCACCGAGCGGGAACATGAGCGCATTCTCTCATCCTATGGCGGCGCATACGACGATCCAAAGCTGCAAGCCTTGATCTCCAAAACGGTCGATCGTCTGGTCGCCGCATCCGAGCGGCCCGACCTCGCCTATCAGGTGACAATTCTGAATTCGGGGGCAGTGAACGCGTTCGCCCTGCCCACCGGCCAGCTTTATGTAACGCGCGGACTGGTCGCGCTCGCCAGTGACACGTCCGAATTGTCATCCGTGCTGGCGCACGAAATGGCGCACGTCCTCGCCAAGCATGCGTCGATCCGCGAGGATGAGGCCAAGAAGGCCGCCGTGGTGACGCGCGTTGTCTCCGAGATGGGCAATGACGCCGATATGACCGCGCTGGCTCTGGCAAAAACAAAACTTACAATGGCGAGCTTTTCGCGCGCGCAGGAATTCGAGGCCGATGGCATCGGCGTCGGAATTTCGTCGCGCGCCAATTTCGATCCGTTCGGTGCCTCGCGATTTCTGTCGGCGATGGAACGCAATGCGGCGCTGAAGGCGCCGCGCAATGCCGCCGACCCGCGCTCGCTCGATTTTCTGTCGTCGCATCCGGCGACGCCCGAGCGGGTGCAGAACGCACAAGCCAATGCGCGGCAATATGCATCGCCCGAATCCGTCGAGCGCGACCGCGACACCTATCTCAGCGCAATCGACAATCTGGTTTATGGCGAAGACCCCAGCGAGGGCTTCGTGCGCGGGCGTCGTTTCCTGCATCCGAAACTCGGCTTCATCTTTCAGGCGCCGGACTCCTTCTTCCTGGAGAACACCGCGCAGGCCGTCGTCGGCGTGAAGGACGGCGGGGCGCAGGCGATGCGGTTCGACGTCGTGCGCGTGCCATCGGAGCAGTCGCTCGGCGACTATCTGAATTCCGGCTGGATGGACAATGTCGACAAGGCGTCGCTCGAGGATCTCACCATCAACGGTTTTCCGGCAGCGACCGCGACCGCGTCGGGCGAACAATGGCAGTTCCGGACCTACGCCTTGCGGTTCGGCACCGATGTCTATCGCTTTATCTTTGCCACCAAGAAACAGACTGCCGATTCCGACAAGGGTTTTCGCGACACCGTGAATTCATTCCGGCGGTTGACGCTTGCGGAAATCCAGGCAGCGCGGCCATTGCGGCTCAAGGTCATCACCGTGCAGCCGGGCGATACGGTCGAGTCGCTGTCGCATCGCATGCAGGGCGTCGACCGCCCGCAGGAGCGCTTCCGGATTCTCAACGGCCTCGATGCGCGCGCCAGCGTCAAGCCGCGCGAGCGCGTCAAGATCGTGGTCGATTGAAAACAAATTGAGACCGCCACAAACAAAAACCCGGCCAGATCGGCCGGGTTTTGATTTTTGAACTCGGATGAACCGCTGTTACGCGGCTTCGTCGGCAGACACCGGGTCTTCGCCATCGCCGTCCGTCTCATCAGCATCGGCAGCGGCGGTCGCATCGACTTCAGTTTTGACACCGCGGCGCGGGCTCTTGGCGAGGTTCGCCTCGATTTCCTTGACGGCCTCGGTCTCGGTCACATGCTGCACGACTGCGATCTCGCGCGACAGACGGTCGAGCGCTGCTTCATAAAGCTGACGTTCGCTGTAGGACTGCTCCGGCTGCGATTCGGAGCGGAACAGATCGCGCACCACTTCGGCAATCGCGACAATGTCGCCCGAATTGATCTTCGCTTCATATTCCTGCGCGCGACGCGACCACATGGTGCGTTTGACGCGCGCGCGGCCCTTGAGGGTTTCAAGAGCGCGCTTCACCAGAGAAGGCTCCGACAGCTTGCGCATGCCCACATTGGCGACCTTCGCGGTCGGCACGCGCAGCGTCATCTTGTCCTTCATGAAATTGATGACGAACAGCTCAAGCGTGGTCCCTGCAATTTCCTGCTCCTCGATCGCCAGAATCTGGCCGACGCCGTGAGCCGGGTACACCACGAATTCATTGGTCTTGAAGCCCTGACGCTGGGTCAGAACCTTCTTCGGTTCCTCCACACGCGGGGCGGCCTTGGCGACTGCTTTGGTGACGGCGGCCTTGACCGGAGCCTTAGCCGACTTCGCAACGGTCTTCTTGGCCGGAGCTTTGGCAGGCTTGGAAACGGTTTTGGATTTGGTCTTGGACTTGGCGGCAGTTTTTGCAGTCTTTTTGGCCATTGTGCTTCTTTTGCTTTTTGAGGATTTCGCGGACGCGCGAGCGTCCTTCTTGGAACTCTTGTCTTTCTTGGAGTTCTTTTTATGACGCGATTTGTCTGACACGGCGGCTCTGCGTGGGTTGCCACGCCCCTAGTTCAAACGTTTCCGGGAACCCGTCCGAGCCCAAACCGGGGAAATCGCGGATCATAAGTCGTTATTTGTGACCATTATAGCACATTTTCCGCAAAAATCAATGATTTACGGCCGAATCCGTTCCACGCACATCAATTCGGCGCCCGAGAACTCGGCTTACGGTTAAGGCAATTCTCTTTTCGGAACTTCCCGCAGTCGCAGCAGGAATCAGTCGCCGGTGCCGGGCTTCTTAGAAAAGAATAAATTGAACTTGTCTTCGACGCCGTCGAATTCCTTGGCGTCAGCCGGCGCGTCCTTTTTCTGAGTAATATTCGGCCAGCTTGTTGCGTATTCGGTATTCACTTCGAGCCATTTTTCCATGCCGGGCTCGGTATCCGGCTTGATCGCGTCTGCAGGGCACTCAGGCTCACACACGCCGCAATCGATGCATTCGTCCGGATGGATCACCAGCATGTTCTCGCCCTCGTAGAAGCAATCCACGGGGCAGACTTCCACACAGTCCATGTATTTGCACTTAATACAGTTTTCGGTGACGACGTAGGTCATCCAAGGCTCCGGAAGGGCTGATTT
>JAYVYQ010000160.1:0-6204 GCA_043784125.1 Afipia sp.
TCTCTTACGCAGGCGGTGCGCGCCAGATCACAGCGACGTTCGATCCGGGCTTCTCAAGCTGCACGGCGAGCGTCATTGAGGGCGCTGTGGGAGGCAAGATGCAGCGCAAGGGTCCAAACGGCGAGATGTTCACGCTGAGCGGCGTCACGACGTCGTCGCCAAGCTGTTCGGTACAGAGCGGCAACGCCTTCGCGCAGTAGTCACGCCTTTTTCTTCATTCGCTTGATCGTGCCCGAGAATGTGAACAGCGGGCGCTCGCCGCACATCAACGTGCCGCGCAAGAAAATCAGCGAGCCGCCGGCGCGGGTGATGCCGCCGATGGCCTCGATCAGATCGCCTTCCTTTGCGGCGTCCAGAAACTCGCACGCGAATGACACCGTAACTGCCGGGGCTTCAAGCTCGCGGGCGGCGAATGCGAACAGGCAATAATCCGCAAACGTCATGTAGCAGCCGCCATGGACGTTGCGCATGCCGTTGAGATGTTTCTTCTCAACGCGAAATGCGCAGCGCACGCTGCCGTCATCCTCGAAGCGGTGCCAGAACGGCCCGTTGTTGGATTCAAAGCTGTCGCGGCTCCAGGTCCGCCATCCGGCGAATTCGCCTTCCGTTGCGACCAGGAGATCGGGGCGCGGGCGCGGGGACTTCTGCGGCGTATCGTCCAAGTGAAACTGCTCCATCATCGCGCATCCGGCGCGTTCCGGTCTTAAATCCCATCCGTGGCGCTTGCGCAAACGCCTCTTTTCAAACGTGTCCCCAGCTTTGCGCGCAATGCCGAAATGTCCCGGCAAAAAGCCCTTTTCTCGTGTGCTTGATCCACCTAATAAGAGGCTTACATCGCGTATTGGCAGCATGATTCCCAACGAACCCCAAATCACACCCGAACTCGTCGCCTCGCACGGTCTCAAGCCGGACGAGTACGAGCGCATCCTGAAACTGATCGGGCGGGTGCCGAGCTTCACGGAGTTGGGGATTTTCTCCGCGATGTGGAACGAGCATTGTTCGTACAAATCCTCGCGGCTGCATCTGCGCGGCCTTCCGACAAAAGCGCCTTGGGTCATTCAGGGTCCGGGAGAGAACGCTGGCGTCATCGACATCGGCGATGGCCTCGCAGTGGTCTTCAAGATGGAGAGCCACAATCATCCGAGCTACATCGAGCCGTATCAGGGCGCGACAACGGGCGTCGGCGGCATCCTGCGCGACGTGTTCACCATGGGCGCGCGGCCGATCGCATGTTTGAACGCGATTTCGTTCGGTGCGCCGGAGCATCCGCGCACACGGCATCTGGTGTCGGGCGTCGTCGCGGGCATCGGAGGCTACGGCAATTCGTTCGGCGTCCCCACAGTGGGCGGCCAGATGCGTTTCCACACGCGCTACGACGGCAACATCCTCGTCAACGCGATGGCGGTGGGTCTCGCTGAAACCGACAAGATTTTCTACGCGGCGGCGAGCGGCGTGAACATGCCGATTGTCTATCTCGGCTCCAAGACCGGCCGCGATGGCATTCACGGCGCCACCATGGCGTCCGCCGAATTCGACGATGACTCCGCCGAGAAACGCCCGACCGTTCAGGTCGGCGATCCGTTCGCCGAAAAACTTCTTCTCGAAGCGTGCTTAGAGATCATGGAAGCGGATTGCGTGATCGCAATTCAGGACATGGGCGCGGCGGGTCTCACATGCTCTGCGGTGGAAATGGGCGCGAAGGGCGATCTCGGCGTCGATCTCAATCTCGACTCAGTGCCGACGCGCGAGACCGGCATGAGCGCCTACGAGATGATGCTCTCGGAGTCTCAAGAGCGCATGCTGATGGTGCTCAAGCCCGAGAAGGAAAAACAGGCCGAGGCCATTTTCAAGAAGTGGGGTCTCGATTTCGCGGTGGTCGGCTACACCACGCCGTCGCAGCGTTTCGTTGTCAAGCATGGCGGCGACGTGATGGTCGACCTGCCCATCAAGGAACTGGAGTCGGAAGCACCACTCTACGACCGGCCGCATGTGCCGTCGCCGCAACTGCCGATGATCCGCGCGCAGGATGTGAAGGCGCCGATTTCCATTTCGGATGCCTTGGTCAAACTCATCGCCACGCCTGAACTATGCTCGAAGCGCTGGGTGTGGGAGCAATACGATCACGTCATCGGCGGTAATACACTGCAGCGCCCCGGCGGCGATGCAGCGGTGGTGCGCGTGCAGGACGGACCGAAGGGCCTTGCGCTCACCGTCGATGTCACGCCGCGCTATTGTGAGGCCGATCCCTTTGAAGGCGGCAAGCAGGCCGTCGCCGAAGCATGGCGCAACATCACAGCCGTGGGCGGTCGGCCGCTTGCGATCACCGACAATCTGAATTTCGGCAACCCCGAACGCCCCGAGATTATGGGCCAGTTCGTCGGCTGTCTCAAAGGCATCGCGGACGCCTGCCGCGCGCTGGATTTCCCGGTCGTGTCGGGAAATGTCTCGCTTTACAACGAAACCAATGGACGCGGCATTCTGCCGACGCCGTCGATCGGCGGCGTGGGTCTGCTCGACGATTTCACAAAATCCGCAACGCTCGCATTCAAAGCCGGCGGCGAAGCGATCCTGCTGATCGGAGATACTCAAGGCTGGCTCGGGCAATCGGTCTATCTGCGCGATGTCTGTGGACGCGAGGAGGGCGCGCCTCCGCCAGTCGATCTCGAAATCGAAAAGCGAAATGGCAACGTCGTGCGCGGGATGATCCACGCTGTTACCGCGACTGCGGTTCACGATATTTCCGACGGCGGTTTGCTCGTGGCGCTGGCCGAGATGGCGATGGCTGGCGGCATCGGCGCGCAGCTTCTGGCGGCACCCGCCGCGACCCTGCCGCATGCCTATTGGTTCGGCGAGGATCAGGCGCGTTACATCGTGACCGTTGCGGCCGCAGATGCAGGTCTGGTGCTGGCCAAGATGAAGGGCGCGGGCATCCCGTGTCTGCGGATCGGCACCACAGGTGGCGAGACAATCGCGATTTCAGGCGAGCCGGCCGTATCGGTCGAAGCGCTCAAAACCGGCTTCGAGGGCTGGCTTCCGGCCTATATGTCCGGCAACGCCTGAACCGGGCGGCCGCCATCGCCGGGACATATTGCTCGCGTGACCTCGGCGGCGATGCGCGCTAGAATCTGCATTGTCGCGTGACCGCGATCAGGAGAATCCAAGAATGCCGATGGACGCCCGCGAGATCGAAACCATGATTAAGGCCGCGTTGCCGGACGCGAAGGTGGAAATTCGCGACCTGGCCGGTGACGGCGACCATTATGCGGCGACGGTGATCTCGGAATCGTTCCGCGGCAAATCTCGCGTCCAGCAGCACAAGCTCGTCTATGACTCGCTGAAGGGCCAGATGGGGGGCGTGCTGCACGCGTTGGCGTTACAGACCGGCGTTCCCGAAACGTGATCGGCGCCTGATGCCGCCAGCAAAACGATCGCTGCTGCGCGCACCTTCTCCAGGCGGGCATCATCGCGTCACTTATGTCGAACTGTTTTTCGACCTCGTATTCGTGTTCGCGATCACGCAAATTTCCCACACCATGCTGGCGCATTTCACGCCGCTGGGAATTCTCCAGACCTCTATTTTGATGTTGGCGGTCTGGTGGGTCTGGGTATTCACCGCATGGATCACCAATTGGCTCGATCCGGATCGCACCCCGGTCCGCGTGATGCTGTTCGGATTGATGCTGGCGGGCTTGCTGCTGTCGACCTCCATCCCGAAAGCATTCGAGAGCAGGGGATTTGCCTTCGCGCTGGCTTATGTCGCAATGCAAGTCGGACGAAGCGCGTTCTTCCTTTTCACGCTGCCAAAAAGTGAGGATGGTCACCGGCATAACTTCACCCGCATCCTGATATGGCTTTGCTTTAGCGGCGTGTTCTGGATTTCAGGCGGTCTCGTTGAAGGACAGGCACGGCTGGCATTCTGGGTGATTGCGCTGTCGATTGAATATGCGGGGCCGGCGATGCGGTTCTGGACGCCGGGCTTCGGTGCATCGAAGACAACGGACTGGGTTGTCGAAGGCGGCCACATGGCCGAGCGGGCGGCGGGCTTTGTCATTATCGCGCTTGGTGAGTCGATTGTCGTCACCGGCGCTACGTTCTCGGACGCGGCATGGACCCCGACCACGTTGTCGGCATTCACCGTCGCCGTCCTCGGCAGCATCGCGATGTGGTGGATCTATTTTCACATCGGTGCGGAGGCCGGTTCGGAAAATATTTCCGAGGCCAAGGACGCCGGTCGGCTGGCGCGGCTGGCGTACACCTATATTCATTTGCCCATTATCGCAGGGATTGTCATATCGGCGGTCGGAGACGAGTTATTGCTGGCGCATCCCGATGGTCATTCCGGCATCAAGGAAATGCTGAGTATGATCGGCGGGCCGGTGATCTACCTCATCGGCGTCATTCTGTTCAAGCGCAGCATCCATGGACGGCTGCAACTGTCGCATCTTGTGGGCATCGGGCTGTTGGGTGCGCTTATCCCGGTCGGATCGTCGCTGTCGCCGTTGCTGCTCTCAACTGCCGCAACGATTGTCCTGCTGATCGTCGCGGGCTGGGAGGCGTGGTCGCTTCGCACCCACACCGAACTGGCACCAGAAATCGAGAAGCCCTAATCCGCCGCCACCAGCGCATGCACCGAGAACATCTGATCCGGATCGGTCCACGATGCCTGCGGCGACCAGCCTGAGCCGCGCGCCAAGGCTGCGAAACGCTCAAGGCTGTATTTGTAGCTGCTTTCGGTGTGAATGGTTTCGCCCGCGCGAAATGCGAAGGAGCGGCCCAGCACGCGGACGGTTTGTGCTTTCTTGCTGATGAGATGCATCTCGATGCGATGGCGCTCGCGATTGTAGATCGCGCGGTGCACGAACGACGACAGATCGAAGTTTCCGCCGAGGTCGCGGTTGATCCTCACCAGCACATTGGAATTGAATTTGCCGGTAACGCCATCGGCGTCGTTATAGGCGGCGTGAAGAATTTGTTCGTCCTTCTCCAGATCGACGCCGACGATCATGGTGGCGCCGTCGCCGAGGATCGCTCGCGCGCTGCGCAGAAATGCGCAGGCTTCGTGCGGATCGAAATTGCCGATGGTCGATCCCGGAAAGAATCCGACCTTTCGCATGTCGCTGACTTCGGGCGGCAGCGCGAATGGCGTCGTGAAGTCGGCGGTGACGGGATAGACTTCAAGGTCGGGAAAATCCTTGCGCAACTCGTCAGCCTGGTCGTTGAGGAAGTCGCCCGAAATATCGACCGGCACATAAGCGTCGAACGCGCATTGATGAAGCATCAGGCGCACCTTGGTCGTCGCACCAGCGCCGAATTCGACCAACGCGGCGTGCTTCGAAATGGTCGCCGCGATCTCCGCGCCGTTGTCGCGCAAGATCCGCAACTCGGTGCGGGTCGGATAATATTCCGGCAGCAGCGTGATCTGCTCGAACAGTTTCGAGCCTGCTTCGTCGTAGAAATATTTCGGCGGCAGCTGCTTGGGATATTGCGACAGACCCGCTATGACGTCCCGCGCGAATGCTGCGTCTTTCTCGTCGAGCAACGGTGTCTTGGCCAGGGCATGAACGTTCATGATGGTCTCTTGCGTTCGATCTAGAGCGAATAATCGGCGAGCCGCAGCCCGGTGAATTGCCAGCGATGTTGCGGATAGAAGAAGTTGCGATAAGTGATACGGCTGTGATCGCGCGGGGTTGCAAGCGACGAGCCGCGCAGCACAAGTTGGTTGACCATGAACTTGCCGTTGTATTCGCCAAGCGCGCCCTCGATGGCGCGGTATCCGGGGTAGGCCGAATAGGAACTGCGGGTCCATTGCCAGACAATGCCGAAGGCGTCGTTGAGATGACCGGCACGCGCGGCGACTTCCCATTCCATTTCGGTCGGCAGATGCTTGCCGCTCCAGCGCGCGAAGGCGTCGGCCTCGTAATAGCTGACATGTGAGACGGGCGCGGACGGATCAATGTCCTGCAATCCGCCGAGCGTCATGATTTTCCATTTGCCGCCGATGTTGCGCCAGTGTCCGGGCGCTTCCCATTCCTCGTTCGTCACAGTGGCGAAGCCGTCCATGAGCCACAGCGTCGGCGTGGTGTATCCGCCGGCTTCCATGAATTCGAGCCACTCGCCGTTAGTCACGAGATTGCGCGCGAGCTTGACGGGACCGACCAGCGCGCGGTGTGCAGGCTTTTCGTTGTCGAAGTGAAACGTATCGGC
>JAYVYQ010000161.1:0-6774 GCA_043784125.1 Afipia sp.
GCGGCCTTGTGATGAAATTGCAGCGCGATCAGCAGCGATTTCATCGCACGCAGCGGCCATAACGTGGTGGCGAGGATGAGCGGTATCCACAAAACCGCATGCAGCCAGAATGGCGGCTGGTATTTGATTTCGACGATGAGCGCCGCACCCACGACGATGAAGCCCGCGATCATGATGACGAAAACCGCCGGCCCGTCCCCAGCGTCGATAAATCCGTAGTCGAGACCGCAGGATTCGCATCGCGTTCGCAATTTGAGAAACCCGTCATAGAGTTTGCCCTTGCCGCAGCGCGGGCAGCGGCAGCGCAGCCCCGCCACGAGAGGGGACACAGTCGTCTCGACGATTGGATGGTCGGTGGAGTCAGGCATTGTGATTGCGGTTATCCCAAAGAAACGCGGCCAAGTCTCTGATAAAAGAAAAAGGGCGGCCCGAAAGCCGCCCTTGGTTTTTCAGCGTTCAAAAAACAATCAGTGTCCGCCTGCGTGCGCCACGCCTTCGGCGCCGTGACCCCAGACGTAAATGCAGATGAACAGGAACAGCCATACCACGTCGACGAAGTGCCAGTACCATGCGGCGAACTCGAAGCCGAGATGCTGTGTCGGCGTGAACTGTCCGGCGTAAACGCGCAGCAAGCACACCAGCAGAAAGATGGTGCCGACCAGAACGTGGAAACCGTGGAAGCCGGTCGCCATGAAGAAGGTCGCGCCGTAGACGTTACCCGCGAAAGCGAACGCCGCGTGGCTGTATTCATAAGCCTGCACGCAGGTGAAGCATGCGCCGAGGATCACCGTCAGAATGAGACCCCACTTCACGCCCTGGCGGTCATTCTCCAGCAGCGCGTGATGCGCCCACGTGACCGTCGTGCCCGACGTGAGCAGGATCAGCGTGTTGAGCAGCGGCAAATGCCATGGGTCGAACGTCTCGATACCGTGCGGCGGCCACACACCACCGAACAGCGCCTCTCGCGTGGCGTGAACGGGATCGGCGGGGAATAAAGCGGCGTTGAAGTAAGCCCAGAACCACGCCACGAAGAACATCACTTCCGAGGCGATGAACAGGATCATGCCATAGCGATGGCTGAGCTGCACCACGCGGGTATGATCGCCCTTGTAGGTCGCCTCGCGAATGACGTCGGCCCACCAGCTCGCAAAAGTATAGAGAATACCGACGGTGCCCACACCGAACACCAGCGGCGCTGCAGCAAACATATGATGCATCCACGAAATGGCACCGACGGCCATGATGAACGCCGAGATCGATCCGACGATCGGCCACGGGCTCGGATCGACGAGATGATAGTCGTGTTGTTTGGCGTGAGCGTCAGCCATTGCAGATTCTCCGTGAGCGGTGCCGGTGCTGGCCGGCGCGTGTTCCAGGTAAGATATCAGATTCCGTTAGAGACTGCCCTTGCGTTTATCCGGCTCCGTCGCCGCAACCGGCTTCGGCTCAGGATCGCGCACGGGATAGAAAGTATAGGACAGCGTGATCGAATTCAGCGAATCGTAGTCGTGATTGTCAGCGAGTTTCGGATCGACGTAGAAAACCACCGCCAGTTCACGCTTTTCGCCCGGCGCAAACGTCTGCTCGGTGAAGCAGAAGCAGTTGATCTTCTGGAAGTACGATCCGACCGTCAGTGGCGCGACATTATAAGCGGCCTGCCCAGTCGTCGTGCGCGCGGCCTGATTAGTCACGGTGTAATAGACCGTGACGACTTCGCCGATCTTGACGTTGATCGAGGTTTTTTCCGGCTCAAATTTCCACGGCAATCCGCCGCTGATGTTGGAATCGAAGCGCACCGCGATGGTCCGTTCAAGCGACGACGCCGGCGCCGATGTGGCAACCTGCGTGGTTCCGTTGAAACCCGTGGTGCGGCAGAACCAGTTGTAGAGCGGCACGGCCGCGTAGGACGCGCCGACCATGAATGCCACGACGAAGCCGCAGATCGACGCCACCACGACGTCGCGCGCTACACGAGGCTGCGTCTTTCGGATGTTGTTCGGCTCTTGCGTCATAAACTGAAAGTCCTGACCGTCACATCGGCCGAATGAGCACGGCCGGTCCCTTGACCAGCGTGACCGCGAAAAAGAGGATGACCATCACGCCGAGCGCCAGTGCGATGGCGATTGAGCGTTCGCGTTGCCGCCTCTTCTGCTCCGGCGTCAGAACAATGCCCTTGAATGGCTTTTTGGTTTTCGCTGAATTTTTTTTCACCGAGTTGTTTTTTGCCATGGCGCGCGCACTCATGACCAAGCTCGCGCAAGCCCTGCCGCCACGACTTCAAGCAACAGCACTGCGAACAACATGAACAGGTAAACAATGGAAAACTTGAACAGCTGCCGCGTCGCGCGAAGCGCGGCGCTGCCGGTGCGGTGACGGTAAACCTGGATGGCGAACCACATCATGCCGGCACCGAGCAGCAGCGATGTCACGCCGTACACTGCATCGAAATAACCGAGCGGCCAGGGCGCGACCGCAACCGTCACCAGCAGGATTGTATAGAGAAGAATTTGCAGACGCGTCGCATCGGGACCAGCCACATTCGGCAGCATCGGAATGTTTGCGCGCTGGTAATCATCGGTGCGGAACAGCGCCAGCGCCCAGAAGTGCGGCGGCGTCCACAGGAAGATGATGAGAAATAGCAGGATCGGCTCAGGCGACAGCGAACCCGTCGCAGCGGCCCACGCAACCACTGGAGGAAGCGCTCCAGCCGCGCCGCCGATCACGATGTTCTGCGCCGTCCAGCGCTTCAGCAATATCGTGTAGATCACGACGTAAAAGAAAATCGTGAAAGCCAGCAACGCCCCGGCAAGCCAGTTGACCAGAATGCCGAGCGTCATCACGGAGAAAAATGCGAGCGTGAGGCCGAAGGCCAAAGCCTCGCCGGGCGTAACACGGCCGCGCGGAATCGGCCGGTTCGCGGTGCGCGACATCAGCGCGTCGATATCGCACTCGTACCACATGTTCAAAGCGCCGGCAGCGCCGCCACCGACGGCAATGCACAGGATCGATGTAATGGCGAGAACAGGATGGAAATGACCCGGCGCGATCATAAGGCCGACCAGCGCCGTGAAAACCACCAGCGACATCACCCGCGGCTTGAGCAGCGCGATGTAGTCGGCGACGCCTGCTTCCGAAATGCGCGGCGTCAGATCGATCGCGTGATGGTCGACAATCGACAAGGTTGATCTCACTTCCTCTAAGGCTCGTCCGCCAACGGCCGCAAGGCCGTGGCGGATGATTTTCGCTCGCTGCGCTTACTGAACGCGCGGCAGAACTTCAAACTGATGGAACGGCGGCGGCGACGACAATGTCCATTCCAGCGTGGTTGCACCCGCGCCCCACGGATTGTTGCCGGCCGGAACCTTGCGCGCGAAAGCATCGATCACGCCGTAAAGGAAAATCAGCACGCCGAAGCCCGAGATGTATGAGCCGAGCGACGACACCAGATTCCAGCCCGCAAACGCGTCGGGATAATCGACATAGCGGCGCGGCATTCCGGAAAGGCCGAGGAAGTGCTGCGGGAAGAACACCAGATTGACGCCGACGAACGTCACCCAGAAGTGCAGCTTGCCGACGAAATCCGAATACATGTAGCCGGACATTTTCGGGAACCAGTAGTACCAGCCCGCGAAGATGGCGAACACCGCGCCGAGCGACAGCACGTAATGGAAGTGCGCGACGACGTAATATGTGTCCTGCAGCACGCGGTCAACGCCGGCATTGGCGAGTACGACGCCCGTGACGCCGCCCAGTGTGAACAGGAAGATGAAGCCCATCGCCCACACCATGGGCGTCTTGAACTCGATCGAGCCGCCCCACATCGTGGCGATCCATGAAAATATCTTCACGCCGGTCGGGACCGCGATCACCATGGTGGCTGCGACGAAATAGGCCTGCGTCGCCGACGACATGCCGACGGTATACATATGGTGCGCCCACACCACGAAGCCGATGGCACCGATAGCGACCATCGCGTAGGCCATGCCGAGATAACCGAACACCGGCTTCTTCGAGAACGTGGAGACTATCTGGCTCACCATGCCGAAGCCCGGCAGAATCAGAATGTAGACTTCCGGATGTCCGAAGAACCAGAACAGATGCTGGAACAGCACCGGATCGCCGCCACCTTCAGCGGCGAAGAACGTGGTGCCGAAATTGCGATCCGTCAGCAGCATCGTGATCGCACCGGCCAAAACCGGTAGCGACAGCAGCAGCAGGAACACGGTCACGAGGATCGACCACACGAACAGCGGCATCTTGTGCAGCGTCATGCCGGGCGCGCGCATGTTAAAGATCGTGGTGATGAAATTGATCGCGCCGAGAATGGATGACGCGCCCGCAAGATGCAGCGACAGAATTGCGAAATCGACTGCGGGGCCCGGATGGCCGGATGTGGAGAGCGGCGCATACATGGTCCAGCCTGCGCCGACACCGTTGCCGCCCGGCTCGCCCTCGACGAAGGTGGAGATCAACAGCAACGCAAATGATGCCGGCAGCAGCCAGAACGACACGTTGTTCATGCGCGGGAATGCCATGTCGGGCGCGCCGATCATCAGCGGCACGAACCAGTTGCCGAAACCGCCGATCATCGCAGGCATCACCATGAAGAAGATCATGATGAGGCCGTGGGAGGTGACGAACACATTGTAGGTGTGGGATTCGTGGAAGAGCTGCACGCCCGGATACATCAACTCGACGCGGATCGCGATCGACATCGCGCCGCCGATGATGCCCGCAATGATCGCGAAGATAAGGTACATCGTGCCGATGTCCTTATGGTTCGTTGAATAGACGTAGCGCCGCCACCCAGTCGGGTGATCGTGCGCATGGTCGTCATGGGCGTGATCTTGAGTTGCAGCGGAGGTGGCCATTTTCGAATCCTTTGAACCTTGCAGTTCGTCAACCTTGAATCTTAAAGCACCTTGAGGTTGCCCCGTTCGTCCGTGCGCTTAACGCGCCGCAGTTCCGATAGAGGCAAATTCATTCGTCGGATTGCTGGCGAATTTCTTTTTCGCCGCCTCGACCCAAGCCGCGAATTCCTGATCGTTCACGACCCGTATCGCGATCGGCATGAAGGCGTGATCCTTGCCGCACAATTCCGAACACTGGCCGTAGAACATGCCTTCCTTGGTGGCCTTGAACCACGTCTCGTTGAGGCGGCCCGGCACGGCGTCGATCTTGATGCCGAAGGATGGAATGGCGAAGGCGTGGATCACGTCGGCGCCGGTTACCTGGACGCGAATGATCTTGTTCACCGGAACGACGACTTCATTATCCACACCGAGAAGGCGCGGTGCTTTGTCGGCAACCAGCAGCGAGTCGAATTCGAATTTGCCGTTATCGGGATAAGCGTAGCTCCAGTACCACTGCTTGCCGGTAGCCTTGATCGTCAGATCCGCCTTCGGAATGTCCAGCTCCTGGAACAGCAGCCGGAACGAAGGCACGGCGATGCCGACCAGAATGAGCACCGGAATGATCGTCCATGCCACTTCGATCAGCGTGTTGTGCGTCGTCTTGGACGGGACGGGATTGGCCTTGGCGTTGAATTTTACCGCGACGATAATCAGCAGCGCCAGGACGAAAACCGTGATCGCGGTAATCAGCCAAAGCAGGAAGTTGTGAAACCAGATGATGTTGTCCATCACCGGCGAGGCGGACCCTTGGAGAGTATATTCCCAGGGTGTCGGCTGTCCGGTCCCGGCAAATGCCGCATTTGTCGCGGCAGTCACACTCGCAACCACGGCGAAACCCAGAATCCGGCGGCCGGTCTGGCCTTTCGACATCTTCATGCCGCTCTCGCTCCTGCTCTTGTCACGGTAAAGTCCTGCCGGTCGGCAAGGCCTGTTTGTAACGACCTTTTTTTGCGTCGCGACCAGGCTTTTGACCATTGGCCAAACGGTTAGAACGCGTCGAATTTCTAGCTTCTCAAACCATAATTCTGCGGCTGCTGCAATGCACGTAATAAGGTGTCAGGATGGAGATAAATCCCTTGGCAGAACGGCATAAACCGGGCCTCCAACTGCCGGGATGCTTGACAGGCGAGTTGTCCGATGTCCCCACGGCGGAGTTGCGCAGCCGAAGCACGATTCGCTGCGGCGTTCAGGTCCGGTACTGCGTCCGATTGCCCTCAAGACGCCGTCATTTCCGTCAAACTGCCAAGGGATTGGACCTGATGGACCTTTCTGACCAGCGAGTTTTCAGCGTGCACAACAATTTTCCAACCCGCAGCCGCCGCGTGGCGGCGCTCTGGACTGCCATTTGCGCCACGATATGGCTTTTCACCGCGATAAGCGGGCCGGCGGCGGCCCAGGGTGCCGTCAAAGCGACTTATGGTGACTGGCAGATCCGCTGCGACACACCGGCGGGTGCCCAATCGGAGCAATGTGCGCTGATTCAGAGCGTTGTCGCCGAAGATCGCTCCAATGCCGGCCTCACCGTCATTATCCTCAAGACGGCGGACCAGAAAAGCAAACTGATGCGCGTGGTCGCACCGCTCGGCGTGCTGCTGCCGTCCGGCCTCGGGTTGAAACTGGACAATGCCGATGTCGGCCGCGCGGGGTTCGTCCGATGCCTGCCCAACGGCTGCGTTGCCGAAGTCGTGATGGACGACAAGCTGCTCGGTCAGCTCAAGACCGCCAAAACCGCGACCTTCATCATTTTCGAGACACCCGAAGAAGGCATCGGCTTTCCTCTCAGTCTCAAAGGCATCGGCGACGGTTACGACAAGCTGCCCTGACCACGCTGACGTCCTGACACTCGCGCTTGCGCCCGTTC
>JAYVYQ010000162.1:0-15426 GCA_043784125.1 Afipia sp.
CAACTCGCTCAGCGATCGCTGTAATCGTGTCATGTGCCGAGGAAGATCGACGACTTTCCCGCCGCGCACTTCGCAGACTTCATAAACGCCGTCGGCAAATTGATAGCCGCGATCCTCGATGTTCACGCTCGCGTCACGCGTATCGCGATATTGGCCGTTCACATAGGCGATGCGGGACATGAATCAGCCGACGCCCAGCGCCTTGAGTTTGCGATGGAGCGCCGAACGTTCCATCCCGACGAACTCCGCCGTTCGCGAAATGTTGCCGGAGAAGCGGCTGATCTGCGCGATCAAATAATCGCGCTCGAACACTTCGCGGGCTTCGCGCAACGGAAGCCCCATGATGTGTTCGCCGTTGTTGCCGGTCGGCATCGCCGGAACCATCGAGCCGACATCCTGCGGCAGCATGTCGGCCGTGATCGTTGCCTCAGGGCCGCCGCCTGCCAGGATCATCACACGCTCGACATTATTACGCAGTTGCCTGACGTTGCCCGGCCAGACATGCGATTGCAGCACCGCCATCGCATCCTCTCCGATCTGACGTTTCGGCAATCCGGTTGCGGTAGAAATCTGATCCATGAAGTAATCCACCAATTCCGGAATATCTTCACGGCGCTCCGACAAGGGCGGCACCCGGATCGGCACAACCGACAGGCGATGATAGAGATCCTCGCGAAAACGCCCTTCCGCGATTTCCGCCTCGAGATTTCGCGCGGTCGACGACACGATTCGAACATCGACGCTCACGCGCGCCGTTCCGCCGACCCGCTGGAACGTCTGGTCGACCAGCACACGCAAAATCCGGTTCTGCGTCTCGCGTGGCATATCGGCGATCTCGTCAATAAACAGCGTGCCGCCATGGGCCTCTTCGAGCGCTCCGGGCTTGCGGCCGGTTTCACCATCGGACAATTCGACGCCAAACAATTCTACTTCCATTCGCTCCGGCGTGATCGCTGCGGCGTTGATGACAACGAACGGTCCCTCTGCACGCGACGACATCGTGTGCAACGTGCGAGCGGCAAGTTCCTTGCCGCCACCGGATGGGCCGACGATCATGATGCGGCTATTGGCCTTCGCTGCGCGATCGATGGTTTGCCGCAACTGATTCATGCACGGCGATTTTCCAACCAACGTGCCCGATGACGGCGCGTGCTGCTTCAGCTCCCTCACCTCGCGCTTCAACCGCGATGTCTCAAGCGCACGGTTTGCGACCAGCAACAGACGGTCCGCCTTAAATGGCTTCTCGATAAAATCATAAGCGCCGCGCTTGATTGCAGCGACCGCAGTTTCGATGTTGCCATGGCCGGAAATCATCACAACTGGCACTTCCGGAAAATCACGTTTGACCTGCTCGAGCAGTTGCAAACCATCGAGCTTGCTACCCTGCAGCCAGATATCGAGGAAAATCAGATTTGGCCGCCGATTGGAAATTTCTGCAAGCGCGGAATCGCTATCGCGAGCGGTACGCGTGTTGAAACCTTCGTCGTCGAGAATTCCCGCGACCAAGTCACGAATGTCTGCTTCGTCGTCAACGATGAGGATGTCATTCGCCATGTATTTCCGCCTGCTATCTAATTGCCGGTTACGGCTTCTGATTGTTTTTGATCCTCTTGATCGGTCGATGCCGCGTGACCTGAGACCGCGAACCGCATGCGGACCCACGCGCCGCGCGCTCCGGGCCGCAAGACGGATGCGTCGTTCAACTCGATTCGTCCGCCGTGATCTTCCAGAACGCGCCCAACGATGGCGAGACCAAGGCCAGTACCCTTCTCGCGCGTGGTGACATAAGGCTCCAGCAGACGCGCACGGCTTTCCTTCGGCAATCCCACCCCGTTGTCGATGACATCGATCACAATGTCGTCGCCTTCGCGCGTCGCGACGACGTCAATGCGCCCCCGCACGATTTCGCCGGCAGGCACCGCACCGATAGCCTCTGTGGCGTTTTTGATGATATTCGTCAGCCCCTGCGAAATCAGCCGGCGATCGAAATTCGCGTGCATCGGCTCTTGCTTGATATCGACTTCAATATCGATATCCGGCGAACCCACGCGCATCAGGAACACGGTTTGTCTCACGGCATCGGCAACGTCCTCGCCTTCGATGACGGGTTTCGGCATGCGGGCAAATTTTGAGAACTCATCGACCATTTTGCGAATGTCATCCACTTGCCGCACGATGGTGTCGGTACACTGATCGAAAATGACGCGATCCTCGGTAATGACCTTGCCGAACTTGCGGCGAAGCCGTTCAGCCGAAAGCTGAATGGGCGTCAGCGGATTCTTGATCTCATGCGCAATGCGGCGCGCAACGTCCGCCCACGCCGAGGTGCGCTGCGCCTTCACCAGGTCAGTGATGTCATCGAGCGTGATAATATAGCTTTCATTCGATTGCCCGGTTTGTTCAGAGCTGACCCGCACCGACAGCGTGCGCTCAACCTTGTCGCGACTGATCTCGATTTCACCTTGAACGAGCCGTTGCGCGCTGCTTCGCGCTGTCAGCATTAAATCGTTCAATTCCGGCACAATTTCCGACAACGGATGATCGAGTGCTTCGGACTCGGGATGACCGATCAATTTCTCAGCTGAGCGATTGAGAATTGCAATCTTGCCGCTCCCATCGACGCCGATGATGCCCGCACTTGCCGACGAAAGGACTGCCTCGATGAAACGGCGGCGGCTGTCGATGACATCGCTGGCGCTCACCAGTTCATCGCGTTGCGTGCGCAATTCCTGCGTCATCTTGTTGAAGGTCTCGCCGAGATGCGCGAGGTCGCCCTCTGAGCGGATCACCGGCACCTGAACGTGCAGATTGCCGGTCGACACCAGATTAGCCGCGCCCATCAGCCGGCGAATGGGCGCGACAAGCCAGTTTGCGAAATTCAAGCCGATCAGGACCGACGACATGAGAACTGTGAGCGCGATCACTGTAAACATCAGCGCGAACGCGACCTGAATGCCGAGCCTGCGCGATTCGAGTTCGGCATATTCCTTCACGCTTGCCTGCGTTTGACGCAATTGCGCAACCACGCGAGGGTCGAGCAGCCTTGCAACATAAAGGAACGTATCCTGGAAGGCCCGCAGCCGTATGACGGCCGCGACGTAGTTTTGCTCGACGAACACGCCGATCTGCGGTTCGTCTTCATTCACATTGCTAAGAAAGTCCGGTGCCGGCGTGAGGAAGTTCTGTTCGATGCCGGTGGTTGCCGATTCAAGGACGTTGCGGTTTTTATCGATCAGCATCGCGCCGGGAAGATTGCGCGACGCGGCGCTTGACGTCAGCAACCTGCGGAACGACTCGCGATCCTGATCGAACAACGGACGCGCACGCGTGATATCGCTGGCCATCCCGATGATGTCGCCACGAATCAGCTGAGCATGTTCGTAGACATACGCATTGGCAACGATGAGTGAGTTTTCGATCACGGCGCGCGTGCGCACCGAGAACAATCTGTCGAGGCCGCGATCGAGCGTCACATTGGCAACGATCGACACCAGAACCGCCGGTAAAACTGCAATGACCGAAAATAGGCTGACCGTTTGAACATGTAGCCGAGCTGCTGCACGCCCGCTCCGCCTCGCCTGCACCACCTGCCAGACTTCACGCGCGATAATCGCAAGCAAAAGCAGGATGGTGGCGCCATTGATGAGCAGGAAGGTGATGACGACCTCATGGGTCGGCACGACGGGGGTCAGGCCAGTCAGGACGACGAACGTCAGGAAGGCCGACAACAGGGCTATGGCGACAGCAAACGGCGCCACCAGCCGCCGGAACGGCCACCCGCGTGGCTCGGCGAAAGACGGATCGAACGATGTTGCCGACGTCTCTGCTGTGGTCATGGATAAGATTTGGACCGGCTTGAATTCGCCACGGCGCTTGGCAAGAGCCAGCGTCAGTGATGCATACATATCACAATGTTGCCGGATTGCGACATTTCCTAGGCGGGCACACAGTGGACCGACTGCTTTTGATCGGCTCTAAGAAGCCAATATTCGGCTCCGGTCCCGAAGAGTCACCAGAATGTCACGATTGGTCTAGCTTCCGCTCCGATAGACCTGAATGTCCAGATCACGGATTTTCTTACGCAAGGTATTGCGGTTGAGGCCCAGAAGGTCGGCTGCCCTGATCTGATTTCCACGGTTGGCCGCGAGCGCCGCCGTCAAAAGCGGAATTTCGATCTCTTTGAGGATGCGGTGGTAGAGGCCTGGAGGCGGCAACGCATTCGGGAAACCGGCGAAGTGCGATGCCAGATAAAGCTCGACCGCCGCTCCGAGATTATCGACACTTTGCGGCATGCTGCCACCCGACACCACCGCCGGCGGCGCCAACTCGCCTTCGATCACCGATCCTGTGATGACGTCCTGCGGATAAAGCGCGGCAAGACGCCGAGCGAGGTTTTCCAGTTCACGCACGTTGCCGGGCCAACGGTGCTGCTTCATCCGCTCGATCGCCTGTGCATCGAGCTTTTTCGGCGGCAGACCGTCCTTCTCCGCAAGCGCAAAGAAATGCCGGATGAGATCGGGCAAGTCCTCAATGCGTTCGCGCAGCGGCGGCAATCGTAATGGCACGACGTTGAGGCGGAAAAACAGATCTTCGCGGAACAGGCCCTGCTGAATGAGAATGCGCAAATCCTTGTTGCTCGCGGCAACGATGCGCACATCCGTCTTGATCGGCGTGCGGCCGCCGACGGTGGTATATTCGCCCTGCTGCAGCACACGCAGCAAGCGCGTCTGCGCCTCCATCGGCATATCGCCGATTTCATCTAAGAATAGCGTGCCGCCTTCGGCTTGCTCAAACCGTCCGGTCGCCCGCGCGTTCGCGCCGGTGAACGCGCCGCGTTCGTGACCGAACAATTCGGATTCGATCAGGTCGCGCGGAATCGCCGCCATGTTGACAGCGACGAACGGACCGTTGCGGCGCTTGCCGTAGTCATGCAGCGCGCGAGCGACCAGTTCCTTGCCGGTGCCGGATTCGCCGGAAATCATCACTGTCAGATCGGTTTGCATCAGGCGGGCGAGAACGCGGTAGATTTCCTGCATCGCGGGCGAGCGGCCCACCAGCGGAATGGAATCGAATTCACCCTCGTCCTTGGTAGCGACCGGGCGTTCCTTCGGCTCCGACAGCGCACGACCGACGATCGCGATCAATTCCTTCAGATCGAATGGCTTCGGCAGATATTCATACGCACCGCGCTCGGACGCACGGATCGCGGTCATGAACGTGTTCTGCGCGCTCATCACGATGACGGGGAGATTGGGGCGCATTTTCTTGATGCGCGGCAATAGATCGAATGCGTTCTCGTCAGGCATCACCACGTCGGTAATTACCAGATCGCCCTCGCCCTGGCTGATCCAGCGCCACAACGTTGCGGCGTTTCCGGTCAGGCGCACTTCATATCCCGCGCGCGACAGCGCCTGATTGAGCACTGTGCGGATTGCGGTGTCGTCGTCGGCGACAAGAATGCTACTTGCGGGCATTATTCGTCCTCATCTTGAAACCTGCGGGGCATGCGACGGCGTTCCCGGACGCTGGTCGCCATGACCTTGGCTTTGAGTATTTTGATTCACAATTTTCGCTGGATTGAACATCGGCAACAACACGCGGAAGATCGTCTTGCGTGGCTGCGATTCACATTCGATGATGCCGCCGTGATCGCCGACAATCTTGGCGACGAGTGCCAGACCGAGACCGCTGCCGGTCGGCTTAGTGGTCACGAATGGATCGAATAAATTCGCGAGCAAATCGTCCGGAACCCCCGGCCCATTATCCTTCACGCAAAATTCGAGTGGCAACGACACGCGCGACTTCTTTCCCGGAACTGAAAGCCGGACGCCCGGCCTGAAAGCCGTCGTGAGTTGGATTTCTCCATCCGTGCCGAGATCAGCGACAGCTTCGGCGGCGTTTTTCACCAGGTTCAGAAACACCTGAATCAGCTGGTCCTGATTGGCAAGAACCGGCGGAAGCGAAGGATCGTATTCTTCGGTAAATTTGATATTGCGCGCAAAACCGGACTGCGCGAGGCGCTTAACGTGATCGAAGACCGAATGGATGTTGACCGGCCCGCGTGTCACCGGACGCTCATCGCCGAACACTTCCATGCGATCGACGAGGGTCACAATGCGATCAGCTTCATCGCAGATCAAACGCGTCAGCATGCGATCTTCCGCCGACGCAGCCTGCTCCAGCAATTGCGCGGCACCGCGGATGCCCGACAACGGATTTTTGATTTCATGCGCCAGCATCGCGGCGAGCGCGATCACAGAGCGCGCGGCGCTGCGGTGGGTGAGTTGCCGATCCATCTTGTCGGCAATGGTGCGCTCTTGGAGCATCACCACGATATGCCCGGGACGCTCCGCGAGCGGAGCCACATGCAAATCAACCTGCCGGTCGCCACCGATGCGCGGTGTACCCAGATCGACCTTGTATTCGTTGACAGCGGACCCCGTGTGACGCACCTGATCGATCAACGCCAGCAGCGGACTCCCGAAAGGCACCAGCTCGCGCAGCATCTGGCGTTGCAAATGGGGAATCGACGTTTCAAAAAAAGATTCAGCGGCGATATTCGCATCGACGATTTTTCCATCCGGCGCTATCAGCAGGATAGGATTCGGCAGCGCGTTCAGAATGGCGTCACTCCCATTCGACATCAGCATGTATTTTTCGGCCGCATCGCTCATGCCGCAGCGCTCCATGCAAAATTTTCGAATGCGTCGTGAAGCGCTTTGCGGACCTCTGCAGGCTCCTCCGAAGTTAGAATGTTTTGCCGCCAATGCTTAAGCGTTTGAGTGGACGATGCGGTTCCACTGGACGCGACGTCGAGTGCCCAGCTCAAATGCTTGCGCGCATGCCGCAACCCGACACGGGCGCCATAATGCGCGACCACAGAGTCGTAGAGCCGAACGAGATATCTAAGTTGAACATCAAGCGCAGGTGCGGCTTCCGGCGCACCTCCCATCAGACGCCTTGCGATCTGGCCGGGCAGCCATGGCTGTCCCTGCGTGCCGCGCCCGATCATCACCGCGTCGGCGCCCGACTCGTTGAGAGCGCTGAGCGCATTCTCATAAGTCTCGATGTCGCCGTTGACGACGACCGGAATTGCAACCGCAGCCTTGACGGCGCGCACAGCGCTCCAGTCGGCGATTCCTTTATAAAATTGGGAGCGTGTGCGGCCATGAACGGTAATCATGCGGACGCCGGCAGCTTCGGCGCGGCGAGCAAGTTCGGGAGCGTTCAGCGAGCGCTCGTCCCATCCCAACCGCATCTTCAACGTCACGGGAACACGCACCGCCGCTACGGTCGTTTCGATCAGTCTCAAAGCGTGATCGAGATCGCGCATCAGCGCCGAGCCGGATTGGCCGCCTGTGACATGCCGCGCAGGACATCCCATATTGATGTCGATGATGTCGGCGCCGCCCGCCTCGGCGATGCGCGCACCCTCGGCCATCCAGCGCGTTTCGCAGCCCGCAAGCTGGACAACATGAGGACCTAACCCGGATGACTCACAACGCAGGACCGACATCGCACGCCCGCGCGCGAGATCGTCACTTGCGGTCATTTCGGAAACGACTAGACCTGCGCCCAATTCGGCCGCTAGACGCCGAAACGGTGCATCCGTTACCCCCGACATCGGCGCAAGAAGAACGTTGTTGGCGATCTGGATGTCGCCAATCGTCAAAACCGTTTGATGCGTGGGTGCCAACGCGCTCACTACAGTTCTCATTTTTTGTCGGTCTCCGCTTCATTGCGAATACCGCATAGCTCAATTATTGGGCATATAATCATCATGCCTACAGTTTAGACAAGTCTAGCCTTGTTGCAAGTGCAACGCAACAAATACTGCAAATCTTCCCACAAGCGCGGAATCATGCTGCTTTCGCAGCAAATATGATAAGTGGAGCGCGAGCGGCTGCCAATGTGGATCAAGCTGCTCCGCCCAAACGGTAGCCAAAAACGCCATGTCAAACCCGAAACGGACTGCCGCCATCATCGTTGCAGCCGGTCGCGGGTTGCGTGCCGGGACTGGCGAACCGAAGCAATATCGCTCGATCAGTGGCCGGACGGTTTTGGCACGGGCGATGGAGCCATTTTGTGTCCATCCTGAAATTTCAGCCGTGCAGCCGGTTCGCAATCCGGACGATGCGGATATTTTCGACCAGGCGGTTTGCGATCTGAAATACCAGCCTGCGGTCAACGGCGGCGCGACGCGCCAGGCGTCAGTGCGCGCCGGTCTCGAAGCGCTGGCAGCTCATGCGCCGGAGATCGTTCTCATTCACGACGCTGCGCGCGCTTTCGTCACCGACAAGGTGATCTCGCGCGCCATCGGTGCTGCGCTCATTACAGGCGCGGCGATTCCCGTCGTGCCAGTCACTGACACCGTTAAAGTCGTCGATGCATCGGGCGCGGTGACGGCGACACCCGACCGCGCGCAGCTGCGGATCGCGCAGACGCCGCAGGCGTTTCGCTTCGACTTCATTCTCGCTGCGCACCGTAAGGCTGCGAGCGAAGGCCGCGATGATTTCACCGACGACGCAGCTCTCGCCGAATGGGCGGGATTGACGGTCGCGACATTTGAAGGCGATGCTGCCAACATGAAGCTCACAACACCGGAAGATTTCGCGCGCGAGGAGGCACGTCTCGGTGCTGCGCTCGGCGATATTCGCACCGGCACCGGCTACGACGTGCACGCGCTGACCGACGGCGATCATCTGTGGCTCTGCGGCGTGCGAGTGCCGTTCAACCGCGCCTTCCTCGCACACTCGGACGGCGATGTCGGTCTTCATGCGATTGTCGATGCGATTCTCGGCGCGCTTGCCGACGGCGACATCGGCTCGCACTTTCCGCCGTCTGACGCGAAGTGGAAGGGTGCCGCATCAGATCAATTCCTGAAATATGCAATGGAGCTTGTCGCCAAGCGCGGCGGTCGCGTCGCGCATCTCGAAGTGACGATGATCTGCGAAGCACCGAAAATCGGCCCACTGCGCGAAGCGATGCGTATACGCATTTCAGAGATTACCGGCCTGCCCGTTTCACGCATTGCCGTCAAAGCCACGACGAGCGAGCGGCTGGGATTCACCGGACGTCAGGAAGGCATCGCGGCCACTGCAGCCGCAACGATCCGCCTCCCCTGGGATTCAACGGGCGGGAGCAACTAGCATGAGCGGCAGCGCCGCCCGCGCATTGTCCCGCTCGCTGCTGGATCTGTGCCGGATGCGCAAGCTCACCATTGCCACCGCGGAATCCTGCACCGGCGGCATGGTGGCCGCTGCGCTGACCGATATTCCCTGCTCGTCCGATGTGATCGACCGGGGTTTCATCACCTACTCCAACTCCGCCAAACACGCGATGCTCGGCGTCGATGTGGCGACACTCGATGCGTTCGGCGCGGTCAGCAAGGAAACCGCAACCGCGATGGCGTTCGGCGCGCTTGAACACGCCGATGTCGATCTGGCCGTGTCGATTACAGGCATTGCGGGGCCCGGCGGTGCGACGCCGGGAAAGCCGGTGGGTCTGGTCCATCTTGCGGTGGCTTCGCGCGACGGACGTATCGCCCATAAGGAATGCCGGTTCGGTGCGGTCGGCCGCAGCAATGTGCGTCAGCAATCCGTGATCGAAGCACTGAAAATGCTGATGGAGATGGCGCGCGGACCGCAGCCGCCGATCAAGAAACGCCCACCCGCGGCGGCCCATAGATTGCGTCCGCGCGTTTCTCGAACGCCGCGGCGAAGCGCTGGAAAGCTGCGTCGAACATCGCGCCCATCAGCACCGCGAGCATCCGATTCCTGAATTCATAGGCGATGAAAAAGCCGACATCGGAGGCATCGTCGCCGCGCGGTTCGAAGGTCCACTTGTTTTCAAGTTTGCTGAACGGGCCTTTGAGATACTCGACGAGAATTTTCAGATTGGCGCGATCCAGCGTCACCCGACTTGTGAACGTCTCGCTGATCAGTTGAAATGACACCGTCATGTCGGCGACGATGATTTCGGTTCCGTCCTGAGCCTGTGTGCGTTGCCTGATCTTCAGTGAATGACACAGCGGCACGAATTCAGGATAGCGCTCGACATCCGCGACGAGGTCGAACATTTTCTCCGCGCTGTGACGGACGCGGCGCTTGTTCGCAAATTGCGGCATTGAGATTTAGCGCGCGGCTGCGGCACGTGCCGCCTGCAGCTTGGCGAAGTCCTCGCCAGCATGATGCGATGAGCGCGTGAGCGGCGACGCCGACACCATCAGGAAACCCTTTGTGTAGGCGACCTTCTCGTAGCTGGCGAATTCATCCGGCGGCACGTAACGCATCACCGCATGATGCTTCAGGCTCGGCTGCAGATATTGCCCGATGGTGAGAAAATCCACATCGGCAGAGCGCAGATCGTCCATCACCTGCAACACCTCATGCCGTTCCTCGCCGAGACCAACCATGATGCCTGACTTGGTGAAAATCGCCGGGTCCATTTCCTTCACCCGCTGCAACAAGCGGATGGAATGAAAATAACGCGCGCCCGGACGCACCGTGAGATAGCGCGACGGCACGGTTTCCAGATTATGGTTGAACACATCGGGCTTGGCGGCGACGACCTGCTCCAGCGCACCTTCTTTGCGTAGAAAATCCGGCGTCAGGATTTCGATTGTCGTCGTCGGGCAGCTTGCGCGGATCGCGCGAATTGTGCGGGCAAAATGATCGGCGCCCCCGTCATCGAGATCGTCACGATCGACCGATGTGATGACCACATGCGCGAGACCCAGTTTGGACACCGCCAGCGCGACATGATCGGGCTCGGATGCATCGAGCGCACCGGGCATGCCCGTTTTCACGTTGCAGAACGCGCAAGCCCGCGTGCAGGTGTCGCCCATGATCATGAAGGTCGCGTGTTTCTTGTCCCAGCACTCGCCGATGTTCGGGCAACCCGCTTCCTCGCAAACCGTCACGAGGCCGTTTTCCTTGACGATCTTGCGTGTGTCGGCATAGCCGCGCGTGTTCGGCGCGCGGACGCGAATCCAGTCCGGCTTCGCTGGCGACAACGCATCCGGCCGATTGACCTTTTCAGGGTGTCGCGGACGAATCTTGGTCTGCGACACAGTATCGATGAGAACGACCATGAAAGCCCTGCAATTGCTATGCTTTACCTAAGCTCGGCGGTTTCCCGATGCAAGCTCTGGCACACATGCTAGTCTGGAATCCTTAGCATATGTGGCTGTCTTTTCGGACATCCAGCATCCACTTTCCACGATGGCAGATGGCTGAAAAGCGTATCGAGAATGTGCCGGGCCGCGCGCTGACGCAGCGGTTCTTCGCCCGTAGCGTTCAGAAGGTTGCGCCAGATCTGATCGGCGCGACGCTGCTGGTGAACGGTGTCGGCGGCATCATCACGGAAGTCGAAGCCTATCACCATACCGAACCGGCGGCGCATTCGTTCAATGGTCCCACCCCGCGCAACATGGTGATGTTCGGGCCGCCGGGATTTCTCTACGTGTACCGCTCCTACGGCATTCACTGGTGCATGAATTTCGTGTGCGAGAAGGAAGGCTCGGCGAGCGCCGTGCTGGTGCGTGCGGTCAAGCCGACGCACGGCATCGCGGCGATGCGGCGGCGGCGCGGACTGCACGACGAGCGCAATCTGTGTTCGGGGCCGGGAAAAGTTTGCGAGGCGCTCAACGTGAGCGACAAGCTCAACGGGCACGCGCTCCATATGTCGCCGATAGAAATTTTCGCGCGGACGACAAAGCCGGAGATCGTCACAGGCATTCGCATCGGCATTACCAAGGCGGTTGAACTGCCGTGGCGCTACGGATTGAAGGGCTCGAGGTTCTTGAGCAAGCCGTTTTCTGCGTAAAGGCGGAAAGGTGACGGACTTGGAATCGAATGACGGAACGGTGGCGGTTCTGCGGCGCGACGGATTTCAAGAAAATTTAATCGGAAGAATCTTTCCCCGCGAATTTCGCGCGAGTCATGCGTTGAGTGCATGGCGCGGAAGACCCATTGATCGCGACAAGTGCATCCATCAAACCACGGGCACCCGTATTTATCCGTCGTCCCGGCGAAGGCCGGGACTCATACTCCCTGAGCGAAGTACGAATATTGAGGATGCCTATTCGGCGGACCTAATCTTCGTCCGGTGGTTATGGGTCCCGGCCTTCGCCGGGACGACCATAAAAATCACGCAGCGCTCTTCAACCGATCCAGCGCTTCGAGAATCTTCGCTTTGCGCGCTTCGGCCTCGTCGCGCTTTTCGCGCTGCTCGTCGATCACTTCCTCCGGCGCGTTGGCGACGAATTTCTCATTTCCGAGTTTCGCGTCGACTCGCTTGATGTCGTCGTTGGCGCGCGCAAGCTCCTTGTCGAGGCGGGTTTTCTCTGCGGCAAGATCGATCACGCCCTTGAGCGGAATCGCAGCTACTTCGCCGCGAATGAGCAACTGCACCGATCCATCCGGCGCGCGATCTGCGAACGAAATATCGCCGAGCCGTGCGAGACGTTTCAGCACATCACTCCAGCGCTCCGCGCGCGCCTTGATGTCGGACGATGCGCCGACGAGCGTGAGCGGAAAGAGAGTCGCGGGAGGCACGTTCATTTCCGAACGCATCGAACGGATCGACGCGATGAGGTCGATCACCCAGCCGATTTCGTTTTCGGCGGCATCGTTCGCGAGTCCCGCGTATGTCGGCCATTGCGCCAGCGCGAGCAGGCTGTCGCGCGGCTTCCCGCCTTCGACAGTGACAGCCCAGAGTTCTTCAGTAATGAACGGCATGAATGGATGCAGCAGCTTGACGATCTCGTCACGCGCCCACGCGACCATCGCCTGCGTCTCGGCCTTCGCGGGCGAGTCCGGTCCCATCATCACGGGCTTGGCCAGTTCGAGATACCAGTCGCAGTAAATATTCCAGACGAAGCGATAGACGATGCCGGCAGCGTCGTTGAAGCGATACGCTTCAATCGCTTCGGTGACGTCGTGCGCGGCGCGCGCGGTTTCGTGCGCGATCCAGCGGTTCAGTGTTTCCTTGGCCTTCGATGGATCGAAATTTTGCGGCAGCGCGCAGCCGTTCATTTCGGCAAAGCGCGATGCGTTCCACAGCTTGGTCGCGAAGTTGCGATAACCCTCGACGCGCTGGGTCGAGAGCTTGATGTCGCGGCCCTGCGCCGCCATCGCAGCCAACGTAAATCGCAACGCGTCCGCGCCGTAGTCATCAATAATGCCGAGCGGGTCGATGACGTTGCCCTTGGACTTCGACATCTTCGCGCCCTTCTCGTCGCGGACGAGGGCGTGGATGTAGATTTCAGGAAACGGCACATCCTTCATGAAATGGAGGCCCATCATCATCATGCGGGCAACCCAGAAGAAGATGATGTCGAAACCTGTGACGAGAACATTGGTCGGATAATAGCGCTTCACGTCCACGTCGCTGTCCGGCCAGCCCAGCGTCGAGAACGGCCACAGCGCGGATGAGAACCAGGTGTCGAGCACGTCCTCGTCGCGCGTGATGAAGCCGTCGCGCTTGGAGGGGTCGCGCGCCATCGCGTCGCCCTGCTCCTGCGTGATGACGCCTTGCTCGACATAATATCCGAGCGCCTTGCCGACCGCTTCATCTTCGGTCTCGGCCACGAACACCTTGTCGTCGGGGCCGTACCACGCTGGAATCTGATGACCCCACCACAATTGCCGCGAGATGCACCACGGCTGGATATTTTCCATCCACTCGAAGTAAGTCTTTTCCCAATTCTTCGGGACGAACGATGTCTTGCCGCTGCGCACGGCTTCGATGGCCGGTTGCGCAAGTGTCTTGGCGTCGACATACCATTGGTCGGTCAGATACGGCTCGATCACTACGCCGGAGCGATCACCGTGCGGGACCATGTGCGTATTCGGTTCGATCTTCTCTAAGAAGCCCGCTTCTTCCAGCTTCGCAACGATCAGCTTGCGCGCTTTGAAGCGATCCAGGCCGTGCAGTTCCTCGGCGAGCATCAACGCCGCTTCGGGAAGATCGAGCAAATAATCTTCGTTGCTTGAAAGCGTGATGCGGCCTTCCTGATCGATCACGCTGATCGAGCGCAGGGCGTGCCGCTTGCCGACTTCGAAATCGTTGAAGTCGTGCGCGGGCGTGATCTTCACCGCGCCAGATCCTTTTTCCGGATCGGAATATTCGTCAGCGACAATCGGAATATGCCGCCCCACCATCGGCAGCACGACATTCATGCCGACCAGATGCGTGTAGCGCTCATCCTCCGGATTCACCGCAACCGCCGTATCGCCGAGCATTGTCTCGGGGCGTGTCGTGGCGACAACGATGTAACTCGACGGATTCTCCGGCTCGAACTTGCGGCCTTCAATGGGATAGCGCAGATGCCAGAGACTGCCTTTGACTTCAATCTGCTGCACTTCGAGATCGGAAATCGCGGTCAGCAATTTCGGATCCCAATTCACAAGGCGCTTGTCCTTGTAGATCAGTTTCTGATTGTAAAGTTCGACGAAAACTTTCGCGACCGCGCGCGACAATCCCTCGTCCATTGTGAAGCGTTCGCGTGACCAATCACACGAAGCTCCAAGACGCTTGAGCTGATTGACGATGACGCCGCCGGACTCGGCTTTCCATTGCCACACGCGCTCAAGGAATTTCGCGCGGCCCATCTCGCGGCGGCCCGGCTCCTGCCGCTCCATCAATTGCCGCTCGACCACCATCTGCGTGGCGATACCCGCATGATCGGTGCCGGGTTGCCACAGCACATCGCGTCCGCGCATGCGCTCGAACCGGCACAGGATGTCCTGCAACGTGTTGTTGAGCGCGTGGCCCATATGCAGCGAGCCGGTGACGTTCGGCGGCGGAATGACAATCGTGTAGGGCTTGGCGTCTTTGCGTTCCGGCCGCCCCGCCTTGAACGCGCCCGCGTCCTCCCAGGCCCGCGACATGCGACCTTCGATCTCGGCTGGCTGGTAGTTTTTCTCGATCATGACGATGCAATCGGAATGGGGGCGGCAGAGGCGGCAGGGAAACGGAATGCGCTAGAAACCGCTCCGCGCGCATCAAGTCAACACAGGAAAATGGAGGCTTTTGGTCCGTGCGGCGCGATCAGCGCCCGCGCGAGACGCGCTCGATCTCGGCCTTGACGATGCGTTCCACCATATTGGGCAGATTGTCGTCGAGCCATGATTTCAGCATCGGGCGCAGCATCTCCTTGACGAGATCCTCAAGGGTGCGGGCGTTGTTGCTCAGAACCGTGGAGGCAAGCGCATTGAACGCCGATTCCACCGCCGAAACAGTCGTATTCGACAGCATCTCCGCGCGTGGCAAACTCGCCGTTGCAAACGATGGCGCGGACACCGCAGACCTTTGCGCCGGCCCCTCAGTGAATTCCAGATCGTCGTCCGGCTCCACATGCCGGAACGATGAGACAGGCAATTCGGGCATCGCCATTTGCTCGGTCAACTCGAATACGTCGTC
>JAYVYQ010000163.1:0-2150 GCA_043784125.1 Afipia sp.
CCAGTCGACGATCAAAACAACTCTTCCTTGTTCATGCCGCGACGGCGCAACATCTGGCGTAGCACGCGCAGCGATTCCATCTGGATTTGGCGCACTCGCCCCACGGCAGCACGTAGCCCATGAAGCCCGTGGCCATCATCAGCAAGTAGATGATGACGCCGAGAATCCACAGCACCTCGCGCGGCTCCTTGTATGAGCCGTAATAGAGGCCGCGGAACATGTGGATGTAGACGGCGATGAAGAACATCGACGCGCCGTTGGAATGCACGTAGCGCAGCAGCCAGCCGTAATTGACGTCGCGCACGATCAGTTCGACCGACTTGAAGGCGAAATCGACATGCGGCGTGTAATGCATCGCCAGGACCACGCCGGTGACGATCTGCACGCCCAGCATCAGCGACAGGATGCCGCCGAACGTCCACCAGTAATTCAGATTGCGCGGCGTCGGATACGCGACGAACGATGAGTGCACCAGGCCGAAGATCGGAAGACGCCGTTCAATCCACTTCACTACTGGATTTGTCGGCTGGTAGGTGGATGGTCCGCTCATGATGCGATCCTGAAAAAGAAGAAGCGACGCAATCGGGTCAACGAAAGTTCAACCGATCTTGATTTTTGTGTCCGAGAGGAAGGCGTAAGGCGGCACGGCCAGATTAAGCGGCGCCGGCCCCTGACGGATGCGGCCCGATGAGTCGTATTGCGAACCGTGGCACGGGCAGAAGAAGCCGTCGTAATTGCCTTCATGCGCGATCGGGATACATCCCAGATGTGTGCAGATGCCGATGACGACGAGCCACTGTTCGTGGCCTTCCTTGGTGCGGGATTGATCGCTCTGCGGATCGGGCAGGCTTGCAATCGGCACCGCGAGCGCTTCGTCGATCTGCTTCTTGGTGCGGTTCATGATGTAGATCGGCTTGCCGCGCCAGAACACCTTGATGTCCTGTCCCGAGGCGATCGGGGACAGATCGACTTCGATCGGCGCGCCTGCAGCGATGGTGGAGGCATCCGGGTTCATCTGCGAGATGAGAGGCCATGCGGCGGCCGCGCCGACAATGGCACCCACGGCTCCGGTTGCGACATAAAGAAAATCTCGGCGTGTCGGCTCGGCCGAAGAGGAAGACGTCACGATTGCAAACCCTTTCCGAACTGCGGCCGGCGGAACCGCTCCCGATTTCGCGCGGCGGGTGGCCCGGTTGAGGGACCGGCACCCGCTGGCTCCGCGGTGGCAGAATGACCACTTGTCCTACTCAACCGGGCATAACATACGGTCTAGAATCGATCTATTGGCACCCTTGCCGAAAGAGCGCAAGCCCGCTATCGGCACACTTTAGTGCGATGCACGAAAACTTCCAGAAGCCAATAAATTCCCGGACTTTCCCATCGGGCTGAGACCCTTACCCAAATGCGCATTGCCCTCTACCAGCCGGACATTCCGCAGAACACGGGAACGATTCTGCGGCTCTGTGCGTGTCTGAATGTCGAGGCGCATATTATCGAACCGGCGGGATTTCCGGTGTCGGACCGGCATTTCCGCCGCGCCGGAATGGACTATCTGGATCAGGTGACGATCTTGCGCCATGAGTCATGGGCGAAATTTCAGGAGTGGCGTGCGGCAACGCCCTGCCGGCTGATTTTGTTCACGACCAAGGCCTCAAAGCCTTATCTCGATCAGGGCTACAATGCCGGCGACATTCTGCTGTTCGGGCGGGAATCTGCGGGCGTGCCCGATGATGTCCATGATGCAGCCGATGAGCGGCTGGTCGTGCCGATTGCGCCGGGCATGCGGTCGCTGAACGTGGCGATGACGGCGGCGATGGCGCTCGGCGAAGCGCTGCGGCAAGTTAAGGGAGCGTCGGCTTGAGCTACGCGGTGAAGGAAATCTTCCTGACATTGCAGGGCGAAGGCGCACATGCCGGGCGCACGGCGGTGTTTTGCCGATTCAGCGGCTGCAATCTGTGGAGCGGCCGCGAGCAGGACCGTGCGGGTGCCGTGTGCAAATTCTGCGATACCGATTTCGTCGGCACCGACGGCACACTCGGCGGCCGTTACGCCACCGCCGATGAATTGGCCGACGCGGTCGACGCACAATGGCGCGGGCCGCCCGATCATCGCTACACTGTGCTGACCGGCGGCGAACCGTTGCTGCAGGT
>JAYVYQ010000164.1:0-11600 GCA_043784125.1 Afipia sp.
CTCCGGCACCCGGAAGGCGGCCGAAAAGATATTCTGCGCTGGGCGGCCACAGCATCCGAATCGCCGACTGCCGAAATCGAAATTTACCGGCCCGGTACCGAACTGGATGCCTTTGCGGCTGCGGACACCGACCTTGCTGTGCGGATGGGGCTGCGCGATGGAGGCGAAGCTGAGGCTGCCGGCGTGATCGACACCAAGTTCGGCCCTGTGCCCCTGCTGCGCTTCGGTGGCGGGGACCACTCGAAAGCATCGGCCTGCATGGGCTTTGCCAAGGCCTTCGATCGTCCCAAGCTGCGCATCAGCGGCTGGTCCTGCCAGGGCGATTCACCAGCAGCCCAGCGCGCGGTTCTCAGCTGCACGCTCAATCGCCTCACGCTGCTGACCGCAGGCAACGACCCCAAGGTGGCCGAGCTGTTCGCCCATGCGGAGCTGCGGCGCGCCGGATGCACCGCCGGCAAGACCTCCGCGGCCGACTGGGTCAACGGGCCGCAGGAGCCCCGTCTGCGCGGCCGGATTTAGCGCCGATTTATCTCTAAATCCCTGTCTTTCATGAAACATCTTGGCCGCGTCGGCCGTTATTGTCGGCGTGTGTGGCCGGTTTGACCTTGTGGCCGTATGGCGCAAACGGCTAAATAGCAGCCAGATTTTTGGATTTTCCGTGAGGAACATGATGGCTTTGAGAAACTTGGCCGCCCGCATCGGCCGCGCGACAACTCTGGCGGCGCTGGCAGCGGCGGTTGCTATTGCGGCCGTGAGCTTCGGCGCGCCGGACGCAAATGCCGCGCCCAAAAAGAAATATGCCCGCACCTATTACGGCCCCGTGCAGCGCTACAACAATCCGAACTATTCCTACATGGCCGGTCCGCGCACCCGCGTTTACGTGACGCGCCGCTCATGGCTCGATGCCGGCACCGAAGTGCTGCCGGGCGAGCGCAAGTTTAACGACTACGCGCTTGCACCCGGCTACTCCTACGGCCCGACCATCGACCGGCTCTATCAGAGCCGCCGTCCTCTGAGCGACACGCCGCTCGATCTCGGCGGTTATCCGACGGCCTTCCCGCTGTACTGACGCGGAATCAAAATCTTATCGACGCAAGCGCCCGGAATTTTGTCCGGGCGTTTTCATATGGCGGGACCGTGACGGAAAACTGACGGACTTGGAATCGAATGGCCGGAATGTGGCGCGCGGCTGAAAATACTCCCACTCCATAAATCGGCACTTGAACTTTTTCGACCGCGCCGGACGCATCGCCTTTTGCAACGAGTGCGAGTCAAAATGAAAAAATCTATCCGGCCGCTTTCCGCTTGTTCGCCAGCAACGAACACACTGCAGCTGGAATTGCGCCCGCAAGTGCGATCAGGCCTGCCATCAACCCTGCTAACATCTCGCCGAAATGAAACAACGCTACCGCAGCCATGACGGCTCCCGCTCCCGCAACCGCCGTTCCGGGAACGCGAACGTAGATCGGCTTTGCGGAAAGTGCCCAGTCCACTGCAGCCGACCACCATGCTGGGATAAGCGCAACCGAGTACGCGACGCCCAGCATCCATATATCGAGGTGGTGGCGAGCCTCGGGAACAGGCGCAATGGCGACGAGCATTGCGAGAAGCGGAAAGAGCGTCGTAAAAATAATAAATCGCTTCATGCTGCCATATCCTAAACCCCTTGGTTCGATTACGGCCGAAACAAACTGCCTAGCGAACGAGGCTCATTATCACCGGATATAAAAAATACGCGCAGACTCCGAGAAGTCCGCCGACGACGATTTTCGTCCAGCGTCCGCGCACCTTCGTATCGAGCCACGCCATAAACTTTTGCGCTGTCTCCAGAAGAAGCAGGCTCATCACGAGTTGAATGATGAACCTCACCATTCCGAACAACAGTTCTCCGATTAATTTGGCCATTTATTTGCGCGGGCCTACGAGTCCACGGGGCGCCTCGGCGTGACGTTCCGAGCTTATGCCGCCGCGTCCAGTTCCTTCACGATCGCTTCGCCCATCTGCGATGTTGAAACGATCTTGGCGCCGTCCGACTTGATGTCGGCGGTGCGCAGCCCCTGCGCCAGCGTCGACGCAATCGCCGCATCGATCATGTCGGCTTCCTTCTGCATGTCGAAGGAGTAACGTAATGCCATCACGAAGGACGCGATCATCGCGACGGGATTCGCCATGCCCTTGCCGGCGATGTCGGGCGCGGAGCCGTGGACGGGTTCATACAACGCCTTGCGCTTCTGGGTTTTCGGATCGGTCTCGCCGAGCGACGCCGACGGCAGCATGCCGAGCGAACCGGTCAGCATCGCGGCGATGTCGGACAGAATATCGCCGAACAGATTGTCGGTGACGATGACGTCGAATTGTTTCGGCCAGCGCACGAGCTGCATGCCGCCGGAATCCGCGAGCTGATGTTCAAGCTCGACATCCTTGTATTCGCGGCCGTGAACCTGCGTCACGACCTCTTTCCACAACACGCCCGACTTCATGACGTTGTGTTTTTCCATCGACGTCATCTTGTTGCGGCGCTTGCGTGCGAGATCGAAGGCGACACGCGCGATGCGCTCGATCTCATAAGTGTCATAGACCTGTGTATCCACCGCGCGCTTCTGGCCATTGCCCAGATCCGTGATGGTTTTCGGTTCGCCGAAATAAACGCCGCCGGTGAGTTCGCGCACGATCATGATGTCGAGGCCCTCAACCACATCGGGCTTGAGCGACGACGACGTAGCGAGCGCCGGATAGCAAATCGCGGGGCGTAAGTTTGCAAACAGCGCCATGTCTTTGCGCAGGCGAAGCAAGCCAGCTTCGGGCCGCGCCTCATACGGCACGTCCGCCCATTTCGGCCCGCCGACCGCGCCGAAGATCACCGCGTCCGCCACCTGCGCGCGCGCCATCGTGGCGTCCGTGATCGCGACCTTGTCGGCGTCATAACTCGCGCCGCCGACCAGACCGTCCTCGGTCTCGAACTTGGCGACGCCGCGCTGATTGAGCCACGCAATGACGCGCTTCACCTCCGCCATCACTTCGGTGCCGATACCGTCGCCGGGAAGCAGAAGGAGTTTATGCGTCGCCATGATCGATTGCCTTACTGATTGAGAGTTGCGCGACTTGCTAAAACGCCCCTGCGCAATTGGCAAGACACCATTGCGTCCAGCGGCATTGGCGCTTCGCGCCGATAGCTGGCACATTGCGCGTCTTGCCGGAGTATGTCGTGAAAAGCCCAAATTCGATTGCGCCGCCCAATCCCGCGCGCACGGTTCTGATCCTGTCGCTGGCGCCCGCCATCGGGCTCGGCATCGGGCGTTTCGCCTATTCGCTGGTGCTGCCGGATATGCGCGAAAGTCTGCACTGGTCGTATTCGACCGCTGGATTCATGAACACCGTGAACGCGGCGGGCTATCTCGCAGGCGCGCTCGGCGGTGCCGCGTTCGTGCGGCGGTTCGGCCTGTTCAGAACACTGTGGTTCGGCGTGCTGATGAGCATCGTCTCGCTGATCCTCTGCGTCCTGACGGGGAATTTTCTGGTGCTGAGTTTCGCGCGCATTCTGGTCGGCTTTGGCGCTGCGATCTCCTTTGTGGGCGGCGGCGCGCTGGCGGCGACGATTGCACAGAAATATCCAGAGCGTTCGGCGCTGTTGCTGTCGCTGTTCTACACCGGGCCGGGGCTCGGCCTGATCGTGTCGGGATTGGCGTCGCCGTTTCTGCTGCAACATTACGGACCCGGCTCGTGGTGGATCGTATGGGCAGCACTTGCGATCATCTCGTCGCTGATGGCTGTTCCGCTGCTGCTCAATCCGGTCGACACGCCGCCGGGAGAAAATGCGTCGAGCACCGCGCCCGTTGCGTTGAAGCCAATGATGATTTTTCTGGTCGCGTATTTCCTGTTCGGCGCGGGCTACATCGCCTACATGACTTTCATGATTGCCTATGTGCGCGACGCCGGCGGAGATGCCGCAGCGCAAAGCGCATTCTGGTGCCTCATCGGCATCAGCGCATTCGGCTCGCCCTGGGTGTGGCGCCGCTTGATGGCAAGCGGCGACAGCGGGCGCACCATCGGGATCATCATGAGCGCGCTGACAATCGGCGCCGCACTCGCGATGATCGGAACATCGCCGTTCTGGCTTGCGGCCTCCGCGTTGGTGTTCGGCAATTCGTTCTTCGCGGTGGTGACGGCGACGACGGCGTTCTCGCGTCTGAACTATCCGCCGGACGCCTGGCCCAAGGTGATCGGCATCATGACCATCACGTTCGGGCTCGGACAAACTATCGGGCCGTTTCTCACAGGTGCCATCACCGACGCGACGGGCTCGCTGTCCTATGCGCTGAATTTTTCGGTGGCGGTGCTGGCGCTCGGTGCACTGCTGGCGTTTTTCCAGAAGTCATTGCGCGCGAAATAATCACTCCGCCGGCGAGTGCGCCGACCTGTCGCGATGGCGCAGCATCGGGATGAAATATCGCAACCGCGCGTAACCGCGCGCGAATTTCCAGCGCGTTGCGCGGATCCATTTTTGCCACTGTGCATGAACGGCTGGGAATTTCTCCTCGATCCATGACGGGCCGTCAGGAGTAGCGATACCCTCAATGCTCTCTCGCGCCGCTTTCGAGATGCCGAAGCGCTCATACAACAGCGGCAGCACGATCAGTGTGAGAAGTGTCGCGGTCACAAGCCCGCCGATCACCACAATCGCCAGCGGCTTCTGGATTTCCGATCCGGGCCCGGTCGCGAACAAAAATGGCACCAAACCTAAAGCCGCGATCGCAGCCGTTAGTGTCACCGGGCGCAGACGCCTGCGCGCCGCGTCCATGATGGCTTCGCGCAGCGTGAAATTGCCGCGCTGCTCGTTGAGGTAGTTAATCAACACGTCGTTGATGTAGGTCACCATCACGACGCCATTCAGCTCCGCGATGCCGAGCAGCGCGATGAAGCCCACCGATGCGGGCACTGACAGAAACTCGCCGGACAATCTGAGCGCGATGACGCCGCCGATGCAGGCGAACGGCACGTTGCAAAATACCAGAATGGATTGCCGCACCGATCCGAAGGTCAAATAGAGCAGCAGGAAAATCATCGCGAGCGCAATCGGCACCACGATGGCGAGCCGCGCGGCGGCGCGCTGTTGATTCTCGAACTGTCCGCCCCAGTCGAGCGTGTAGCCCACCGGCAACGGCACATGCTTCTTCACGGCGGCCTGCGCGTCGGCGACGAAGCCGACCAGATCGCGGCCCTCCACATTAGCAAGCACGGTTGCAAAACGCTGTCCGTCTTCGCGGATCACCTGAATGGGACCGTCCTCAATTTCAATATCGGCGAGCTGCGACAACTCCACCGTGCCGCCGCCGGGCAGCACGATCGGCGTATGCGACAGATCTTCGGACGACGCGCGCAATCCGGCCTCGCCGCGAATGACCAGCGGCGTGCGCACGCTGCCTTCGAGCACGATGCCGACACGCTTGCCGTCGACCCAAATTCTCAAAGCATCCTGCACGTCGGTGGCGTTCAATCCCAGCCGTCCAGCCTTTGCGCGGTCCACCTTCACGGTGAAATACTTCTGGCCCGAATTGCGCAACGCGAACACATCGGTCGCGCCGGGACTTTTTTTAATGTGCGCCGAAATCTCGCGGCCGATTTTATTCAGCGCCGGAATGTCATCGTCAAAAATCTTCACCACGACGTCGCCGCGCGCGCCGATAATCATTTCCTGCACCCGCATGTCGATGGGCTGCGCGAACGCAAACGAAATGCCGGGGATCGGATCGAGAACTTTCCGCATTTCCTCCATTAGCCATTTGGTATCCTTGCCGCGCCAGGTGTTGCGCGGCTTCAGCGTCATGAAGAAATCGGTTTCATTGATGGGCGCAGGATCGAGGCCGAGTTCGTCCGCACTGGCGCGCGCCATGATGCGGTCGATTTCGGGAATCGCGGCTTTCAACTCTTTCTGAATCAGCAGATCAGTTTCGGCGGCTTCATCGACCGAGATCGTCGGATATTTGCGGATCGAAACAACGGGCGTGCCTTCATCCATCGTCGGCAAAAATGTCGAGCCGATGCCGGTGAAAGCCACGCCTGCGATCAGCAGCCCGGAAATTACCACGCCCGCAACGATGCGGGGCCGGTCCAGCGCTTTCGCCAGCAGCGGATCGTAACCCTTGTGCAGTTGGCGAATGAGCCACGGCTCCTGATGCGATCCGTGCGTGATGAGAAACGCCGCCAGCACAGGAATGACCGTCAGCGACAGCAAGAGAGCTGCCGCGAGAGCGAACCCGATCGTCAGCGCGACCGGACTGAACAGACGCCCCTCCAGCCCCTGCAGCGACAGCAGCGGCATGAACACCGTGATGATGACGACGCCCGACACCAGCGGCACGCCGACTTCCTTGACGGCGTCGAGCGTGATGCGCAGGCGCGCTTTCAGATCGGGGTTTGTTTTCTCGGCAATGCGATGCTCGACATTCTCCACCACCACCACGGCGCAATCGACCAGAAGGCCAATCGCAATCGCCAAGCCGCCGAGTGACATGATGTTCGCCGACCATCCGAACAGCCGCATGATGACGAAAGTCGACAGCACGGCCAATGGCAGACACGCCGCCACCACGACCGCCGCGCGCAGATTTCCGAGAAACAGCACCAGCAGAATGACGACCAGAACGATGGCCTCGATCAGCACGCGCTGAACCGTCCACACGGCTTTTTCGATCAGCTCGTTGCGGTCGTAGAAAATGACGATCTTCGCGCCCTGCGGCAGCAGCGGTTTGATTTCCTTGAGCTTCGCCTTGACGCCGCTGACGACGGTTTTGGCATTCGCGCCGCGCAGACCCAGCACCGTGGTCCATACGGCTTCGCCTTCTGCATTCGCCGTGATGACGCCGTTGCGTGGCAACGAACCTTCGCGCACATCCGCGACATCGCCCACCCGCACCGTTGTGTTGGATTTGACCGTCACGATGGTGTTGCGCACATCGTCGAGCGTGCGGATGCGGCCTTCGGAGCGCACCAATAAGGCTTCCTCGCCTTCGCGCACGCGGCCCGCGCCGTCGTTGCGGTTGTTGGCGACCAGCACTTTTTCAAGTTGCTCGGTGGTGATGCCGCGCGCCGCCATTGCGGGCGCGGATGGCACAACTTCAAAAATCCGCACGAAGCCGCCGAGCACATTGACGTCGGCGACGCCGGTCAGGCCGCGCAGTTTCGGCCGGATCGTCCAGTCAATCAGTGAGCGGATTTCCTGCACGCTCATGGTGTCGGATTCCACCGTGAACATCAGCAACTCGCCCAAGGCCGTGACAATCGGCGAGGCCGCCCTCGGTGCCGGCGGGCAATTGATCGCGAATTTCCTGCAGGCGTTCGTTGACCTGTGCGCGCGCCCAATAAATGTCGGTGCCGTCCGCGAACTCGAACGTCATCAGCGCCGCTGAATAACGCGTGGTCGAGCGCATGCTGACGAGATTGGGAATTCCGCGCACAGCGATCTCGACCGGCGCGGTGACGCGGCTCTCTAATTCTTCCGGCGCAAGCCCCGGAGCGCGCATCGACACCAGCACCTGAATGGGCGCGACGTCGGGGAACGCATCGACGGGCAATTTCGAATAGGAGTAGATGCCCCACGCGCACAGCGCGAGCGCAGTCAACAGGGTGATGAGGCGCTGCCTGAGCGCGAGGTCGACCAAAGCTGCCAGCAAGGATTATTCCTCCTTGTCGGCGTCAACCAACTTCGAGAGCAGCGCCAATGCGCCGCGCGAGGCGACTTCATCGCTGGCGCGGAAATCCGCTCGAACCGCGACGTTGCGGGCGGACTCTGTAATCACCTGAACGGGACGCGCGCGGAAACCATCGGCGCTCTTGGTGAACACCCATGACTGATCGCGGTGACGCACCACCGATGTGGAGGGGACCGACCAGTTCTTGCTGGCGGTGGCGATGCTCGGAGCTTCGATCTTCACGGTCGCGCTCACCGCAAGGCCGGGACGCAGACGTCCGCTGCCCGCGGTGATTTCGGCGACCGCGATGGTCGATTGCGTGGACTGGTCGATGGTGCGGCCGACGCGAATGATGTGGCCTTCGACGCCGTGGGCCGGCAACGTTATTCGTCCGCCGACCGCGATGTTGGCGAGGCGATGCGACGGAATCTGAATGTTCACCCAGAGCGGATCGAGTTCACCGAATGTATAAAGCGGCGTTGCGGCTTTGACCTGCTCGCCCGCGCTGACATGGCGCGTCACCACGGTGCCGGTGATCGGCGATTTCACAACCAAGAGACTGACAATGCCCCGCGTGGTCGTCAGCGTGTCGAAATCGGACTGGTCCATGCCCATCAGGAACAGAAGCTGCTTGCGCTCATCGAGTTTCGATTTCGCGATAGCGGATTCGGATTCGGCGATGCGCAGTTCTTTTTCCGGCAGCGCTTTGCCTTCGACCAATAGTTTGGCGCGGCGGAGTTTGTCGCCGGACAGCGTCTCGTCCGACATCGCGGAGAGATATTGCCGCTGCGCTTCCACCATGTCGGGCGAACGCACATGCGCCACGGCCTGACCTGCGCTCACCGGCTCGTCAGGCGACACCAGCATGCTTTCGACCAGACCGCCTGCGGGCGCCGCCACGATGCGAAGCTGCGGCTGCGGAATCGTCACGGTGCCGGGAAACGTCAATTCGGTTTTGCCGTCGTCGGGCACGACATGGATGGTGGAAATCCCGGCGGCCTTCATGCCGTGATCGTCCATCGGGATCGCGATCTCGATGCCGCGCCAGTTGGTGCTGGACATGTCCTGCGCGTGCTCTTGCGCCTCGGCCGACGAGGAGGTGTCGCTCCACATCGGCAATAGGGACGTTGCCAACATAAAGAGCGAGAAAATGCCGACGGTGGCATTGGTCAAGGTTCGAATCACGTCATTGCCTTTGGTCTGCGGGGGTCCACGGCGGTGTGGCGCAGAATGAGTTCGTGTGCACTGCGGCATAATGCAGGTTTCATGCCTGAAAAATAAGGCATTGAATTTGTTAGATTTTAATTGGTTAAGATCGCGTTAACGCCGTTCACAATGACGTTAGTGCACAAATAGGGTGCAGCGCATGATGCGTGCGCGAATCGCGGCCAGTAACGCGCCTCGATCAGCTTCCGCTGAACGAATTGTAGCCCTGGTCTTCCCAGTAGCCGCCCTTGTAGTCGTTGGTGACTTCCATTGAGATGACGTATTTCGGATTCTTGAAGCCGAGCTTGGTCGGCACCCGGATTTTCATCGGATAGCCGTAAGCGCGCGGCAGGATTTCGTCGCCGAAATGGAATGTCATCTGGGTTTGCGGATGCAGCGCGGTCGCCATGTCGAGCGGCGAGTTATAGCCATCCATATCGGCGCACTGGAACCAGCAATATTTCGCGCGCGTGTCGGCGCCGATGAGCTTGAGAAAATCGCTTAAGCGAACGCCGGTCCATTTGCCGATCGCGCTCCAGCCTTCCACGCAGATGTGGCGGGTGATCTGGGTCTGCTGCGGCAATTTATAAAGCTCATCCAGCGTCCACGGCTTCTTGTTCTCGACCAGACCTGAGACTTCGAGCTTCCACGCTGTGCCATCGACCTTGGGGGCATCGTCGAGTGCGTAATAGGCGTTGAACGGAAACGGCTTGGTGATCGCGCTTTCGGGAAACTCCGGCGCGAGTGCATTGGGATTGAAGATCGCCGCCTGCACGGCGTCGTTGAATTTCGACATCTGCGTCAGCATCGATTCGGCCGAGAAGCTGTCGGACACATCGCAGCCGGTGAGCAGCGTCAATGCGCCGAGGCTGGCACCCCCCGCGATGAAACGGCGACGCGCGAGATCAGGCATCAGTCTGGTGGCGTCTTTCACCAGCAGATTCTTGTCGACGCCGGGAATAATGAGATTGCGAAGACGGCCCATGATTTACTTCCCCACAATCATGGCGCGCAGGCTTTTCGGCACCAGCAGCGCAAGCAGGATGTGAACGACCAGAAACGCAACGATGGCGGCCATGCAGGTAAAGTGAACGTAACGCGCCACGTCATAGCCGCCGAACAGCGCAGTCAGATATTGCAGCTGCACGGGTTTCCAGATCGACAGTCCCGACAGCACGATCACGATGCCGACGATGATAATGCCCGCATAGAGAAGTTTCTGGACCTGATTGTATGTGCTGATGTCGTCGTGGCTGAGTTTGAACGTCAGCGCCGCCTTGGTGTAATCGATCACGCCGGAGGCCGAGATCGGCAAAAGTTTCTTGCGAAACCGCCCCGTGATGAGGCCGAGCGAGAGATAAATCAGGCCGTTGACCATCAGCAGCCACATCGCGGCGAAATGCCATTGCAGCGCGCCGCCGAGCCAGCCGCCGAGCGTGATCGAACTTGAGAATTTGAAGTTCGTGAACAGCGGCGAGGCATTGTAGATCTGCCAGCCGGACGTCATCATCATGAAGATCGCAACCGCATTGACCCAATGCACAACGCGCACCCAGCCCGGCTGGATGGTTTTACCTTGCGCCGGCCTGGTCTTTGTCTTGTTCTCGGCGCGGCTAGTCGCGATGCTGGACATGATGGTTTCCGGTTTAATCGTCACCAACACCAATACGGGTGAAATCTATCGCCGTTACGCGGTGGCGTCATGAAATATCTGTGAAGGTCCAAGCCGGAGCTAACGGTTTGGTTCATAAAAAAGCGGACCGGATTACTCCGGCCCGCCAACTCTCACGTCCTGTGGGACACTCAGGCCGCGCGAGGGAGTGGTGTTAGGACGCCGGCATCAGCACGGTGTCGACAACGTGGATCACGCCGTTCGACTGGTTGACGTCAGCGATGGTCACGGACGACTTGCCGCCCTTGGCATCGATCAGCCAGACCTTGCTTCCATCGAGCTTGACGGTGAGCTTCTCGCCTTCAACGGTTGTGAGCGTCTTGCCGTCGGTCAGGTCGGCTGCGGCCAGTTTGCCCGGCACGACGTGATAGGTGAGGATCTTGGTCAGCATCGCCTTGTTCTCAGGCTTCACCAGCGTGTCGACGGTGCCGGCCGGCAGCTTAGCGAAAGCCGCGTTGGTCGGCGCGAACACGGTGAATGGGCCCTTGCTCGAGAGGGTGTCCACAAGGCCGGCAGCCTTAACAGCAGCAACCAGCGTGGTGTGATCCTTCGAATTGACGGCGTTTTCAATGATGTTCTTCGATGGGTACATCGGCGCGCCACCGACCATCACGGTCTTCTCGCCCGACATTTCGCTTTTCATCTTGTCCTGAGCCTGAACTGGCGCAGTGACGGCAGCGGTCAAAGCCAGCGCGCTGAAAGCAGCGGCCGACAGAAGTGCAATACGCTTCGACATGTTTGATCTCCCGGTGGAATTGGAATTGTGATGGCAGTGATTTGCCGATCACAAGCAACGTGGCCGACCTACAAAAGGTTCAGTCACGTCGTTGTCCGAGTTACGGGAGCGAAGGCGGCGCGGTTCAGCTATAATTTTTCGTGAACAGTGAAACTTAATTCGGTTCCGCGGAATCAGAACTTGAAGGACGCGCGAGAGGCCGCGGCGTCTGTTATCTCTCATCGTCCCGGCGAACACGTCGAGCGTGTCGTCATAGCCGAACCGGTTCTTGACCTTGGTCACGAACAGGAAGCACACC
>JAYVYQ010000165.1:0-7665 GCA_043784125.1 Afipia sp.
GAACAATTGGCTCGGTTGTGACAGGCGCGTCCGGTCCGCCCAATTCGAGTATGGTTGTTGCGGCGGGAAGTGCCGCATCCGCCATCGCGGCATAGCCTTCGGCGGTGGGGTGAATCGCGCCGCCATACACCGCCGACAACACGCCCCATGTAGCATCGTGAATGTCGCCCGGCTGATTGGGTGCGCGCGCGGCCTGTGGATAGGTCATCGCGGTGAAGTAGCTGTCATTGGCGTCGCGGATCCAGCGCGCACGCGGCGCATAGGCGCGAAACTCACTTGCCGCGGCACCGCAGGTCATCGGATTGTTCGCGGCTTCCACAATGTCGGAGACGAAACTGTCGCCCTTGGCCGAGAAGCATTGCCGGTCGAACGGCGGATCGCTCTCGGCCCGCGCGCAGAAGCCGTGATCGCCGAAGGCCGCCTGATGCTGATCGACGAAGGTCATGGCCTCAGTGCGGTCGTTGCAGATGGTGCCGCCGCTGCATGTGGCGAGCTTTTTGATTTGCGGCAGGAATTCGTTCTGCACGAAATTCGCCACTTCGCTGAGGCGCTGCGGATCGGCATTGAAGGACGGATGAATGTCGAAACCGGCGCGTCCGCCGGGGCAGGGCGCATTGTTCGCAAGCGCGGGGTTAGCGTAGGACACAAACATCACGCGCGACATGTCGCCGCCCACGAGCGGTTTAAGCGCCTGACGCAACTTGCCGAACCCCGCCGGCAGATCGCGCTGCAGAACCGTGCGTGCATCGTCCACCGTGCCGAGGACTCCCGTGCGCCGTGACAGCGCCCGCTCTGTGCTGCTCTCCAGAATAATGTCGGCGACCAGTCCAGAGAAATTGATGTCGTTGGCGCCGATCGACAACATTACCAGGTCAAGTTTGCGGCCGGGCTGTCGCGATGCTGCCGCCGTCAACGCCTCGCGCAATTCGGCAAGCTGCGCGTTGACCGTGCCGGCGCAATTCAAGCCGCTTTTGGTGATGGCGCATTCGCGCGCGCCTTGCGGGCCGAACAACCCTTGCGCCATCGTGGCACCCGTGCAGGCCAGCGGCAAATAGGTAACGGCGATCTGCGGATTGCGCACCGCCAGCGCAATCGCTGTGCGGGTCTGGTAGCTATAGAGCGAGCGATGACAGGCCGGGTTGAACCATTGCGCGCCAGCGCGCTGCCAGTTCTGCAAGCTCATAGCATCGAAAATATCGCAGGCGCGCGCGCCTTTATATTTGGCGCGCCCCGGACGGAAATACATGCCCGACGTGCCGGCCATATAGGAGCGGAAGCAAAATCCCTCGTCGGACAATTCGACCGCGCGGTCCGGATTGCCTTCACCCGATGCAATCGAATCGCCGAGGCCCGCGATGAAAATGTCGCGCACCGCGATGTCGCTAGTCAGATGCTGCGGCGGCTCGGTTCCACTTGAGACATCGACCGCGACATTCGTGGTAGGGCCGTAACGCGCGCGGAAATTGATGACCTCGCTGCAGTCGAGCGTTTGCTGGCGCGGCGTTGCTTCGCCGTCGTCAAAACTCCAGGCGCAGGTCGCGCCCACAGGTACTGCACCAGTAAGACGCACCGTGACCGGATGGTCTTGCGGTGTGAGATAGCTCTCCTTGACACCGTCGCGGGTGCAGGGCTCGGTGACGCGCCCGTTGGCGTCGATGCACAGGCGGCCGACCGCGGTGCGCGCCCAGCCGCGTCCGTCGCTCTGCGCCGCCAACGCCTGTTCGGATGCAAAGATAGTTTGGCCCGATAGCGCGTCGGCCTGAAGCTGGAAGTCGCGATCCTCGCGGAACAGGCGAAAGCGGTTGCGCACCTCCCACGAAATCGAGAACGCATTGTCGGATGCAGGACCCGTGGCCTGCGCTTGCGGTGCCGGTGTTTGTGCAGCGGCGCGATCGGACGCGGCGAACCCTGCCAGCAGCAGGATCGCGAAGGCCGTAAAATGCGCGCGGGAGCGGATCATGCCTGAATGAAACTTAAAGGTGGGGCCAAAATGTGGGGAGGAGCGTGACGTTAGATCACGTCCCGTGCTTGCCACAAGCCTCAACTTCAAGCGCGAGACTTCGTCTGCGGCTCATTCCGCTGCCTGCTTGGCCTTGCGGGAGGTGTGGGAGCGTGATGTTTCCTTGGCGACCGCCGGCTTGAAGTCGTCGCCCTTGCGGTTGAGATACCAGGGCTGCACAACGTTCAACCAGAGTTCGCGTGATCCCATGATCGAAATGGCGATCGCAAACGGGATGAAGAAATAGAGACAACGATACAACAAGAGCGACGCCAGAAGTTCTTCCTGTCCCAGCATCGGCAGGCCGATCAGCATCGCGGCATCGAACACGCCAAGGCTGCCGGGTGCATGGCTGGCAAAACCCAGGAGCGTCGCGAGAATGAAGACGACCGCAAGCGTGACGAAATCGAGATCGGGACTGGTCGGCGCCAGCAGGTACATGGCGAGCGCGCAGAAGCCGAGATCGACGACGCCGATAAAAATCTGAAGAAATGTGAGGGGTGCTGGCGGAAGTTTCACCATCCAGCCGTCCTTGCCGAGTTCGCGGCGTTTCTTTCCGGTCGCGATCCAGATGAGATAAGTCGCAATGCCGCCGAGGACTCCGGCGCCGATCAACTGATTGAGGCTCTCAGGCAGCAGGTCGATCGATGAGGCCGCAGCCGGATGCCAGATCATGCCGAAGCCGAGCACGAAGGTGTTGCCGAGCCAGAACGTCAGCCCGGAGATAAAGCAGATTTTCGCGACATCGATCGCGTTCAATCCCCAGTCCGAATAAATCCGAAAGCGGATCGCACCGCCGGTGAACACCGTGGCGCCGATATTGTGGCCGATCACGTAACTGCAAAAACTCGCGAGCGCGGCCACGCGATAGGGGACCTTGTTCTTGCCGATCGTGCGCAGCGCGAACAGATCGTAGAACGTCAGCGTGAAAAACGCGCCGGCCACGCAGAGCGCTGCCATTGCAATCTGGTGTTCGGATTTGTCGGCCAGCGCCGACAGCAGTTTGTATTTGTCCACGCCCTTGAGGGTGCGGAACAGATGCACGATGGCGATGGTCACGATGATGAGGCTTGCGGTGATTCCGAGCCGTTTCCAGCCGATCCGCTCCTTGATGACACGCGCGAACGCGCTCAGCAGTCGTTGCATTCATCCTCCCGGCAGGGCGCAGCCGTCAGCCTGTTGGAAAGGCTGCGCATATCGACCGCGAGGCGACTCATACGCGAAAACTCCAGCAGGGAAAATAGGCAGTTTGCCGGGTTTTGTTTGGCGTTAACGGCACGACGGCGCAGATAAAAGCGCCCGCGTCATGCAAACATCATGTTCGGAATCATCTATCGGAAGACTCGATTGATGCGGCGTTCGCTACAGCCGCTTGAGCGCGCGAAGTACGCGCCGCAAAACGCCATCACGGCGCCGAGGCACAACGCCGCAACCCCGGCCAGCACGCCAGCCAAACTCGGAACCGCGCTCGGCGCGGACGCGGCCTGTCCGGCAGCCGCCAGCATCAGCACGCCGACGCCGATCAGCAATTGCCGCATGCGCAATGAGACTTTCCCCGACACCGAATGATTCATCAGCGCGGCGGTGAAATATCCGGCGACGAATGAGGATGCGGCGAGCAGCCACCATGCCACCGCGGCACTGGCCGGGATGAGGCCCGGCGCGTCGTGCCGCCACAAATCGCCGAGATTGAAATTGAATCGCTGGATCAGAATATGAACCGCGAGCGCCAGCAGCACGCCGAAGATCGTCGCGGCCGCGAGAATGATGTGGCGGGGAAAATAAGTCGCGTCGGCCATGCTGTGCTGTTTGGTGCGGGTGCGGGGGCTGCTATGGAGTTGTAGGATACAGACGCGGCGGGACGCAAGCCAGCCGGTCTTGAAGTTTGAGGTTGAGAATGCCGTCGCGTTTCAGCGAAATGTTTCAGGTGACACCGAGGCCGCCGAGCGAGGCGGCGGGCGACGGCACGCAATATATCTTCAAGCCCACGCTGGTCGGCGGCGCGCGACAGTTCACGCTCACCGATGAGGGCCTGTCATGGCAGGCGTCTGGAAAATCCGGCGTCTGGCCGCTCGACAAGATTGCGGCGATCCGGCTGTCCTACCGTCCGATCTCGATGCAGTCCAATCGCTTCCGCGCCGATATCGAGGATTCGCGAGGCGAGCGCGTCACATTGTTCTCGACCACATGGCACACCATCGCGCTGATGGCACGACAGGACGACGGCTACCGCGCCTTCATCGTCGAATTGCATCGCCGCCTCAAGGCTGCAGGATGCAAGGTGTTTCTGATCGCCGGAATCAATCCTAAGATCTATATGGCCGGAATGGTTTTGATGGCGCTGGTCGCGGCCGCAATGGCGGGATTATTGATCCGCGCGCTGTGGACCGGCGAATTCGGCGGCGCGATTTTTCTGGTCGGATTTGCCGGATTGTTTGCCTGGCAGATCGGCGGCTTCATGAAGCGCAACCGCCCGCGCGGCTACACGCTCGATGCGTTGCCGATGGATGTGTTGCCGTAGCAACGTGTCGCAGAAAGATCAGCTCGGCCGGGCGTCGTTGGCCGGCCCGGCCAAACCTTAGCCGCCCGATGATGGGGTCATCTCCCGGCGGCGTCGGACGGTAGCCGAGGATTTCTTCGCCGCCTAGAGCACCGCCGCGATGCAATCGATTTCGATATCGAAATGTCCGGGCCATTCGGGGACGCAGACGAAAATTCGCGCGGGCGGATTTTTTGGGAAATACCGCGCATAGATCGCGTTGACCGCCGCGAATTTCTCCACCGACGTGCAATAGACGTTGCACTTGAGAACATTCTCCAGCGATGAGCCCGCGGTCTCCACGCACAGCTTCAACTGTTCGAGAACGAGTTCTGTCTGCCGTTCGATCGGCGCGTCGATGACTTCGCCGGTCGCAGGATCGAACGGCGGAAAACCTGACACGTAAATCGTATCGCCGTGACGCGTGACGGCGGATGTCGGCGCCTTCCAGCGTTCAAGGTAGGTGGACAGCGGCTCGACGCGGATGACTTCTCGCTTCATTACAATTTCCTTGGGACTACTTCCGCACCACCAGCACCGAACATTTCGCGTAACGCACGATGTGCCCGGCGTTGGAGCCGAGAAAATAATTCTGCATCGAGGGGCGATGCGATGTCATGACGATCAGATCGGCCTTCACCTCGGCGGCTTCTTCGAGGATTTCATGATAGATGCCGCCTTGGCGTATCGAAGTTGAGATGCGTTTGGCGTCGATGCCGGATTCTCGCGCCACGATGGCGAGCGCCTCATTGGACGATTGACGCTGCTGGGCGTCGAAATCCGGCGGCACGTATTCGGCGAGCATCACCGGCGTCATCGCCATGATATTGACCAGCCGTACTTTGCCGCCGGATGATTTCGATAACGATGCAGCAGTCTCGATGGCGGGCCGTGCGAGATCGGTGTCGGCAAGATCGATGGGCACCAGAATCGAATTGAACATCGCCGCCTCCAAATTTTCGTTTTTATGTCGCTGCTCGAAATTTAATTTGATGCGGTCGCGAACTAATTGTTGTCCGACCATTCCTTCAGAAGTTTCGGGCTGGCGAAACATTCCAGAGCGCCTTTGCGAAATCCCACATCGTCCCAATCGTCGCTGGCAAAATCGATCACCACAACACCTGCGGTCGGAAGGTTCGCCGCCAGCGCGCGCAGGCCAGTTGTCCCGCCGGCCGAGATCAACGCCAGCGCCAGTTCGTGCAGCGCAGGATTATGCGCGACGATCATCAGGACTTTGGGGTCCGCAATCCCGGCGGTGCGGATTGTCGTCAATAAATCACCCGCATCGGTGCTGTAGAGTTCCTCGAGATGTTCGGCGCGCGATTTCGGAAATGATTTCTGCAAAATCTCCCACGTCTGCTGCGCGCGATGCGCCAGCGACACCCATGCAAGATCCGGTGTGTAGTTGTTTCGCGCCAGCCATTGCCCGATGTCGCGCGCGTCGTGCGTGCCAAGTTCGTCGAGCCTGCGATCGAAGTCGCGTCCGGAGGGCGCATCGCGCTCGGTCTTGGCATGACGCAGCAGAATCAGCCGGCGCATTGCACGATCTCGTTCTCTCTTGAGCCGTGTTCCGGCGGGCTTGTTAGTGGCCTTGTTAGTGCCTTGGACTGGAGGCGATCCCGGAATAGTGTAGAAGTCCGATGGGGACAAGGCGACACGATTTCGCCTCACGATTCCAAGTCGGTCACGTTCTCGCCACACGGACCTCAAGCGGCCAAAATGACCAATGAAGCGAATGGTATAACCGCATTTTCGGATGCACCGGCCCGGCCGCGGCTGACCTTCAATCTCGACGTCGATATTGTTGTTGTCGGCGGCGGATTGGCGGGTCTCACAGCGGCGCGCGAGGCGGCTGCGAAGGGCGCCAGCGTCGTCGTGCTGGAAAGCCGACGCGTCGGCTGGAACGCATCGGGAAACAATCTCGGCACCGTGATGCCGGGCTTTGGCGTTCCGATTGCGGAGATCATCGAGCGTATCGGCTACGACAATGCGCGCGAACTCTGGACACTTTCGCAGCAAGGCGCGGATTATGTACGCGCCGCCGCGACCGACAAGGCCATGCGCGATGTCGCGCTGACGGACGGCGCGCTTGAAGTTTCAAACGTCGATGTCGGCGAGCAATTGATAGGCCGATTGCAGACGCTGAGTGAAGATTTCGGCACCGAGGTCGAAGGCTGGCAGATCGACCGCGTGCGGGAAAGCCTGAAGACACAGCGTTATTTTCACGCCATTCATTACCCGAAAGCGTTTCAGGTCGATGGGCGGCAATACGTCCACGGCCTCGCGGAGCTGGCGGAAAAAGCCGGCGTGAGAATCTTTGAAGACTCGCCCGTCGTCAGCATCGATCCCAACGGCATCCGCAAGCGCGTCGCCACGCCATCGGCGAAGCTGCGGTGCTCGGACATTATTCTTGCGGGCAATGTGCATCTCGGATCGCCCGCACGGCGTCTCACCGGAACGCTGCTGCCGACATGGCGGTACGCGGCGTTGACCGAGCCGCTCGGCGATCGTCTTGCCGATGCGATCGCCTATCGGGGGTCGGTGATGGACACCGACGGTGTCAATCAATTCCGCATCGTCGATGGCGACAGACTGCTCTGGTCGAGCCACGAGACGACATGGCAGGGCGACGCCAAACGCTATGGCCGCAAACTGTGCGGCCGAATCGCCACAATCTTTCCGGCGCTCGGAAAGCCAGAAATTTCAGAGACTTGGAGCGGGGTATTTGGCCAGACCGTGCACGGCATGCCGCAGATCGGCGAGCTTCGCAAAGGCCTGTGGGTGGTCAGTGGCTTCGGCCGCCAGGGTCTGAATACGTCGGCGATGGGCGGCCAATTGGTCGCGCGCAGCATTCTGTGGGGTGACGATCGCTGGCGTTTGTTGTCGCCATTCGAACTGGTCTGGGCCGGCGGCTCGGCGGGTCGCGTTGCGGGACAGGCGTTTCACACATGGTCGCGTGGCCGCTCGGCGGCGATGGGGGTGCTGTCGCGTTTTCGCGAACGATCCAACACGCGCGCAGTTGCAAGAGAACGCGCGCGGGACGTGCGAATGGCAGCGGCGCAAGCCCGCGTTCAGGCGGATCGGGATCGCGCAGCAGCCGCCATGCGGCGCCCGGATGACGGCGGAT
>JAYVYQ010000166.1:0-5465 GCA_043784125.1 Afipia sp.
GTGATCGTGATGACGGTATTCGAGAGCTTCGGATACTGCCGCACGCCAAGGCTTGTTGCCGCCTTGAATCCGATCAGCAGGATCAGCAGGCTGACGACGAGCGACAACACCGGACGCTTGATGAAAAGATCAGTGAAAGCCATGACTCAGCGTTCCTTGTCGGATCAGTTGCGCGGTGGCTGCGCTGGTATGGGTGGCGACGGATCGGCAGAGATCGTGACGGCCGAGCCAGATTGAAGCTTGAGTTGTCCGGCGGCGACGACACGATCACCGGCCTTGATGCCGCTCTGGATGACGGCCTTACCATTGACGCGATCGCCGACCTTCACGAACGTTCGTGTAGCCTTGAAACCCGTCTTACCGTCGTCAGCTTTCGTCTCTTCAACGAGATAGACCGAGTCGCCATAAAGCGTGTAGTCAACCGACGTTTCAGGCACGGTCATCACTGCACCCTCGGGCGGCAATTCGACTTTCGTGGTCGCGAACATGCCGGGCTTCAGGATGCGATCGGGATTTTCCAGTGTCGCCTGAATCCGGACGTTGCGTGTATCGGCGCTGATCTGCGGCTCGATGGTAGTGATCTTGCCTTGGAATGTGCGACTTGGATACGCGTCGACGGCGACGCGAACAATTTGACCGACATCGAGGATCGCGCGATCTTTTTCGGTCGCCGTGAAGTTGAGGAAGAGCTTCGACAGATCCGTCAGCGACACGATTTGCGTGCCGGCGCTCAGATACTGACCCAACTCCACCTTGCGAACACCGAGATCGCCGTCGAATGGGGCTTTGATGCGCTTCTGCGAAATGACCGCTTCCGTCTTGGCAACGGCAGCGTTGGCCTGATCGTATGCAGCTTGTGCCTGATCGACCGTCGCCTGCGGACCGAACTGTTTTGCGGCAAGTGCCTTCGCGCGATCCAATGCAAGCGACGCTGCCAGCGTCTGCGCCTTAAAGCTCGCAAGATCGCTTTGATCGGGCGTATCGAAAATCTGAATGAGAGGATCGCCGGCTTTCACCCGCGCACCCGGCGTGAACAAAATGTCGGTGACTCGGCCATTTACATCGGTCGTCACATCGACCTGATGAACTGCGGCAAGATCGCCGATGCCAACCAGCAGACGCGGCAGCACCTCGGCCTTTGCTTCAGCAACGCTGACCGAAACTGCCGGCGGTTTGTTGTTGGCGAAGAATTTCGCAATCATGTAACTGCGAAATGCGTTGAACCCCACGAAAAGGAAAACCAGCAACGCAAGCGCACCGCCGACGATGATCAGCCATCGTTTCATCTGCACGGGAGCAGATCGCGGCTTTTCGTTCGCTGAATTCGGCTTTTGAGACGGTGAAGTTTTCGCGTCCATGTCATACACCTTCTGCAATTCGCGGTGCCGCCCGATATGGCGACGGTTCGGCGTCCAGATAAGAGGCAATCGCGCGGTCCTTCAGCCCGATGCCGCGCAGGATGAACTGGCACACGTACCGTTCAAAAACGTCGGTCTCGGGGTAAGGCAAAGACGGAATTGCCGGCAATTTTGTAAGCGCGATCATGTGAACAAGCTGATGCGCAAACCAGAAAAGATTGAGGGGTTCGCCTTCGACGCGCGTCGCGTCTCCAGCGTCAATCGCACTTTCGAGCGACGCATTAAAAACCGGGCCGATCAGGTTTCCGATTTTTTCAAACAATAGCCGCGCAAATTCGCCATCGCCAAGATGGCTCGAAATCATCAGCCGGATACGCTGGGCTTCTTCCTGATCGGGCGACTCTGTTGCGCGGAGGAAGTGCGAGACCATTTCGCGTATCAGCACAACCAGCGTCGATGTCGAGGGCTCAAGCTCGAGCAGACGATGCATTTCCGGATCGGCCTCGCAGGCCTCTGCGAGAATCTCCGCATAAAGCGCCGCCTTGGTCGGAAAATGCTTGAACAACAGACCTTCGGAAATCGATGCCGCGGTCGCGACGCTCTTGGTGGTGGTCCCGGCAAATCCATAGCGCGCGAAACAACGCCGCGCGGCTTCCAGTATCTGCTCCCGGCGCAAATCACCCGTGAGTCTCAGCGTGCTCATCATCGTGAGTAAGCACTCACTTTGAGCCAAGTCAACAGAATTGCTGCAGTGCAATTATGGCATGACTGCGATTTCCGGTTGGCCCCAACCTGCGCTATCGAAGGGCATGGCCCTCACCAAATCCAATCTTCAGATCGATTCCGCCAGACTTTGGAACGCGATCCACGAGACTGCCAAATTTGGTGGCACGCCGAAGGGCGGCGTGCGGCGGCTGACTTTAAGGGCCGAAGATAAACTGGTGCGCGACTGGTTCCGCGACGCCTGCGAAGCTGCGGGTTGCGAGGTTCACGTCGATGCGCTCGGCACGATGTTCGCCATGCGTCGGGGGCGCGACATGTCGAAGCCTCCCATTGGCATCGGATCGCATCTCGACACCCAACCGACAGGCGGAAAGTTCGACGGGGTTCTCGGCACGCTTGCGGCGCTCGAGGTCGTCCGCGCGATGAACGACGCAGGCATCGAGACCGAAGTGCCGGTCTGCATCTGCAACTGGACCAATGAAGAAGGCTCACGCTTTGCGCCCGCCATGATGGCGTCGGCTGCCTATGCGGGTGAGTACACCACCGACGATATTCTGAGCCGCAAGGACGCTGATGGAATCACGGTGGCTGAAGCGCTTGATGCCATCGGCTATCGCGGCGCGGAGCCGGTCGGCGCCCGCAAGTTCAGCGCATTCGTCGAACTCCACATCGAGCAAGGGCCGCTTCTGGAAGCCGAGGAGAAAACCATCGGCGTCGTCGAACTCGGCCAAGGCATCATCTGGTACAACGGCACGATCTCGGGTTTCGCGAGTCACGCGGGAACGACACCGATGCCGCTGCGGCGCGACGCCTTGGCAACGTTTGCGGAAGTCGTGCTTGCCGTTGAGAAAGTCGCCAAAGCCCACGCCCCAAACGCGGTCGGCACGATCGGCGAAATGACAATCGACAATCCATCGCGCAACGTGATCGCAGGCGACCTCAAATTCTCGGCGGAGTTTCGTAGTCCCCAGTCCAGTACGATGGACAAACTTCATCGTGAACTGCAAAGCGCGGTAAAAGACATCGCCACGCGCCGCAAGGTAGATATTGCCGTCGATCAGATTTGGCGCAAGGAGCCGACGGTGTTCAACGCCGAAATCGTCTCGGCTATTGAGGGCGCCAAAACAATTCGGCTATTCATATCGCCGCATCACATCGGGAGCGGGCCACGACGCCTGCAACCTTGCAGGCGTTATGCCGGCTGCGATGATTTTCGTGCCGTGCAAGGATGGCGTCAGCCACAACGAGCTTGAGGACGCGACGCAAGCCGACTGCACCGCCGGCGCGAACGTATTGCTTCACACAACCCTCGCTCTGGCAGGTGTTGTATCCGCGCCGAAAGCAAATAGCTGAACTACTCAAGTTCACCGAAAGAAAAATTCATGACCGCTCGCAAGTCTGTTCCCGCTCCCATGGCCGCGCGGAGACCGCATCAATTTTCGGTTCATGGCGTCACCGTGACCGATGATTATGCCTGGCTCAAAGACGACAAATGGCAGGAGGTGCTGCGAGATCCCTCGGTGCTCGATCCCGACATCCGCGCCTATCTCGAGGCCGAGAACAATTATACGGAATCGATACTGGGCGACACTGCCGCGCTCCAGAAACAGATCGTTGCCGAAATGCGGGGCCGCATCAAGGAAGACGATTCCAGCGTCCCCTCACCCGACGGACCGTTTGCCTATTTCCACAAATTCCGTGACGGCGGGCAGCACGAATTGATCGTGCGCGCGCCGCGCGACGGCGGCGAGACCCGCGTCATTATCGATGGCGACGAACAGGCCGCAAAATCCAAATATTTCAAATTCGGTGGTGCGCGCCATTCGCCGGATCACAAACTGCACGCGTGGAGCGCGGACATACGCGGCTCGGAATATTTCACGATCCGAATCCGCGATTGGGCAACCGGCATCGACCATTCCGATAGTGTCGAAGAAACCGATGGAAGCGTCGTCTGGACTGCGGATTCAAGGTCCTTCTTCTATGTAAAGCTCGACGACAATCACCGTCCGATGCAGGTTTTTCGGCACACGCTGGGAACGCCTCAAAGCGATGATAAGCTGGTTTATGAAGAAAAGGATTCAGGCTGGTTCACGCATATTCATGAAAGCGCGAGCGGGCGCTTTTGCGTGATCGCCGGCGGCGACCATGAAACCTCCGAACAACGTTTGATCGACCTTCACGATCCAGACGCCGAGCCGCAACTCATCGCGGCACGCGAAGAAGGCGTGCAGTATTCCGTCAACGATCGCGGCGACCAGCTTTTCATTCTGACGAACGCCGATGGTGCTATCGACTTCAAGATCGCTGTTTCGCCGTTGACCGCTCCGGCCCGCGCAAACTGGCGGGACATGATACCCTATCGGCCCGGCATCTATGTGATCGATGTCGAGCTTTACGCAAACCACATGGTGCGTCTGGAGCGCGCCAATGCATTGCCTTCCATCGTTATTCGCGATCTTCGCACCAATGATGAACACGCTATCGCCTTCGACGAAGCGGCCTACTCGCTCGACACAATGGGCAGCTATGAATTCGAGACGACGAATCTGCGATTTGCCTATTCGTCGATGACAACGCCATCCGAAGTGTTCGACTACAACATGGAAAGTCGCAAGCGAACCCTGCGCAAACGTCAGGAAATTCCCTCAGGTCACGATCCGGCGGACTACGTCACGACACGTATCATGGCGCGTGCAGCCGATGGCGCTGAAGTGCCGGTGTCGATCCTGCATCGAAGCGACTTCAAGCCGAACGCACAGGCACCGTTGCTGCTTTACGGCTACGGCTCGTACGGCCACGCGATACCCGCATCGTTCTCTGCCAATCGCCTTTCACTGGTCGATCGTGGCTTCGTCTACGCGATCGCTCATGTCCGCGGCGGCGCGGACAAAGGCTGGGGTTGGTATCTCGACGGCAAGCGCGAAAAGAAGACAGACACCTTCGATGATTTCGCTGCGGCAGGACGCGCGCTGATCGAGGCGAAGTATACATCCGCCAAGAAAATTGTCGGACATGGCGGCAGCGCGGGCGGCATGCTGATGGGCGCCGTTGCAAATCGTGCGGGCGAGTTGTTTGCCGGCATTGTCGCCGAGGTTCCGTTCGTCGATGTCCTCAACACCATGATGGATGAGACATTGCCGCTGACGCCGCCCGAATGGCCGGAATGGGGCAACCCCATCACGGACGAAAAGGCATTTCAGACCATCCTGTCATATTCGCCGTATGACAATGTGGCGGCGAAATCCTACCCGGCTATTCTTGCAATGGGCGGCCTGACCGACCCACGCGTGACCTATTGGGAACCCGCCAAATGGATCGCACGGCTACGCGCGACGATGACCGGCGGCGGCCCCGTCCTGCTACGAACCAATATGGGTGCGG
>JAYVYQ010000167.1:0-8836 GCA_043784125.1 Afipia sp.
CGAAGGCGTCAACGCGTTTGCCTTCAATTTGCCGCCGCTGCCCGGCGGCCCAGGCGGATTGCCGATTCAAATGGTTATCAGCACGACGAACGGGTTTCAGTCCGTGTTTGAAGAGATGGAAAAGCTGAAGACTGCCGCACGCAAGAGCGGTCTGTTCATCGTTGCTGACAGCGATTTGGCTTTCAATCAGCCGGTTGTAAAAGTCGATATCAATCGCTCTAAAGCCAACGATCTCGGCATCACCATGGCCGCCGTCGGCAATACCCTCGCGACGCTGCTCGGCGGCAACTATGTCAACCGCTTCAATTTGGAAGGCCGTTCTTACCAAGTGATTCCGCAGGTGCCGCGCGGCCTTCGTTTGTCGCCCGAAGCGCTTGATAACTACTACGTACCGACGACCGGCGGAAAACAGGTGCCGCTCTCGACGATCGTGACGATTACGACATCGACCAACCCGAATGCGCTGACGCATTTCAATCAGCTCAACTCCGCGACGTTCCAGGCGGTCCCGATGCCGGGCGTGACGGTCGGCAGAGCGGTTGAATTCCTCGAACAACAGGCCAAGGAACTGCCGTCCGGCTACAGCCACGATTACCTGGCGGACTCGCGACAGTATTTCCAGGAAGGCAATCAGCTCGCGGTGACGTTCGTGTTCGCGCTGATTATCATTTTCCTCGTGCTGGCGGCGCAGTTTGAAAGTCTGCGCGATCCGCTTGTGATTCTGATCTCAGTCCCGATGGCCATCAGCGGCGCGCTCATTCCGCTGTTCTTCGGACTTGCAACGATCAACATCTACACGCAGGTCGGTCTCGTGACCTTGATTGGACTCATCAGCAAGCACGGCATCCTGATGGTGGAGTTTGCGAACGAACTGCAGTTGAAGGAAGGTCTCGATCGCCGGACTGCGATTGAACGCGCCGCGCGCGTTCGCCTGCGGCCGATCCTGATGACCACAGCCGCCATGGTCACCGGTCTGTTGCCGCTTCTCACGGCCAGCGGTGCCGGCGCAGCCAGCCGTTTCTCAATCGGCCTTGTTGTGGTCGCCGGCATGTCGATCGGAACCCTGTTCACCTTGTTCGTGCTGCCTGCGGTTTATACGGCCATCGCCACCGACCACCGCGCAAACGCCGATTCCGAGCGCGCAAGGAACATCAAGGCTTACGAACTCAGCACGATCTGATGCGGAGCGCCTCGGCGCGCCGCATTAAGTTCGTTTGTGACGGTGTGATCGGCGTGTAGTCTCGCAGTTATGCTGAGTGTTCAGGACCTCACGAAATCCTACCGCACATCCGGCGAGCAGCTCGCGGTGCTGCGTGGTGTCAATCTCTCGCTGAAGGCTGGAGAGAGCATCGCGCTTACCGGCGAATCCGGAAGCGGGAAGAGCACGCTGCTGCATTTAATCGCGGGTCTGGATAGCGCCGATAGCGGACAGATACTGCTCAATGGCCAACCCATTTCTGCTATGTCCGACAGTGCGCGCGCCGCGATGCGCCGTGACCGCCTCGGGCTCGTGTTTCAACAGTTCAATCTCATTCCCAGTCTTCCCGTCGCGGACAATCTCGCATTTCAGGCGCGCATTGCCGGCCGTCACGACGCTGCGTGGCAGAGTGAGCTTGTCGAGCGTCTTGGATTGAGCGCGTTGCTGGACAGGTATCCGGAACAGCTCTCAGGTGGACAGCAGCAACGCGTCGCGTTCGGCCGCGCGCTGGCGGTCAAGCCTCTCGTTCTGTTGGCCGATGAGCCGACGGGCAATCTCGATGAAAAGACCGCCGACGAGGTATTGAATCTGGCGCGGGATTTGGTCGCGCAGACCGGCTGTGCCTTCCTGATGGTGACGCACAGCGCGCGGCTGGCAGCAACGTTGGACCGGCAGGTTCATCTGACCGCCGGGTTGATCGCATGAGGCGTCATATCTGGGTGCTCGCGGTGCTGCTCAGTCATTGGAAGCGTCATCGTACGCAGTTGGCAACACTGCTCGTTGGCCTGATTTCGGCAACGGCCTTGTGGAGCGGCGTGCAGGCGCTCAATCAGCAGGCGCGCAACAGCTACGACCGTGCAGCTGCGACGTTCAGCGGCGGCAAGACCGCGATGTTGATCGGGCGAGACAGTCCGTCATTTCCTCAACAGCTTTTCGTCGATCTGCGCCGTGCGAACTGGCCGGTGTCGCCGGTCGTTGAGGGTCGCATCCGTATCGACGGCCGCTCGTATCGGCTGCTTGGAATCGAGCCTTTGACGCTCCCGGAAAGTGCAGGCACCGCGCCGATCGTAGGACAGGCTCAACTGGAAGGTTTTTTGACACCACCGGGGCGAACATTCGTTGGACCTGAGACGCTCGCTGACTTGAAAGCGCGTGAAGGTTCATCGCCGCTTGTCGAAGGCGGCATGTCGCTCCCGCCGCTCGTTTTGCAAGACCAGCTTGCGCCAGGCGTTCTGCTGGTCGATATCGGGATATCGCAATCAATCTTGAAGATGCCAAGTCAGATTTCGCGGCTCCTGATTGGCGCGCAGAATATTGGAAATCGCAAACCGCTCGAAGAGGTAGTGGGCGATCGTCTGCGGCGCGTCGAGGCTGGCGAGCCCGGCGATCTTGAGCGCTTGACCAGCAGCTTTCATCTCAATTTGACGGCCTTCGGCCTGCTGTCATTTTTTGTGGGCCTTTTCATCGTCCACTCAGCGATTGGTCTTGCGCTGGAACAACGCCTGCCGATGTTTCGTACGCTGCGCGCTTGTGGTGTTTCCGCGAAATCACTCACGGCAGTTCTAGTCATTGAGCTTGTCACGCTGGCGGCTGTGTCGGGCATCGTCGGCCTGATATGCGGATACTTTATTGCTTCGCTTTTATTGCCGGATGTTTCGACCAGTCTGCGCGGTCTCTACGGCGCGCAAATTCCCGGCCAACTGTCGCTGCATGCCGAATGGTGGATTGCGGGCCTTGGTATGAGCATCATCGGTGCGCTGCTTGCAGCGGCAAATGGGTTGGTGCGGGTGTATCGCTTGCCGGTGCTTGTGGCGGCGCAACCCTATGCTTGGCAGCAAACGCAGCAGCGCTGGTTGAAACGGCAGGGCGCTGTCGCGCTGCTTGTCGCGGTGGCTGCGGGAATCGTTCTGTATTTCGGCGATTCTCTTGCATCGGGATTCGCGGTGCTGGCAGCGCTGCTCCTCGCCGCAGCACTCGGACTGCCGGTCATCCTCGGGCTTGTTCTCTGGCTTGGCCAGCGCGGCGCCAATCGCCCGATGGCGAAATGGTTCTGGGCCGATAGCCGCCAGCAATTGTCCGGGCTCTCGCTGGCCTTGATGGCCCTATTGCTGGCGCTCGCCGTCAATGTGGGTGTGGGGACCATGGTTCAGAGCTTCAGCAAAACTTTTACAACATGGCTCGATGATCGTCTCGCGGCGGAAGTTTATTTAAATGCCACCAGCGACGCGCAGGGGCGTGAGATCGTGGGGTGGCTGCGTCAGCGGCCGGAGGTCGACGCGGTCCTGCCGGCGTGGCGGACCGATGTGACGATGAATGGGTTGCCGGTTGAAATCCTGGGCTTCGCAGATCATCCGACATATCGAGAGCGATGGCCGCTGCTTGAATCCCGACCGGACGTTTGGGACAAGGTCCGTGAAGGTCATGCCGCGCTGTTGAGTGAGCAGTTGTCGCGCCGCTTGAAACTCCGCATCGGGGATCGGGTCACGATTCCATCTCCCGGCGGGCCATGGCAGGTGGACGTCGCAGGCATTTATCCTGACTATGGAAATCCCAAAGGACAAATCGGCATCGACATTGACGCCTTGTCGTCACGATGGCCGGACATCGCGCGCACGCGTTTCGGGCTGCGCGTGGCGCCGGAACTGGTTGCGGATTTGATTGCAGCGCTGCGTGAAAAGTTCGCACTGGATGGTGGTCGGCTTGTCGATCAGGCAACGCTGAAAGCGGAATCGACGCGGATCTTCAATCGAACCTTTGCTGTGACATCGGCGTTGAATGCGTTCACGCTCGGCGTTGCGGGAATTGCCTTGCTCACCAGTCTGCTCACGCTTGCAAATAGCCGGTTGCCGCAACTCGCGCCTTTGTGGGCGCTGGGAGTTACAAGACGTAGGCTTGCCAGCATTGAACTTCTGAAAACGATGTCGGTGGCTTTTCTGACGGCGGTGCTGGCGTTGCCGGTGGGTCTGCTGGTCGCGTGGTGTCTCGTCGCTGTGGTCAATGTGAAAGCATTCGGATGGCGGCTGCCTCTCTATGTCTTTCCGCTCCAGCTGCTGGAATTGCTTGGCGTTGCGATGCTTGCCGCATTGATGGCGACGCTTATTCCGATGCTGAGACTGTTGCAGTTGAAGCCGATCACGCTTGCGAAGATTTTTGCCGATGAACGATGAGAGGAAGATTGATCGTCGTGCGTTCGTCGCAGCAGGTTTGTTGACCGCCATCGGCACACGCGGTGCTATTGCGCAGGGCTTCGCGGGGCTTGGCGGCGAGACACAAGGCTTCGCACCGGTCGTGCAAAGCCTGACTTTGTCGGTTCCGCGCGATCACGGTGCGCATCCGGATTTCCGTATCGAGTGGTGGTACGTCACCGCGAATTTGCAGGATTCGTCGGGTGCGCAGTATGGCGCGCAATGGACGCTGTTTCGGCAAGCCATGATTCCGGGAGTGAAAGATTCAGGATGGGATAGCAGGCAGATCTGGATGGGCCATGCAGCAGTAACGAGTGCGAGCAGCCATCATTTTGCGGAGCGCCTCGCGCGTGGTGGAGTTAGACAGGCGGGCGTCGAGGCCAGTCCGTTTCGTGCATGGATCGATTCCTGGGAGATGCGCGGGGGCGATATGTTCTCGGCGGCGAATGTCTCGCCGCTCGACGTGTCGGCGACGGGCGCGGATTTTGAATTATCCTTGCGGTTGAATTCCAAAAAGCCGCTCGTGTTGCAGGGTGACGCGGGCTACAGCAAAAAGTCCGAACGCGGGCAGGCGTCCTATTACTTCAGCCAGCCTTTCTTCTCCGCCGCAGGAAAGCTCACGCTCAACGGCAAACCGGTTAGCGTCAGCGGGCAGGCGTGGATGGACCGCGAGTGGAGCAGCCAGCCGCTCGCCGCCAACCAGTCCGGTTGGGACTGGCTCTCGCTGCATCTGGATTCCGGAGAGAAGGTAATGCTGTTCCGGCTTCGCCAGAGCGATGGCGGCGATTATTTTTCCGGAAACTGGATTACGCAGGACGGCCATTCGACGCAGATACCGCCGGACTCGATTGCGATGAAACAAACGAAATTAACTGATGTCGAGGGACGCAAAATCCCGACATCGTGGAGCGTCGCCATTACGGACCGCAATTTCAAAGTCGATACCGTGCCTCTCAATCCGAAAAGCTGGATGGCGACGCGATTTGCCTATTGGGAAGGACCGATCACATTTCAGGGCAGCCACGCAGGCGTGGGCTACCTTGAAATGACCGGATACTAATGCGCGTTACTGGCTAATCCGGTCGCGCGGCTAAATGACTGCAGATAAGCCCTGCCACAACAGCACCAGCGAAATGACGAACAGGAGAACATAAGCGATCTGATAAAACAGATCGGTCGGCGTTCGCTTCACCAGCCAGATTCCAGAAAAGTTCGCGAGGACCGCAATCGGTAGCAAGATCAGTGAAGTCACAAAATTCTTCGATGTGAACTGGTCGAGCGCAAAGTAGGGTCCGATCTTCAGAAGATTGACGACGGTAAAAAACATCGTCGTCGTCCCCACCAGCGTCATCTTGGCCAGACGCTGCGGCAGGACGTGAACCTGAAACGGCGGTCCGCCACCTTGCGTCATGAACGAGGTGAAGCCGGAAACAGCACCCCATAACACTCCACTCGCAGCCGTGGTTGGATGAGGTTCGATCTTCGCCGGCCGCAGCCATGTATTGGCGACGAACGTCAATCCAATTCCGCCGACGATGATGCGAACCAGCGCGTCCGAAAGGTGTGACGCCAGCAGCCAGCCGAGCGCCATGCCGATGACCGCGCCGGGCAGCATGACTTTAAGATTCCAGGAATCCCAATCCTTGCGATAGACATAGGCGGAGATCATATCCTGCGTAATCAGGATGGGTAATATCAATGCGGCGGCTTCAAGCGGCGGGAGGTAAAGCGCCAGCATCGGTGTCGAGGCGATGCCGAGCCCCGCGAACCCGCCTTTGGCGAGTCCTAAAAGGACGACGGCGGGAATCGCCACGCAGTAAAAGATCGGGTCGGCGATAATGGCTGGCAAATAACCGTTCCAAATTGGTCGCAGCAGTTAGGCCTCAGATTGTGCATCGAGATCAACCTTTATTCACGACTGCGATACGGTCTTGCGCGCATAGCTTGCCCGCAATAAATAAAGCAGATGCCCCGATATTTTTTCAACACACGTATCAACGATTCCTTTGTGCCGGACCCTGATGGCGTCGAATTACGCGATCCGGATCAGGCGTGGAAAGTCGCGCGGGTGACGATCACGGAGCTTCTGAAGGAAGAAGGGCAGGCTTCAAATTTGCTGAACGCCGTTCTCGAAGTGACCGATACGGATGGTGAGATCGTGCTCGAATTTCCCTTCAGCGAGGTGCTGATCGAACTCCCCGCCGGATCGTCGTCGAAGCATTAGCCGCAATCCCGTTTATCATCTGCGAAGCGCGGCCAACACTTCGTCGGGCCGTTCCGCCGTCGACATGTGGCCTGCGCCTGGCAAGATGACCTCGGTCGAACCGGCGATGGCCTGCGCGAGTTGCCGTCCGGATTTGAGCGGCGTCATCATGTCGCGTTCGCCGAGAATAAGCGTTGTCGGGACTTTGATCTTTGCTGCCGCGTCGGCGGCGCCCTTGTAGGCGTTGCAAGCCGACAGATCGTTGAACAAGACACCGGGCAGATTGCGTTCAAGCACGCGCTGACCGCCGCCCATCATCCACATTCCCGGCGCCAGCGAGCCGCCAAGACCTGCGGCAAATCCAAACCCCCAGATCGACACCATATCGACCGCCGCGTGATCGTTCGACTTTGCGGCAGCAAGCAAATCATCCGAGACCGGCATTGCGGCGCCGACGCCAATCAATGACAGCCCGGATATTTTCTCTGGATGGCGGGACGCCGCGTCGAGCGCGATCAACGCACCCATCGAATGGCCGACCAGCCGCGCCTTTGACGCGCCGGATGCTGCAATCAACTGAATCGTCCAGTCAGCCATGTCGCCGATCGATGCCAGCAGCTTGCCCTTGGAGCGTCCATGTCCCGGAAGGTCCGGCGCGAGAACGCTGTAGCCGTGATGCGCGAACCAGCGGCTGAGGAGCACCCACATCGAATGATCGAAACCCGCGCCGTGCAGAAAAACAATCAGCGGCAGTTTCGGGTCGAATGGCTTGCCGCCTGTCGCCGCATAGATGTCATCGCCGCCAACTTTCAACTGCATCGTCTATGCCTTTTGCGAAAAGCGAAGCGCTTGTCCAAGATCGCCGATGATATCGTCCGCAGCCTCGATGCCGATCGACAGGCGGATCAGTTCTTCGCCGATGCCGGCCACTTTCAACTGCTCCGCGTTCATCTGCTGATGCGTTGTGCTGGCCGGATGAATGACGAGAGTCTTGGCGTCCCCGACATTCGCAACATGGCTGACGAGCTTCAGCGCTTCGATAAATTTGCGTCCGGCCTCGCGCCCGCCCTTGATGCCGAAGGTGATGATTGAGCCGGCGCCGCGCGGCAGGAGTTTTTTCGCGAGTGCATGATCCGGATGGCTTTCCAGCGAAGGATGCAACACCCAGTCGACGGCCTTGTTGGTCCCAAGAAAAGCCAGAACGGCTGCGGTGTTTTCCATGTGGCGCTGCATACGGACGTGCAATGTCTCAGCACCCTGTAATATCTGGAAAGCGTTGGTCGGCGAGATGCAGGCACCGAAATCGCGCAGTCCTTCCGCGCGCGCCCGCATAATGAAGGCTGCGGGGCCGAACTCCTCGCTGAAGACGATGCCGTGATAGCCGGCATAGGGCGTTGTCAGCGTCGGGAATTTTCCCGACTTGTCCCAATCGAAGTGACCGCCATCGACAATGACGCCGCCGATGGCGATGCCGTGTCCGCCGATCCATTTGGTGATCGAGTTCATCACAATGTCGGCGCCAAGCTCGATGGGGCGGGAGAGAAACGGCGTCGCAAACGTGTTGTCGATCAACAGCGGAATACCCGCTTTATGTGCGATCTCAGCCACCGCCGGAATATCCAGAACTTCAAGACCGGGATTGCCGATGGTCTCGCCGATCACAAGTTTCGTCCTGGGGCCGATAGCGGCGCGGATACCATCGAGATCGCGCGGCTTGACGAAGGTGGTGGTGATCCCGAAGCGCGGCAGCGTGTGCGTCAGAAGATTGATCGTTCCGCCATACAGCGAAGCCGATGCGACGATATGGTCGCCGGCATTGAGCAATGTCGCAATCGCAAGGTGAAGTGCGGCCATGCCGCTTGCCGTGCAAACTGCGCCGACGCCGTTTTCCAGCGCGGCGAGGCGCTCTTCGAGCACTGCCGTGGTGGGATTTGAAATCCGGGTGTAGATGTGACCCGCGCGCTCGAGGTTGAAAAGTGCAGCGGCATGGTCGGCATCCTGAAACACATAGGATGTCGTCTGGTGAATCGGAACGGCGCGCGACCCGGTTACGGGATCGGGATGCTGGCCTGCGTGCAGGCTCAGTGTTTCAAATGCGGGGGGCTTCGGCGCGGCCATCTGATCCTCTCGAACAATCGCAGATTTTCTTTCATGCAAGGCCGCCGATTGCAAGTGGCGCTACGGCGCCGCGCGCGGGTCGATCGGGGTTTGGTTGCGCAAGCCGAAAATATCTTCCAGCAATTTGCCGCC
>JAYVYQ010000168.1:0-13138 GCA_043784125.1 Afipia sp.
TATAAGGGCAAGGGTGTGCGATATTCCGACGAATTTATCTTCCGCAAGGAAGGCAAGAAGAAGTAACGGAGCCGGTCATGTCGAAACTCTCTATTACGAATGCCCGGCGCAAGCAGCGTGTGCGCTTGTCGCTGCGCCGCACCGCGAACGGTCGTCCGCGTCTGTCGATCTTTCGCTCATCCAAGCATATTTCTGCGCAGGTGATCGACGATCTGAAGGGCGAAACGCTGGCCTCGGCCTCGTCGCTCGAAAAGACGATGCGCGATGATGGCAAAACCGGCGCTGACGTCGATGCCGCGAAGGCGGTCGGCAAATTGCTGGCTGAACGCGCGGTGAAGAACGGCGTCAAGGAAGTGATTTTCGACCGTGGCGGCTATCTCTACCACGGTCGCGTCAAGGCGCTCGGCGAAGCCGCGCGCGAAAGCGGATTGAGTTTCTAAGTTAGGTTTGAACGAACACTAAGGACTGAGGCGAAAGCCTCTCAGGGATTGGATATTATCATGGCAGGTGAACGCGAACGTGGCGGACATCGGGGCGGTCGGGAAGAGCGCGACAGCGAGTTCGTCGACAAGCTCGTCCACATCAACCGTGTGGCGAAGGTCGTCAAGGGCGGCAAGCGCTTCGGCTTTGCGGCTCTCGTCGTCATCGGCGACCAGAAGGGCCGCGTCGGCTTCGGACACGGCAAGGCACGCGAAGTGCCCGAAGCGATCCGCAAGGCGACCGAGTCTGCGAAACGGAACCTCACGCGCGTTGCTCTGCGCGATGGCCGCACGCTGCATCACGATATTGCCGGCCGCCACGGCGCTGGCCGCGTCTATCTGCGCGCTGCACCCGCCGGTACCGGCATCATCGCCGGCGGCCCGATGCGTGCTGTGTTCGAGACGCTCGGCATTCAGGACGTCGTCGCCAAGTCGATCGGCTCGTCGAATCCCTACAACATGGTTCGCGCCACCTTCGACGCGCTGAAGCATCAGGATTCGCCACGTTCGGTCGCGGCACGCCGCAACATCAAGGTGTCCACTTTGCAGTCGCGCCGCGTCGGCGGCGATGCCGAAGCGGTCGTCGCGGATTAATTCACACGCTCTTTTGGAGTTGAGATAATGGCGAAAGCCGCAACGAAAACCATCAAGGTCGAGCAGACCGGCAGCGCGATTCGCCGCCATCACTCGCAGCGCGAGACGCTGATCGGCCTTAACCTCAACAAGATCGGCCGTGTTGTCGAGTTGCAGGATTCGCCTGCGGTTCGCGGCATGATTGCCAAGGTTCAGCACCTCGTTCGCGTCGTCGACGAGAAGTAAGGAAGCAAGCGATGAAGCTCCACGAGATCGCCGACAATCCGGGCTCGCGTAAGAAGCGCATGCGGGTTGGCCGTGGCATTGGCTCCGGCAAGGGCAAGCAGGCAGGTCGCGGCGGCAAGGGCCAGACCGCGCGCTCAGGCGTGCGCATCAAGGGCTTCGAAGGCGGCCAGATGCCGCTGCATCGCCGCCTGCCAAAGCGCGGCTTCAACAACATTTTCCGCGTCGAACTCTCGGAAGTGAATCTCGACCGGCTGCAGGAAGCCATCGACGCCAAGACGATTGACGGCGGCAAGACCATCAATGCTGAATCGCTGGTCAAGTCCGGCCTGCTTCGCCGTTCCAAGGGCGGCGTGCGTCTGCTTGGTCGCGGCGAGATCAAGTCCAAGGTCAATATCGAAGTGCATGGCGCGACCAAGTCCGCCATCGCGGCTGTCGAGAAGGCCGGCGGCACCGTGAAGCTCCTTGCACCTGCCAAAGACGAAGCCGCGCAGAAGGCTGCTGCCAAGAAGCCCAAACGGGCTTCGTAATATTGTCGATCCGTTTCTGGAATGACTGTCTTGTGACGGGCACCCGCGGCGTGACTTCATATATCATCGTATGGAGTAATGGCGCGGACGGCCGGGTTCTCCGGTCCTGACGAGCAAAATGATCGGAGCCTCAAGATGGCCTCTGCGGCAGAACAATTAGCGGCGAACCTCAATTTTTCGGCGTTCGCCAAGGCTGACGAACTCAAAAAGCGAATCTGGTTCACGCTGGGCGCGCTGCTGGTTTACCGGCTCGGCACTTACGTGCCGCTTCCGGGCATCGATCCTGCCATCTGGAGCCAGGTTTTCAAATCGCAGGCGGGCGGCATCCTCGGCATGTTCAACATGTTCGCCGGTGGCGGCATCAACCGCATGGCGATCTTCGCGCTGAACATCATGCCGTATATTTCGGCCTCGATCATTCTGCAGTTGCTGACATCGGTGTCGCCGCAGCTTGAGGCCCTCAAGAAAGAGGGCGAGTCGGGCCGCAAGGTCATCAACCAATATACCCGTTACCTCACGGTGTTGCTCGCGACCTTCCAAGCTTATGGAATCGCGGTCGGCCTTGAGAGCGCCGGCAATGTCGTCGCCGATCCCGGCCTGTTCTTCCGCCTGTCGACCACGGTCACGCTGGTCGGCGGCACCATGTTCCTGATGTGGCTCGGCGAGCAGATCACCTCGCGCGGCATCGGCAACGGCATCTCGCTCATCATCATGGCGGGCATCGTCGCCGAACTCCCGACCGCGATCGCCAGCACCCTCGAACTCGGACGTCAGGGCGCGCTGTCGACGTTCCTCATTCTTGTCATCATCGTCATGGTGGTTGCGGTCATTGCGCTGATCGTGTTCGTCGAACGCGCGCAGCGCCGGCTGCTGATCCAGTATCCAAAGCGTCAGGTCGGCAACAAGACGTTCGAGGGCCAGTCCTCGCATCTGCCGCTCAAGCTCAATACGTCGGGCGTCATTCCGCCGATCTTCGCCTCGTCGCTGCTGCTGCTGCCCACGACCATTGCCAGCTTCAACTCCGGCAGGGGACCGGAATGGCTTCAGGCGATCATGACGCAGCTTGCGCACGGCCGCCCGCTGTTCCTGTTTCTCTATCTCGCGCTGATCGTGTTCTTCGCCTTCTTCTATACGGCTATCGTGTTCAACCCGACCGAGACCGCCGACAACCTCAAGAAGCATGGCGGCTTCATTCCGGGCATCCGTCCGGGTGAGCGCACGGCCGAGTATATCGACTATGTGCTGTCGCGAATCACGGTGCTCGGCGCGATCTATCTGGCCGTCGTCTGCCTGATACCCGAAATCCTGATTTCCTATGCCTCGGTGCCGTTTTATCTCGGCGGCACGTCGCTCCTGATCGTGGTCAGCGTCACGATGGACACGGTGGCGCAGGTGCAGGGCTACTTGCTGGCCCATCAATATGAAGGGCTGATCCGGAAATCGAAATTGCGGGGTCGCCGCTAATGAGACTGATTCTTCTCGGGCCGCCGGGGGCGGGCAAGGGAACACAGGCGCACCTGCTGGTTCAAAAGCACGGCATTGTTCAGCTCTCGACGGGCGAAATGCTGCGCGCGGCGGTCGCTGCCGGCACACCGGTCGGCCTCAAAGCCAAGGATATTATGGCGAATGGCGGCCTCGTGCCTGATGACGTGGTCGTGGGAATCATCTCTGATCGTATTGAACTGCCCGACGCCCGGAAGGGATTTATCCTGGATGGGTTTCCACGCACGGTGCCGCAGGCACGCGCGCTGGATGAGTTGCTGAAGAAAAAGCACCTCAAGCTCGATGCTGTTGTTGAATTGCGTGTGAACGAGAGTGCTCTGTTGGAGCGTGTTGAGACGCGGGTGGCGCAAATGCGCTCGCGTGGCGAAGAAGTCCGGATCGATGACACCCCGGAAGTACTGTCCAAGCGTCTTGCGAGGTATCGCGCTCAGACCGAGCCGTTAGTCCACTATTATTCTGAAAAACGAAAACTCATTACAGTGGATGGGATGATGACAATAGGAAACGTGACGTCGGCCATTAACCGGGTGCTAGCCGCCTTGGGTGCCGGTCCTGCCGAACCAGCCAGAAAGACATCGAAGAAGAAAGCTGCCAAGTCCAAATCGTCCAAGAAAAAGGCAGCCAAAAAGACCTCCAAAAAGTCTCCCAAGAAGAAGGCTAAAAAGGCCAAGTCCAAGGCCCGGAAACCTTCAAAGGCGGCCAGGAAGGCTTCCAAGGGCACCAAAAAGGGGTCTAAGAAGGCCAAAAAGGGCAAGTCCAAGAAGACTCGCCGATAGGCCAAAAGATTGGCCAAAACGGCTGTGAAAAGGCCTGCTAAAGCCGTCAAACGGTTGACGAAACACCGTTGGATACTTTAATAAGCCGCATCCAGTCGGATATGTTTCCAGCGATGCCGGCCCCCGAACGATCGATGGGGAGGGCGTCGTGTTCGCGTTTGTGAAGACCCGTTCGACTTAAGAAATTCAGTGCCGATCCCAACGAGGACGGCGACAGGAGCGAAGACCTTGGCCCGTATTGCCGGTGTGAACATTCCGACCAACAAGCGCGTCATCATCGCGCTTCAGTACATTCATGGCATCGGCCAGAAGAACTCCGCCGAGATCATGGAGCAGGTCAAGATCCCGCTCGAACGCCGTGTGTCGCAGTTGACCGACGCGGAAGTTTTGCAGATCCGCGAAATGATCGACCGCGACTATCTGGTCGAGGGCGACCTTCGCCGTGAAGTCGGCACCAACATCAAGCGTCTGATGGATCTGGGTTGCTATCGCGGCCTTCGCCATCGCCGCGGCCTGCCGGTGCGCGGTCAGCGCACTCACACCAATGCGCGCACGCGCAAGGGTCCGGCCAAGGCCATCGCGGGCAAGAAGAAGTAATTTTCGTTTTTATTCGCCGACCGATCCGGCCCTTTGAATCTCTTGGGGCCGGATGATCACCTGAAATTCCCCAGCGTCTGGAAATACGGACGCGCTTGAAGGAAAAGACTATGGGTAAAGAAGCTACACGCGTCCGCCGCCGCGAGCGCAAGAACATCGCATCCGGCATCGCGCACGTGAATTCGTCGTTCAACAACACCACCATCACCATCACCGACGCGCAGGGCAACACGATTGCCTGGTCGAGCGCCGGCACGATGGGCTTCAAGGGTTCGCGCAAGTCGACACCTTATGCGGCGCAGGTTGCCGCCGAAGACGTGTCGAAGAAGGCGCAGGAACACGGCATGCGCACGCTGGAAGTCGAAGTCGCGGGTCCGGGTTCGGGCCGTGAATCGGCGCTTCGTGCGTTGCAGGCTGCAGGCTTCACCGTCACTTCGATCCGCGACGTGACGACGATCCCGCACAATGGCTGCCGTCCGCGCAAGCGCCGGCGCGTTTGATTTTTTGATCGCGGGCAAGTGTGTCCGCGATTTTTTGAAGATGCGATGACGCGGAGCAGTCCGCGCCGCCTTTACCTCCAACGCCAGGAATTTGAATGGCATGGGTGAACAAGTGACGATCCAGAAAAATTGGCAAGAACTTATCCGTCCGAACAAGCTGCAGGTCACGCCGGGCTCCGACCCGACCCGTTTTGCAACCCTCGTTGCCGAACCGCTCGAGCGCGGCTTCGGACAGACGCTCGGCAATGCGCTGCGCCGCGTGCTGCTGTCGTCGCTGCAGGGTGCGGCGGTGCAGTCGGTCCACATCGACGGCGTGCTGCATGAATTCTCCTCGATTGCCGGTGTGCGCGAGGACGTCACCGACATCGTGCTCAACATCAAGGACATCTCGATCAAGATGCAGGGCGAAGGCCCCAAGCGCATGGTCGTGAAGAAGTCCGGTCCGGGCGCCGTCACCGCAGGCGACATTCAGACCGTCGGCGACGTGACCGTGCTCAATCCTGACCTTCAAATTTGTACGCTCGACGAAGGCGCGGAAATCCGCATGGAGTTCACCGTGAATTCCGGCAAGGGTTACGTTGCAGCAGAGCGCAACCGTCCGGAAGACGCGCCGATCGGCCTGATCCCGGTCGACAGCCTGTTCTCACCGGTCCGCAAGGTTTCGTACAAGGTCGAGAACACCCGCGAAGGCCAGATCCTCGATTACGACAAGCTCACGCTGACGATTGAAACCAATGGCGCGATCTCGCCGGACGACGCGCTGGCTTACTCGGCGCGTATCCTGCAGGACCAGCTCAACGTGTTCGTGAACTTCGAGGAGCCCCGCAAGCAGGAGGCCGCCGAAGTCATTCCGGACCTCGCATTCAATCCGGCCTTCCTCAAGAAGGTGGACGAACTCGAACTGTCGGTTCGCTCGGCCAACTGCCTGAAGAACGACAACATCGTCTATATCGGTGATCTTGTGCAGAAGTCGGAAGCCGAAATGCTTCGAACTCCGAACTTCGGCCGCAAGTCGCTGAACGAAATCAAGGAAGTGCTGGCCCAGATGGGTCTGCATCTCGGCATGGAAGTGCCCGGCTGGCCGCCGGAGAACATCGACGAACTGGCCAAGCGCTTCGAGGATCATTACTGAGTTTTCGTCGCGGTGGAATAATCCGCCGTCACGTTCGGGCGAACGCAGGAAGCCCACCTGAGCAAAGCCGACACGCCGTCGGATTAAATTGAGGACTAAATTATGCGTCACGGAAAAGTTCATCGTAAGCTCAACCGCACGGCAGAACACCGCAAGGCAATGTTCGCCAACATGTCGGCTGCGCTCATCAAGCACGAGCAGATCGTCACGACCTTGCCGAAGGCGAAAGAGCTTCGTCCGATCGTCGAGAAGCTGGTGACGCTCGGCAAGAAGGGCGGCCTCTCGATGCGTCGCCAGGCCATCAGCGAAATGCGCGACCTCGATCAGGTTCGCAAGCTGTTCGACGTTCTGGCCTCGCGCTACAAGGATCGTCAGGGCGGCTACACCCGCATCATCAAGGCGGGCTTCCGCTACGGTGACAACGCGCCTATGGCCGTGATCGAGTTCGTCGATCGCGACGAAGATGCCAAGGGCCTCGATTCGGGTCCGGTGCAGGAAAAGTCGTCGGCGGACGCCGCGTAACAATTCGCAAGATTTGAAATTTGAAAAGCGGTGCTTCGGCACCGCTTTTTTATTGGCGGAATTTACCACCCCTCCAGCACGATCTTGCCGACCGATGTGCCGCTCTCGATCTGCGCGTGAGCCTTCTTGAGGTTCGCCGCATTGATCGTGCCGAACGTCTTGTCGAGCGTGGTGCGCAATGTTCCCTTGTCGATCAGGCTACCGACGACACCGAGCAGATTGTGCTGTTCGATCATGTCGGGCGTCTGGAACGACGAGCGCGTGAACATCGATTCCCAGTGCAGCGACACAGCCTTGCCCTTCAGCAACATAACGTTCGGCGGCGTCGCCGGATCATCGATCAGCCCGATTTTGCCCTGCGGCGCGACGAGGTCGGCCAGCGCCGCGAAATGCTGTTCGGTGTTGGTCAGCGACGCGATGGTAGCAACCGGTGGCGCCTTCAGCGCGGCGATTTGCTCCTTCATCGGCTTGGAATGATCGATGACATGATGCGCGCCGAGATCGAGACACCACTTCGATGACTCAGGCCGCGATGCGGTGGCAATCACAGTGAGGCCGGTCAGTTGGCGCGCAAGCTGAATTAGGATCGATCCGACGCCACCCGCACCGCCGACGATCAGAAGCGAGCGCGGTTCGGGGCTCTTGCCTTGCTTCACGCCGAGCCGGTCGAACAGCAATTCCCACGCCGTAATCGAAGTGAGCGGCAAGGCCGCCGCCTGCGCGAACGACAATGATTTCGGCTTTTGACCAACGATGCGCTCATCGACCAGATGAAATTCGCTGTTGGTGCCCTGGCGCAGGATCGAGCCCGCGTACCAGACCTCGTCGCCGGGCTTGAACAGTTGCACGTCTGGCCCGACCGCCTCGACAGTGCCGGCGGCGTCATAGCCGAGAATCTTGGTTTCGCCCGGAGGCGGCTCGGCGCGCTTGCGCACTTTCGTATCCACCGGATTGACCGAAATCGCCTTCACGGCGACGCGCAGATCGCGGCCCATAGGTTCAAGCTTTGCGGTCTCGAAATCCATCAGGGCTTCAGGGGCATCGATGGGGAGCGATTTTGTGTAACCAACGGCTTTCATAGGTTTTCCTGACGGTCTGTAAGGTATTCAACTATATCGTGATCTTGGCCTTTGACAGCCCTAATATGGCGACTTCTCTTTACATGGGAGGCAGCCTATATCTCTGCCATCGCATCCGGGATTTTCATTCATGACCGTCATTCGCATCGCCTCAGTATTTGCCGTGTCCGTATTGCTGGCTTCGCCTGCCGGCGCGCAGGACCGCTTCGTTCCGACGTCGCAAAATCAGTTGCGGCTGTCTTACGCGCCGATCGTCCAGCGCGTGCAGCCGGCGGTGGTGAACGTCTATGCGGCGAAGGTCGTGCAGAACCGCAATCCGATGCTCGACGATCCGATGTTCCGCCACTTCTTCGGCGTGCCGGGTCAGCAGCCCGAACAGATGCAGCGTTCGCTCGGCTCCGGCATCATGGTGGATGGCTCGGGGCTGGTCGTGACCAACAATCACGTCATCGAGGGTGCGGATCAGGTCAAGGTTTCGCTCTCCGACAAGCGCGAGTTTGAAGCCGAGATCGTTCTGAAGGACAGCCGCACCGATCTGGCGGTGCTGCGCCTGAAAGACACCAAGGAGAAATTCCCGACGCTGGATTTCTCCAACTCCGACGACGCGCAGGTCGGCGACGTCGTGCTGGCCATCGGCAATCCATTCGGCGTCGGCCAAACCGTAACCCACGGCATCATCTCGGCGCTGGCGCGCACGCAGGCCGGCATCACCGACTATCAGTTCTTCATTCAGACCGATGCGGCGATCAATCCCGGCAATTCGGGCGGCGCGCTGGTCGATATGACCGGCAAGCTCGTCGGCATCAACACCGCGATCTATTCGCGCTCCGGCGGCTCGCAGGGCATCGGTTTTGCAATTCCCTCCAACATGGTGCGCGTCGTCGTTGCCTCCGCAAAGAGCGGCGGCAAAGAGGTGAAGCGTCCGTGGCTCGGTGCGCGGCTGCAACCCGTCACGCCTGAGATTGCCGAGACGCTTGGGCTTGCACGCCCGACCGGCGCATTGGTGTCGAACATCACGCCGAACAGTCCGTCGGCGCGCGCGGGTCTCAAATTGTCCGACCTTATCGTCTCAATCGAGGGCCAGGCGGTCGATGACCCGAATACGTTCGATTATCGTTTCGCGACGCGCGCACTCGGCGGCACCGCTGCGATTGAAGTTCAGCGCGGCGGCAAGCCCGTGAAGCTGACCATTCCTCTCGAAGTTGCACCCGATACCGGCCGCGATGAAATCGTCATCAAGTCGCGTTCGCCATTTCAGGGCGCGAAGGTCTCCAACATTTCGTCCGCAGTGGCCGATGATCTGAAACTCGACTCTAACGTCGAGGGAATCGTCGTGCTGGAATTGGACGATAGCGCTCCGGCCGCAGGCGTGGGCTTCCGCAAGGGCGATGTCATTCTCGCCGTGAACGGCCAGAAAATCACCAATACCGCCGATCTGGCGAAGGTCGCGGGTGAAGCCTCGCGGCTGTGGCGCATCACGGTGTTGCGCGGCGGCCAGCAGATCAACGTGACGCTGGGTGGATGAACGCCAAACGCAGCGAGCAACCCTCCAATCTCTTCGCCGCGGCGGGCCTCGAGCAGGACGCGCCGCGGCCACTGCCGGACAAACTGCGTCCGCGCGCCCTGAGCGACGTTGTCGGGCAGGATCACATCTTGGGGCCTGACGGCGCGCTGACGCGCATGCTGGAGACGCGCACGCTCGGCTCGCTGGTGTTCTGGGGCCCGCCCGGCACCGGCAAGACCACAGTGGCGCGGTTGCTGGCTGACGCCACCGATTTGCATTTCGAGCAAATCTCGGCGGTGTTTTCCGGCGTTGCGGATCTGAAAAAAGTGTTCGACACAGCGCGCGCCCGCCGCGAGATGGGTAAGGGGACGCTGTTGTTTGTGGACGAGGTGCATCGCTTCAACCGCGCGCAGCAGGATTCGTTTCTGCCGGTGATGGAAGACGGCACCGTGGTGCTGGTCGGTGCGACGACTGAAAATCCGTCGTTTGAACTCAACGCCGCTTTGTTGTCGCGCGCGCGCGTGCTGGTGTTTCAGTCGCTCGACCCAGTTGCGGTCGAGAAATTGTATTCCCGTGCCGAAGAAGTCGAAGGCAAAAAACTGCCGCTCGACGATGAGGCCCGCGCCGTTCTGGTGCGGATGGCGGATGGCGACGGGCGCGCGGCCTTGACGCTGGCCGAGGAAGTCTGGCGCGCCGCGCGTGCCGATGAAACATTCAATGCCGAGCAGTTGCAGGACATTCTGCAGCGCCGCGCGCCAATCTACGACAAATCCGCGGACGGCCATTACAACCTGATTTCGGCGCTGCATAAATCAGTGCGCGGTTCCGATCCCGATGCGTCACTCTATTATCTCGCACGCATGCTGGATGCCGGCGAAGACCCGCTGTTTTTGGCGCGGCGCGTGGTGCGGATGGCGATCGAGGACATTGGCTTGGCCGATCCGCAGGCGATGGTGATCGCCAACGCCGCCAAAGACACATATGATTTTCTTGGGTCTCCTGAGGGCGAGTTGGCAATCGCGCAGGCTGTGATCTATCTCGCTACCGCGCCGAAATCCAACGCCGGCTACATGGCCTACAAGGCCGCGATGCGCGCCGCGAAAGAGGGCGGCTCGTTGCTGCCGCCCAAGCACATTTTGAATTCGCCGACCAAGCTGATGAAGTCAGAAGGCTATGGCGGCGGCTATGAATACGACCACGACACGCCGGACGCTTTCTCGGGCCAAGACTACTTTCCGGAAGCGCTGGGCCGCCAGACGTTCTACGATCCACCAGATCGCGGCTTCGAGCGCGAGATTCGCAAGCGGCTCGATTACTGGGCGAAACTGAGAAAAGATAAATCGTCATGAGTCGCCGAGTCAGAAAACCGCTTGCGAAGAAATCCGAACGCGAGGACAAGCGCGGACGTTTCGACAAGCGTGGGCCGAAGCGCTCGACGGATAAGCGTGCCGACAAGCCTGTTTTTGCCAAGCGCGACGACGAACGCCGACCGCCCGCAAAATTTCCGCCGCGTGCGCCGAAGCCGATGCGCGCTCCGCCGCCAGAGCCCGTGCGCGAGGAAAAACCCGCGCCGCCGCCGCTGCCGACCAAAGTGCAGACCGTGGTCGTGACCGCGGACGAAAATAACATGCGGGTGGATCGATTCCTGGAACATCGTTTTCCGGGACTGTCGTTTTCACATATCCAGCGGATCGTCCGTAAAGGCGAGCTACGCGTCAACGGCAAGCGCGCCGACAGCAAAGACAGACTCGAAGAAGGCCAGAGCGTTCGGATTCCGCCGCTGCAACTCGATGCACCGAAGGCGGCTCCCGGATCGTTGTCGGAGGCGGCCACCAAAACGCGCGATGCGCTGCGCGAGATGATCCTGTTCGAGGACGCCGACGTGATGGTGCTGAACAAGCCGGCGGGCCTCGCGGTGCAGGGCGGCTCGGGTTTGAGCAAGCATGTCGATCAGATGCTGGAGACGATGCGCGATTCCAAAGGCCAGCGTCCGCGTCTCGTCCATCGGCTCGATCGTGAAACGTCCGGCTGTCTCCTGATTGCGAAGACCCGCTTTGCGGCATCGGCGCTGACGGGATCGTTCCGCCATCGCTCGGCGCGCAAGATTTACTGGGCGCTCGTCGCCGGCGTGCCCAAGCCCAAGCAAGGCCGCATCTCGACTTATCTCGCAAAGGACGAAAGCGAGGAAGATTCGATCATGCGCGTCGCCGAGCATGGCGACGAGGGTGCGGCGCATGCGGTGACGTATTATGCGGTGGTTGAAGCCTCAGCGCAGAAGCTCGCATGGGTGTCGCTGAAACCCGTCACCGGGCGAACCCATCAATTGCGCGCCCATATGGCGCATATCGATCACGCCATCGTGGGCGATCCGAAATACTTCAACAAGGAAAATTGGGAATTGCCCGGCGGCATCCAGAAGCGGCTGCATCTGCTGGCGCGGCGTATCGTCATTCCGCACCCGCGCGGCGGCTTTATCGACGTCACGGCACCTTTGCCACCGCATATGCTGCAATCGTGGAACTTGTTGGGGCTGGAAGCAGATCGTTTTGATCCCATCGAGAACGCCCCGGAAGATTAATCACGTGAGCGTGACTCACTTGTATCCGCGTTGCGCGGCTACGATCTAGGTGTCATGCGCAATTCCTTTGTTCTGCTTGCAGCAGCATTATTCGTCGTGAACGCCTCTCCGGCGTCGGCGCAAATTCCGTCGGCGCCCGGCACGTCGCCCGTAATTCCGTTTCCGACCGCGCCGCCACCGCCACCTTCGCCGCCCATCACGGTGCCGCAGGTGCCGCAGATGAATTCGCCGCCGCGTTTCGAGCTGCAGAACACCAAGCCCAGTCTCGTCGAGCAGGATGGCCCGCCGAAATCGATCTCCAAGCCGGAGCGTCGCCGCTCGTTCAGCAACCGTGTCCAGCGCTGCCTCGATGAAGGCGCGGTGATGGGTCTCGATCCGAACGAGCGCGCGGCTTACTCTCGTAGTTGCGCCACGCGCTAGTTTTTCAACTGCGACAGAAACATCCGCAGCGAATCGTGCGTGCTTTCCACGTCGTAAATGAGCCAGCCGTCCGGCCGCTTGACGACGATGAAATTCAGCAGGCTTGCCGTCATTGGTGAAGGACGCCTCCACATAGGTGCGGTCGAATTGCCGCAACGTGACCGCAATGCTGACCGGTCCCAGTTTCCACGACGGGCTTTGGACGAAAAAATCGTAAGGCGGCGGGCGAGTCGCAGCCCAGATTGCTTGCAGGCTATCGTCGAAGAAATTGCGCGCGGTGTCCTGCTCGCGCGGCAGGCCACGGGAAAATCCATCGGTGCCGGGTCCGTAATAGGCATAGACGTTGCGGACGACGAATTCGGGCGATTGGAAACCCGCAATCGCGTGCGAAATCGGGATGCTCAACATTCCGATCAGTGCGATAAACATGGAGCGGATCGAATGTGCCACGTCATTCCCTTGCTGCGCTCCGCCGATCTTGCCATATAATCGGCGCAGCCATCCATGATGAAATTCAGACGGCACCGGAAGCAGCGCGATGCGTGAACTGTTCGACGAACTGGCGGGGAAATCACCGCTCGATCCGCGCGAGGCATCGCGCAAGTCGTCGCGCACGCCGCTGCGCAGTCGCTTTTACAAAGTAGCATCCGTCATTGAAGGCGAAGGCGGCTTTGCGGTGGCGCTCGACGGCAAGCCGGTCCG
>JAYVYQ010000169.1:0-5218 GCA_043784125.1 Afipia sp.
GCCCACACCACCGGAACGATTGCGCCGACCGAGCGGCCTTGCACAAGAAATCCCGCACTGCCGAATCCGACGGCGAAAAGCGCCGCCATTGCGAGGTGCAAATCAATCGCTCCTTCATCCGCACGCGTGCCGATGCCGGACATTGCACCGCCCGCGACGGTGGCGAGGTCGGGATTGGCGCGGATCGCCCATTCGGCGAACACGACAAAGACAAAGACAGCGGCGGCACCGATTGCGCCGGTTGCGGATTCAGCGCGCCACGCCACCGCGAAAGTCGCGAAGACGACAAGCGCGAATACGATTATCGCGGAATCGGCGTGATTGTTGTTGAGAACAAGCACGCACGCACCGAACAGAAACACCGCAAGCGAAATAGACGAAATGGGCTCAACGCGTCCCGGCTCCGCCGACGGGCCGAACATGAAGCCAGTCACCACCAATATGGATGCGAGCGCGAAGCCCACGATGATGTCGAAGGCATGCGGGCCTATGGTGTCCGGCACGGTGATATTGAACGGCATCCAAAGTCCGCCGAGCGCAATCGTGGTCAGCGCGAGCCAGCGCCACAGGCGAATGCGGGCGAGGCCGAACGCGGAGGCGGTGATAACGGCGATATAAATATAGAGCGCCCAATAGTCGGGCGTTCCGGACGAGACCAGTGCGGGTGTGCCGAACGCGCCGACAACGCCCAATCCAGCGAGCGCAGGTCCATGCAACAGTGCAGCAGCGAGCGTTCCGAGCGCAACCAGCCCCAGAAGAATGAAGGCCGATGCGGGCGCCAGAAATCCATAAAGCGCGTAGGACGCATACACCGTCGCAAAGGCGACCATCGTTCCTGCTGCGGTGAGGATCGCCGGAATATTCGCAACCGGCAAAGCAACGTCCGGGGATGCACTTTCCTTACGTCGCGCAAATTCCCCGGCGCCGAGGAGTGCCGCCGCAAACAATCCGCCCAACAGAACCCGCACGCCGGGACCGAGCAGGCCGGCTTCGATGGAATATTTGACAAGAAACAATCCGCCGAGCGCCAGTGTGAGGCCGCCGATCCAGATCACCCAGCGGGTGCCGATTCTTTCTTCAAAGCCTGGTTTTGCTTCGGCATCCTTCGATGAAGCAGGCCGCGGCGGGCGAGGTGCGTTTGCGGCGCGTGCTGTTTCGGCGGCGCGCTTCGCGACTGCGGCCTCGTCGGCCTTCTCGTCGTCCGGTGAAATCGGCGGGGCGAGCGGCGAGCGTCTAAATTCAGGGGTGGGCGGGGATAGGCCGAGCGATGCCTCGATCGCTCCCAGCCGCGCGGCAATTTCCTTCGAGCGATTATTGGCGCTGCGCGCCAATGCGAATGCGGCGAGGGCTATGACACCTACGATAAATTCCATTCGGTCCCCCCCCCCAAGGACTTCTTAAAGGGCGTCTTGCGTTGACGCCTCAAAATTATCTTCGTCCACGCACCCGCAATCCCGGTGTCGGTCTCTCTTGCAAGACTTCACGGCGAAAACGAAACAATGCGGCGGGCCGCCCGCCGGTTTGAGTAGACATCTCGCCGGTCGGCTCGACAAGTGCGCCGGCCTCAACCAGCCTGCGGAAATTCTGCTTGTGGAGATGACGGCCCGAAATGGCTTCAACTGTGCGCTGCAAATCTGTGAGTGTAAATTCCGGCGGCAGAAGTTCAAACACGACGGGACGATATTTCAATTTGGCGCGAAGCCGCGCAATCGCCGTCGCCAGAATGCGGCGATGATCGAACCGCATCGGCACGCCGAGTGCGGGGACTGATTTGCGCGCCAGCGCCGCCGGGCGTCCATCGCGTCTGGATTCTTCGATCAGTCCTGCCTCATAGAGCAGTTCGTAGCGATCGAGCACACGTTCTTCGTCCCAATGCGCGCCTTCGGTGCCGAAGTAGAGCCGCGCACGATCCTGACGACTGAGCGCGCGCTGAGCGCTGGATTTCTCCGATTGCGCCGCCCATTCGTTCAGCGCCGGGAAGATGTCGCGCTCGATAATCGCGGGACGTTGTTCGCGCCAGTCCTCCCATGGAAAATAGCGATACCAGGGCTCGAAGGTCGCGCCGGCCACTTGCGGCTTCGATGTGTTATCGGCCGCGCGCGTCAGAGCAAGGTATCCGACCGAGGCGACATGCGCGTCGGTGTCGCCGCGTTGCGCGTGGCGTCCGCGATCGCCGAACGTGTAAAGCTGCTCGACATAGCCGAGCCGCAGCCCGGTCTGTTCTTCCACCCATGCGCGCAGGCCGATCTCGAACGTGCGATGGGTGATGGCCTCGAACGGCCCGAACGGCAGACCCGCTAGTTTTTCACGGTCGCCGCCGGAGGCGGTCAGGATCAGGGGTTCGTTGCCGTCGATGGAGACGATCGCTGCCGTCAGCCCGATCTCGATCGGCGTAAGAAGTTTTTCCGTCATCTATTCGAGGTCGACGCGGAACGGACGGCCTTCGACCGTCATGTTGCCGGGGCCGATTTTGTCAAGTGCGCGGATCATTCGTCCCTGCCGGCCCAGCGCGCGATCCGCGAGCGAGACGATCAGCCTGTTCGGATAGGCGCTTGGAGACGCGGTGCGGATTTGTTGTGCAATCGCAATTTCGTCGCGATGCGGATTGAGCGCGCAGACCGTCATGAAGGCGCTCGCCGTCGAACGGCTGATGCCCGCATAGCAATGAATCACCAAAGGTGCGGCGCGATCCCATTTGCGCACAAACGACAACACCCGCTCGACATGGTCGCCCGACGGCGCAACAAATCCTTCAGCAGGCTCGTTGATGTCATCCATCGAGATCATCAGATGGTTTTCCTCGGACACGGAGGTTGGCCGCATCACCTTGCCGATGTTGCCCATCACGGTGAGGATGTGGCTCGCGCCAGTCTCCTCGACGGTGGTGCTGAGAGCGGCAAGTGAGCAGACGTGAATCATGGCGGTCCTTTTTCTCTCTGGGCCAATTATAGAACCGCGCTGCGACAACTTCCATCGCCGCGTGACGCTATCCCAAGAGAGCACGAAACCTTGTCAGGAATTGCTTTTCGGCCTTTCCGGCCGGCCAGGGTGTCAGGTAGTCGTTGCGGATGGCGGGAGCCAGCTTCGGGTCGCGGCCGAACAGCCGCTTGGCTTCAGCCTCGCCGAAGCCCGCAAGATGCGTCGCCTCAAGATAGGCGGCGCCGATGTCGGCCGCCTTGATCTGGCTTTCAAGCTCGGCCGGCAGCACCGCAGGCAGACCGAACCGGATGTGGATGGCGGACAGCAGGCGTTTTTCGACGGCCTTGTACGACCCGCCGATCACTGCCTTGAACGGCGAGATCATGTCTCCGATCACATACTCCGGTGCATCGTGCAGCATGGCCGCCAGCCGCACGCGGCGATCGACGCTTGGCGATTGCGCGCGCATCACGGCCTCGACCAGCAACGTATGCTGCGCCACTGAAAAGATATGCGCGCCGTGAGTTTGTCCATTCCAGCGCGCGACGCGGGCGAGCCCGTGCGCGATATCCTCGACTTCAATATCGAGCGGCGAGGGATCGAGCAGATCGAGACGGCGTCCGGACAACATGCGTTGCCAGGCGCGTGTGGATTGAGTTTTTGAGACGGTTTTCTTGGCGGGCATATCGTGCATCGCTGGAGGGAACGGGATATTATAAGTGACGTTTCGGTTTTGGTGTCAACGAAAGGTCCAACGTGGCTTCCAGAAAGAAAGTTGCTCCCAGAAAGAAGGCGTCCGCAAAGAAAGCAGTTCCCCGCAAACGGTTCATGAGCTTCAGGACGGCGCTGGAGCCGATTTATCTGCTCGCGCTCGTCAACGCGGCTGTGTGCTGGAGCCTCTGCTGGTTTTTCTGGGATCGATTCGAATTCTCGGCGACACTTTTCGGATTGGGATGCTTTCCAATTGCGGTCGCGGTTTGCGCGTATCTTTATCTTCTGATCAAAAAAGTAGAGCAGCGGTAGCGATCAGCGCCGCGCAGGCTTTTTTATCTTGCCGCATTTGCCGTGGCAATGACATGTGACGAGGTGGTCGTTGACCATGCCGGTCGCCTGCATGAAGGCATAGACGATGGTGGGTCCGACAAACTTGAATCCGCGCGCGATCAATTCCTTCGACATCGCGGTTGAAACCGGCGTCGCCGCCGGAACAGACGTCGTGGTCTTGAAGGCATTGACCTTCGGCCTGCCATCCACAAAATCCCACAGGAATTTCGAGAAGCCGCCTTCATCCATGATTTTGAGATAGGCCTTGGCGCTATTGACCGCGCCTTTGATCTTGGCGCGATTGCGGACGATGCCTGCATCGTTCATCAGCGCTTCGATTTTCTTCGCATTGTATTTCGCGATCTTCGCGGGATCGAAATCGTCGAACGCTTTGCGGAAATTGTCGCGCTTGCGCAAAATCGTGATCCACGACAATCCCGCCTGAAATCCGTCGAGGATCAATTTCTCGAACAGCGCGCGGTCGTCGTACTCCGGCACGCCCCATTCGGTGTCGTGATAGGCCATGTAGAGCGGGTCTTCGCCCGGCCACGGACAACGGCGCACGCCGTCGGCATGCAGGCGCGCACTCCTCATGCCGAGGCCTTATTCGGCGTCGCGCGCACGTCGTCAGTTGCAACAAGTGTGATTGGAATTCCGCCGGCCACGAGCGGCAAGCTCGCATCGAGTGCGTCGGCGGCACGATCGATTCTCATCAGCGCCAGTCCGAGACCATCCGACGACGATCCCATCACGCCGAGCGATTTGTCGCCTGCAACAATCGCAGAGCCGGCTTCTGGCGCGGAGCCATTAATGCGCAGGCGCACAATCCGCGTTCGCGCCGTACCGCGATGCTCCATCCGCGAGACCACTTCCTGGCCGACATAACAGCCTTTGTCGAAATCGACGCCGCGCAGCCGATCCATATTTGTCTCATGCGGGAAGGCGTCGCCGTATATGAAGTCCATGCCGCCGCGCGGTACGCCGCAGGCAATGCGATGCGCCTCATAGCGCGAAGGCTCGACGAATTCCGCGCCGATGGCATTTGCCGCCTTCATCGCCAAATCCTCCGGCACGAGAATGCGCCATCCCATTTTGTCGCTGCGCGGATCGGCGAATGTCAAATCCGGCTTCATCGAAGGCTCACCGTCCCACACTGCAAGGACGCCAAGCGAATCGGAGAGATTTTCAACGACGACTTTGGCGCGCAGCTTGTAGAAACCGAGGCGATCGGCCAATTGCTGCGCGAGCGCCTTGG
>JAYVYQ010000170.1:0-8735 GCA_043784125.1 Afipia sp.
AAGTTGGGCGAGCTTGCCGCCGATCTGGGCCTCCACATTATATGTCAGCAACGTGCCGCCGTCCTTGTCTGCCAGCGCCACCGTCGCGCCGCCCTTGGCGAAGCCGGCCACGCCACCCTCGCCCTCGCCGGAAATCTTGTAGCTGTTCGGGGGATCGAAATCGCTCAACGTCACCTTGCCCTTGAAGCGCGCCGACACCGGCCCGACCTTCATTTTGGCGACGGCTTCAAACTGATTGTCGCCCGACTTTGTCAGTTCCTCGCAGCCGGGAATGCAGGCTTTCAAAACGTCCGGATCGTTGAGCTTCTCCCACACCACCTGGCGCGAAGCAGGAAGCTGGACTTCACCCGTCATCGTCATTGCCATGGAAGCTTCTCCGAAACTGCCGAACCTGTCGTCTTCAAGTAAGCCAGCCGAGGCACAATGAAAAGGGCACCCGGCACGAACGTGCGTTGCAAAATCAGTGCCCCACTTGAGACCCACTTGGCACCCTTGAACGCCTTGGATAGGGTCCGCGCATCATGAGCACATCTTTATCGCCCCTGCTTGCGCCTTTTCTGTCCAGCGCTGCCATGCGGGCGATCTGCGACGACATCACATATGTGCAGTTCATGCTCGACTTCGAGAGTGCACTGGCGCGCGCGGAAGCCGCTACCGGCACGATCCCGGAAAAAGCCGCCACTGCGATCGGCAACGCCTGCGTCGCGAAGCACTTCGATATGTCGGCTTTGGCGGATGGCGCGACCAAGGGCGGCAACCTCGCCATTCCCCTAGTTAAACTGCTGACCGAGACTATCGCAAAGAACGATCCCGACGCAGCGCGGTATGTTCATTGGGGCGCGACAAGTCAGGATGTGATCGACACCGCGACCGTCTTGCAATTGCGGGCGGGCGTTGACGCGCTGCTGGGCGATCTCGATCGCGCCATTTCAGGATTTGCGAAACTCGCACGACAACACCGTGAGACAGCGACTGTAGCGCGGACATTGCTGCAGCATGCGCTGCCGATGCCGTTCGGTCTGAAGCTAGCCGAATACGCGTCAGCCCTGCATCGCTCGCGTCTGAGACTGAAGCGAATGCGCAAGGAGACCTTAGTGCTACAATTCGGCGGCGCAGGCGGGACGCTGGCGGCGCTCGGCGCCGATGGATTGAAGATTGCCGAACAACTCGCCAAAGAATTATCGCTGCCGCTGCCCGACGCACCGTGGCACACCCACCGCGACCGTATCGCCGAAGCCGCCTCGGTATTTGCAATTCTCGCCGGCACATCCGGCAAGATCGCGCGCGATGTTTCGCTTTTGATGCAGACCGAAGTGGCCGAAGCCTTCGAGCCGGCGGGTGAAGGCCGCGGCGGATCATCGGCACTGCCGCAAAAGCGCAATCCGGTGTCAGCGACTGCGGCCCTCGCAGCAGCCACGATGGCCCCCAATCTCGCCGCGACGATTTTCGCAGCACAAATTCAGGAGCATGAACGCAGTGTCGGGTCGTGGCATGCCGAGTGGCCGACATTGCCGACACTGATGCTTGTTACGTCCGGCGCGCTTGCGGCAATTGTCGATATTGCCAAAGGCCTTGAAGTCGATAGTGAGCGGATGCGCGCCAATCTCGACAGCACCCACGGCCTTGTCATGGCAGAAGCGGTCGCAATGGCGCTGGCGGCAAAAATCGGCAAAAGCGAAGCCCACAAGATCGTCGAAGCTGCGAGCCGCACGGCGATTCAAGACAAGCAACATCTGCGTGACGTGCTGGCGAAGGACAAACGCGTGACCGCGCATATCGATGCCGGCAAACTCAAAAATCTTTTCGAGCCGATGTCCTATCAGGGCGTCTCGCAGGCACTGATCGACCGCCTCCTCACCGCGCTCGATAAAGGCTAGAGCGGAGAATCCGATGCCAATGATCGACGCCGATGGCTGTCTCCTGAATGTCTCCGTCGAGGGACGAGACGGTGGACCGACGCTGATGCTGTCCAATTCTCTCGGCACAGCCTTGCAGATGTGGGAGCCGCAAATGGCGGCACTCACCAAGCTGTTTCGCGTCGTGCGTTACGACCGGCGCGGGCACGGCAAATCCGGTGTGCCGCCGGGGCCGTATGCGATGGAGCGCTTCGGCAAGGATGTCATCGCCATTCTCGACGATCTCAACATCGAGAAGGTGCATTGGTGCGGCCTGTCGATGGGCGGCATGGTCGGACAATGGCTGGGGGCCAATGCGCCGCAACGAATCGACAGGCTCATTCTCGCCAACACGAGTTGCTACTATCCCGACCCGACCAACTGGAACAACCGGATCAAGGCCGTGACCGCGGGCGGGATCGCGTCGGTTGCGGATGCTGTGATCGCCGGGTGGTTGACTGCGGATTTTCGCGAGCGTTCGCCGCAGATCGCGCAACGCATGAAGGAGATGCTTATTGCATCGCCGATGCAGGGATACATCGCCTGCTGCGAAGCGCTCCGCACACTCGATCAGCGCGAACTACTGCCGCGCATCAAAGCAAGCACACTGGTGATCGCCGGGCGCAAGGATATGGCAACGCCCGTTGAGGTGGGCGAATACATCCGCGCTCACATTCCGGGTGCCAGCATGACGCTGCTCGATGCCGCGCATATTTCCAATGTCGAGCAGCCGCACGAGTTTACGGAAGCTGTCGTCGGCTTCCTCACGCAACGCTAGAGAGACCACCGATGGACGATGACAAGCGCCGCGAACTCGGCACCGCAAAGCGCCGCAAAGTGCTCGGCAATGCGTGGGTCGATAAATCCTCCGCCGACAAAACGCCGTTCAACGCGGAATTTCTCGACCTCATCACGCGCTATGCATGGAGCGAAATCTGGACGCGTCCTCATTTCGACGAGCGCACGCGCCGCATATTGGTGATCGGCACCATGATGGCGCTGGGACAATGGGATGAATTTCGCATGCATGTGCGCGCGGCCCTCACCGAGGGCGGTTTCACACCGGACGACATCAAGGAAATTGTGCTGCAGCAGGCGATCTATTGTGGCGTCCCTGTCGCCAATCACGCCATCAAGGAAGCCGCAGGCGTCATTCAGGAATTGGGAACACCCAAAGGATAGTTCGTGCGCTCGTCGGATTTGGTCGTGGCCGGCTTCGGCTCGGTATCCACGATCAGCAGAATGGCGGCGCCGATCAGCAGCAGAGATTCGCTGGCATGAAGACGAAGCGCTGCAAGTTCGCCGACTTGTGATGCAGCCATCAGGCTCAACATGCTGATGAAAGCGCCAAGGCCGAGCGCAAAGCCAAGCGCCTCGTCGCAACTGCCCTTCTTGCGGATCGATTCACGGACAATCAGAATGAGAAACACGAGAAAGAACGCGGCCACCGTGACCTTCACCAGCGCCAGCAGCCATGCGAGCCGTATCGTTGTGATCGCCGACAGCGCGAGATTGTCGCTGACATACATTGCGGGCGCGATGTTGGCGCGGTCGTAAAGGCCGCGGATCGGGGAAATCCAGATCTTCAGGGCCGCGATGGTCCAGGCGGGAATGAAATACGACGCCAGAAGCGCGCCATTGAAGGTGCTGATCCGCCAATCTCTAGACATACGCCCGCGCCCCGAACTTGAAGACGATGCCCGATTGCGGGCCGCCCATTGCTGTTGGCGGGAGCTAAGCCCGCTAAACAGCGAGCGGCAATTTAAACCCTTTCTTAACCTTACCGGCCAGCCGGGAACCCGCAGCCACGACGATCAGGCAAAGAAAATCCCGCCTTTCGGCGGGACTTTCCCTCGCAACGCGTTGCGCGACCGGTTTAGCGGTTCGGATTCTGCTGACCGGGGTTCTGGCTCTGCTGGCCCGGCTTCTGGCCGCCGCCCTGCTGCTGACCCGGCTTCTGGTTCGGGTTCTGGCTCTGCTGGCCGGGGTTCTGGTTCTGATTGTTCTGAGACATCTTGAGGTTCTCCTTCGTTTAACAAAGACCACAACCCGCCTCGACCGCGATTGGTTTCAGCGGAACTGGGGTTCCGGCGTGACCATTTGAAGGCATCGGATCAGGCGGGGGACGACGGCATCGCGCCGCAGCCGGTACGGTTGCCGCGTCCGGTTCCCACTGTTAGAAAATGAGACAATACGACGATCCGGCCGGGCTTCGACGTGTTCATCCACATGCCGAAAGGCAGCGGATTAATTTCGGGATTCATTTTGGATTATTTCGCCCAGCAACTCATCAATGGCCTCGTGCTCGGCTCGATCTATGGCCTGATCGCCATCGGTTACACGATGGTCTACGGCATCGTTGGCATGATCAATTTCGCCCATGGCGACATTTTCATGATCGGCGGCTTCATCGCGCTGATCGCATTTCTCATTCTCGTATCGATCGGGCTCACCTCCATTCCGCTGATCCTGATGCTGGTGCTGGTGGTCGCAATGGCAATCACGGCCCTTTACGGATGGACCGTCGAGCGCATCGCGTATCGCCCATTGCGGCAATCGTTTCGGCTGGCACCCATGCTCTCGGCCATCGGCATGTCGTTCGTGCTGTCGAACTACGCGCAAGTCGCTCAAGGCGCACGCGTCAAGCCTGTGCCACCCGTCGTCACCGGCGGCTACACTCTGTTCGATAATGATGGCTTCGTGGTGCGGCTGTCGAACATCCAGATCATCGTCGTCGTCACGACAATCATTTTGCTTGCGATCTTCTCGTGGCTTGTTGCGCGAACGAGACTAGGCCGCGACATGCGCGCCTGCGAACAGGACCAGACGATGGCGGCACTCCTCGGCGTGGATGTCGACCGCACCATCTCGATGACGTTTGTGATCGGTGCAGCGCTCGCGGCGGTGGCCGGCATGATGTACCTGCTTTATTACGGCGTGGTCGACTTCTTCATGGGTTTCGTTGCGGGAATCAAAGCGTTTACCGCGGCGGTCCTTGGCGGCATTGGTTCGCTTCCCGGTGCGATGCTCGGCGGCCTGCTGATCGGGCTGATCGAAACATTCTGGTCGGCCTATTTCTCATCCGAATATAAAGACGTCGCCGCGTTCTCGATCCTGATCGTCGTTCTCATCTTTCTTCCGACCGGCCTGCTCGGCCGTCCGGAAGTCGAAAAAGTCTGAGAGACAAAGTGGCGCGCACAACCGATCCTCTTGCGCGCGCATCCGCCGCTCCGGTCCACGGCGCAGCTTTCATTATCAAGAAATCCTTCTTCAGCGCTCTTGTCGCGCTGGTGCTTTTTTCATTGATGATCGGCGTCCGCACCGAAGCTGGGCCTTCGGGGCAGCTCATCTACTGGACGCGCTTCGGCGATCTCGCAATGCTCGTCATCGGCGTGTTTGCCGGAAGTATTCTGGTCGAGTTGCTGCGCGGCTCGATCAAGCCGCCGGCATTTACGTCGGCCATGCCGGCATCCGTGAGCAGCACGCTCAACACGCTTCGGCGCTTCGTCGCCCCTGCTCTCTTGGTGTTCACCTTTCTGGTGCCGGTGATCTTCTACGATCAGCGCTACATTCTCGATCTCGGCATTCTGGTCCTGACTTATGTGATGCTCGGCTGGGGTTTGAATGTCGTCGTCGGGCTCGCGGGTCTGCTCGATCTCGGCTACGTCGCGTTCTACGCGGTTGGGGCTTATTCCTACGCGCTGCTCGCAACCACATTCGGCCTGTCATTCTGGGTCTGCCTGCCGCTGGCGGGAATCCTCGCCGCGTTCTGGGGCGTGCTGCTCGGCTTTCCGGTGCTGCGATTGCGCGGTGACTATCTCGCCATCGTCACGCTCGCGTTCGGCGAGATCATCCGACTCATTCTGCTGAACTGGCAGAAAGTCACAGGCGGCCCGAACGGCATTACGGGAATTCCAAGGCCGACCTTTTTCGGAATTCCGCTGACCAATACGGAAGATGGCCTCGCTGCCAAACTCGGTATCCAGTTTTCAACGACTCATCGCGTGGTGTTTCTATTTTACCTGATCCTCGCGTTGGCACTGCTGACGAACTGGGTAACGATCCGTCTTAGGCGATTGCCCATCGGCCGCGCATGGGAAGCGTTGCGCGAGGATGAAGTCGCCTGCCGCGCGCTCGGCATCAATACGACCAAGACCAAACTGACCGCGTTCGCGACCGGAGCCATGTTCGGCGGCTTCGCAGGCGCGTTCTTCGCGACCCGTCAGGGCTTCATCAGTCCGGAATCCTTTACGTTTCAGGAATCCGCGCTGGTGCTGGCCATCGTCGTGCTGGGCGGCATGGGCTCTCAACTCGGCGTCGCACTTGCAGCAGTGGCGATGATCGGCGGCTTCGAACTGTTTCGCGGCTTCGACCAATTCCGCATGCTGGTATTCGGCGCGGCGATGGTGCTGTTGATGATCTGGCGGCCGCGCGGCCTGATCGGACATCGCGCACCGACTGTGTTTCTGGAAAAGTCGACAGAATCCACGATGGTCAAGGAAGGCCAAGGATGATCGACTCATGAGCGAACGCGCGGCGTCCACCGACATTCTCGATGTCACGCATCTGTCGATGCGCTTTGGCGGCATCGTCGCCGTCAACGACCTGTCGTTCACGGCGAAACGCGGCGACATCACGGCACTGATCGGGCCGAACGGCGCGGGCAAGACGACCGTCTTCAACTGCATTACCGGGTTTTATAAGCCGACGACCGGCATGATACGGCTGACGCAGGACGATGGCCGCGAATTTTTATTGGAACGTCTGTTCGACTACCGAATCTCGAAAGTCGCCAAGGTCGCGCGCACGTTTCAGAACATCCGCTTGTTCGCCGGTATGACCGCGGTGGAGAACCTGATGGTGGCGCAGCACAATCCGCTGATGCGCGCGTCCGGCTATTCGTTCCTCGGTCTGATCGGCGCGCCCGGCTTTCGCCGCGCCGAGAATCGCGCCCTTGAGTTGGCACGTTATTGGCTCGACCGTATCGGGCTTACCGATCGCGCCGATGACGCGGCAGGCAATCTTCCTTATGGCGACCAGCGGCGGCTGGAAATTGTGCGTGCGATGTGCTCCGAACCGGCGTTGCTATGCCTCGATGAGCCGGCAGCCGGACTGAACGCCCGCGAAAGCGAGGAGTTGAATACACTCCTGCTCGCAATCCGGAAGGATCACGGCACGTCCGTGCTGCTCATCGAGCACGACATGTCGGTGGTCATGGGCATCTCGGATTGCATCTTCGTGCTGGATCACGGCGTCAAGATCGCAGCCGGTACGCCGCAGCAAATTCGCAACGATCCGAAAGTCATCGCCGCCTATCTGGGCGCGGACGAAGAGACCGCGCTCAAGGTGATGGAGGGCGGCACGTGAGTACGCCCGCGACGCCCCTGCTCGCGATCCGTGGATTGGTCGCGGCCTACGGCAACATTGAAGCGCTGAAGGGCGTCGATCTGGACATTGCGCCGGGCGAGATTGTCGCCCTGATCGGTTCCAACGGCGCGGGTAAATCGACTCTCATGATGTCGGTGTTCGGCAAGCCGCGCGCGCGATCCGGCTCGATCGAATTCGATGGCCACGACATTACACAAATTCCGACGCATCATGTCGCGCGGCTGCGCATTGCGCAGGCACCCGAAGGCCGCCGGATTTTTCCGCGCATGACGGTCGCCGAAAATCTGCGGATGGGCGCGGACGCGGTGGCCGAAAATACCGAAACCGAGCGCGCGTCGAGCCTCGAGCGTGTGCTGACATTATTTCCCCGCCTCAAGGAGCGCCTGACCCAGCGCGGCGGCACGCTCTCGGGCGGCGAACAGCAGATGCTCGCCATCGGTCGCGCGCTGATGAGCCGACCTCGCCTGCTGATGCTGGATGAGCCATCATTGGGTCTGGCGCCGCTAATCGCGCGGCAAATCTTCGACGCCATTCGCACGCTCAACACGCAAGACGGATTGACCGTCCTGATCGTCGAACAGAATGCCAATCACGCGCTCAAGCTCGCGCATCGCGGTTACGTGATGGTCAATGGCTTAATTACATTGAGCGGGACCGGTTCAGAGTTGCTTGCGCGGCCTGAAATTCGCGCGGCCTATCTCGAAGGCGGACGCAACTGATGCAGCTCTATTCCAACGAATCTCTCTTTCAGGTGCTGTTCGTCACGCTTGTGTTGGGCGGCAGTTGTGCATTCCTGGCAGGCCGCGCAATCGCGACGACCTGGCGCAGTATCTGGGTTGTGGCTGCGGCGATGATTCCGATGGGACTCGCGGTGCGGTTTGTGCATTTTGCCTTGTTCAACGAAATGCTGTTGGTGCCTCAAGCCTATGCGGTCGAGACGCTCTTTCTGATGGCGATTGCCGGACTATCCTTCCAGCGCACACGCGCACGGCAGATGGTCAGCCAATATTATTGGCTGTTTGAGGCGAACGGGCCGCTGGCGTGGCGGCTGCGGCAAGATGCGTCATTGAAGCGGTGAGAAGCGGCGAAATTTGCCGATGACTTCATTTGAAATTCAGCCGACAATGCCGTGAAATCGACCCCACCCGGACGATGAACCCGATGAGGATCCCATGAAGTCTATTCGTCTGCTTAGCCTTGCATTCGGCGCATCGGTTGCGCTCTCGACGGCGGCGTTCGCGCAAACCATCCCGGTCGCAGTCGCAGGCCCGATGACGGGCAGCGAATCCGCATTCGGCCGTCAGATGAAGAATGGCGCAGACCTTGCCGTCGCCGACATCAATGCCGCCGGTGGACTGCTTGGCAAAAACCTCGCGCTGCAAGTCGGTGACGATGCGTGCGATCCGAAGCAGGCGCGCTCGGTTGCCGAAAAAATTGCAAGCGCCGGTGTGC
>JAYVYQ010000171.1:0-2154 GCA_043784125.1 Afipia sp.
GCGACGACCGCGCCTCGCTCGGCTACGACATCGACGGTGTGGTCTACAAGGTCGACCGTCTCGACTGGCAGGACCGACTCGGCTTCGTGTCGCGCAGCCCGCGCTGGGCGATCGCGCACAAGTTCGCGGCGGAGCAGGCGACGACCATCCTCAACGGGATCGACATCCAAGTCGGCCGCACCGGTGCGTTGACGCCGGTAGCGCGGCTGGCGCCGGTCACGGTCGGCGGCGTCGTGGTGCAGAATGCGACACTGCACAATGAGGATTACATCAAGGGGATCGGCAACGACGGCAGCCCGATCCGCGACGGCGTCGATATCCGCGTCGGCGACACCGTGATCGTGCAACGCGCCGGTGACGTGATTCCGCAGGTCGCCAATGTCGTGCTGGACAAGCGGCCGGCCAACGCAAAACCGTACAAGTTTCCCGACACCTGCCCGGTGTGCGGCAGCCATGCCGTTCGCGAGGACGATGAGGTGGTGCGCCGCTGCACCGGCACGCTGATTTGTCCGGCGCAGGCGACGGAACGGCTGAAGCATTTCGTCTCGCGGCTGGCATTCGATATCGACGGCTTGGGCGACAAGCAGATCCAGGAATTTTACGAGGACGGTCTCGTGATGTCGCCGGTCGATATCTTCACGCTGCAAAAGCGCGATGCCCGCTCCATCGACAAGCTCGCCAAGCGTGAGGGCTATGGCGAAACCTCGGTACGCAATCTGTTCGCGGCGATCGACGCCCGCCGCAATATCGAGCTGCATCGATTTATCTTCGCGCTCGGCATCCGCCATGTCGGCGAGGGCAACGCAAAACTGCTGGCGCGGCATTACGGCACCATCGAGAATTTCCGCGAGGCCATGCTGGCCGCCGCCAAGGGAGCTGAGGCCGAGGTGAACGAGACCGAAGCCTATCAGGACCTCAACAATATCGGCGGCATCGGCGAGATCGTCGCCGGCGCCGTGGTCGAATTCTTCGCCGAACCGCGCAACGTCAAGGCGCTGGGCGAACTCTTGCGCGAGATCGAGGTCAAGCCGGCCGAACAGCCGAAGAAGAGCTCGCCGGTGTCGGACAAGACCGTGGTGTTCACGGGATCGCTGACAAAATTCACCCGCGATGAAGCCAAGGCGGTCGCGGAGCGCCTCGGCGCCAAGGTCGCAGGCTCAGTGTCGAAGAAGACCGACTATGTGGTCGCCGGCGAGGACGCCGGCTCAAAACTCGCCAAGGCGCGCGATCTTGGCGTGGCCGTGCTGACTGAGGACGAATGGCTGCAGCTGATCGGGGAATAACCTCCGTCATTGCGACCCGTTGGCTCGCAATGACGCTTAACTCGTCAATTCAGCTTCTTCATCCCGTCACTGACCAGACGCAGGTCGATCCTGCCGATCAGCTCCGAACGATGCGCCTCGGCCGCGTTGATGGCCGCCGTGGTCTGCTGCAATGTGCTGGTGTTCGATCCGAGCGACACGATACCGCCCAGCACCGCGGCGATCGATCCCAGCGCGACAGTCGCACCGGACCCGAACAGGCCGAGCATCATCACCAGTAACAACAGGGCGCCGGCCGCGATCGCTGCCTTCGACACCATGATGATCTTCCGGCAGCGCTCGGCGCTCTCGGCGAGCGCCTCGAGCCGCGCTTCGATCTGTGAAATTTCGTCGGTCGGGTCGTCTTCTTCTTCGGCCGTCATGTTTAGGATTGAGCCCCATTACGCGTCATCCCGCGGCAAGCTCCAACGGGCTTCGCGTGGCATCGCCATCCCGTTGTCCTGCCAGCTGCAAATGATTTTGCAAATGAATTAGTGGGCATTGCCGCTCCCTATGGTGTCGCTGGTGAACCGAATGCCCCCGGGCGCAATCCGTCACATCTCCAAGGTTGCGACGACATATTGTCGCTGCAATAAAAAGGGTATAAAGTCCATCGCCTTTTTCGGATACCGGCCTTTCGTTCGCTCCTTGGTTGCATTGCAAAAAGGACCACAACATGCCGATTACGACGCTGAAGGTTCTATCGACTATCTTGCAACTGCATGGACCGGGCGCAACAATCCAGAGCGATCATCAGGGCATCGACGCATTGCTAAGTGATCTGCGCGGGCAAAATGCCGTAGAGCCGACCCAGGTCTATTTCAGACGCGGTTTCCTTCGAGGCGGAGGATAC
>JAYVYQ010000172.1:0-8750 GCA_043784125.1 Afipia sp.
GTCGAGGTAGGAGCGCAGCCGTTCCAGTTCGTCATGGTCGCAGAGATCTTCGGCCGCGATCACCTCGTCGAATTTCGGCGCGAAGGCGTGATATTCCGGACCGCGCGGTTCGTTGGCGCCACGCGAATTCGGCCGCGTCGCCTCGCCCGGCGTCTCGTCGTCGCCGAGTTCGCCGTCATCGAAGGTGTCGCTGGTGGAGGCCTGCGCGCTTTCCATCGCGCTTTCGGACATCTCGTCGGTGGAGGCCTGCGCCTGATCGGCGCTCATTTCCTGCGCGGCGTCCGAGTCAGGCGAACCTTCGGCCCCGGACTGATCGTTCTCGCCGTCCTGATTTTCGTCGTCGTTCTCGTCGTCATCGGCGTCGGCATTGCGGTCGTCGCCGAGGTCGAGCGCCGACAACAGATCGTGCACGAGATCGCCGAACTTGGCCTGGTCCTCGGTGACGCGGCTCAACTGATCGAGCCGGGCGCCGATCTTGTCTTCCAGTGCCGGGCGCCAGAGGTCCACCATCTTCTTGGCGGCCGCAGGCGGCGCCATGCCGGTCAGGCGCTCGCGCACCAGCATTGCCAGCGCGTCCGACAGCGGCGCGTCGGCGCGATCGGTGATCTCGTCATATTTGCCGCGATGAAAGTGGTCGTCGAGCATCGCGGTGAGATTCTTCGCAACCCCCGCCATCCGCCGCGAGCCGATCGCCTCGACACGGGCCTGCTCGACCGCCTCGAACACGCCGCGCGCCTGCGGGTTTCCCGGCATCAGCTTGCGATGGATTTTCGCGTCGTGACAAGCAATGTGCAGCGCTATCGAGTCCGCATGGCCGCGCACGATGGCGGCGTCCTTGCGCGTGAGTTTGCGCGCGGGCTCAGGCAACCGCGCCTTGCCGGGAGACAATCCCGGACGCTCAGCCGCGAACGTCACTTCAAGTTCGGGCTGCTTGGCAATCGCGCGCAGGCACGACGTCACCGCGCGCTTGAACGGCTCGGTCGGCGATTCCTTCGATCCGGTCTTGAACTTGATGTTCGATGTGGTCATAGCGCCTTCTTGAATCGGAACCATGTCATTCCCAGCTCGGGGAAGCCGTCGACCTGGCCATACGCTTGATAACCGTGCTTCTTGTAAAAGGCCGGCGCCTGAAACGAATAAGTATCGACCAACAAGCCCGTTGCGCCTCTTCGCTTTGCTTCAACCTCCGCAGCGCGAAGCAGGGAGGTGCCAAATCCGCGCCCGCGAAATCCGTCCTCAACCCACAAAAGCGTGACAACCATCCATTTCCCGACGCCTTCGGCGATCAAGCCTCCGCGCGCGACTTTTTTTTCTTTGGCGGTAACTGCGAATGATTTCGGCGGAGTCGCGGTCTGATGTGTTCGATTGAAGCCTTCGAGACCGGCGGCAACGAATTTCTTTGTCGCGCCGTAAGTTGTCTCGATTTGTACGTCCATTGGTTCGTCCCCGATCAGCTCAGCGCCACATTCACCGCACTCTCCGGCAATTCGGCATTGAAGCAGCGCTGATAGAACTCGGCGACCAATGGCCGTTCAAGCTCGTCGCATTTGTTGAGGAAGGTGACGCGGAACGCAAAACCGATCTCGCCGAAAATCTCGGCGTTTTCCGCCCAAGTGATGACGGTACGCGGCGACATCACGGTGGAGAGATCTCCATTAGCGAATGCGTTACGAGTCAAATCCGCAAGCCGCACCATCTTGTTGACGATGTCGCGACCCTGATCGGTGCGATAGTGCTTCGCCTTCGCCAGCACGATTTCGACTTCCTCGTCGTGCGGCAGATAATTCAGCGTGGTGACGATCGACCAGCGGTCCATCTGGCCCTGATTGATCTGCTGCGTGCCGTGATAGAGACCCGACGTATCGCCAAGACCGATCGTGTTGGCGGTCGAGAACAGACGAAACGCCGGATGCGGCTTGATGACCTTGTTCTGGTCGAGCAGCGTGAAGCGGCCCGACACTTCAAGCACGCGCTGAATCACGAACATCACGTCCGGACGGCCGGCATCGTATTCGTCGAACACCAGCGCGATATTGTGCTGAAGCGCCCACGGCAGAATGCCGTCGCGGAATTCGGTAATTTGCTTGCCGTCGCGCACCACGATGGAATCCTTGCCGACCAGATCGATGCGGCTGATGTGGCTGTCGAGATTGACGCGCACGCAGGGCCAGTTCAGCCGCGCCGCGACCTGTTCGATGTGGGTCGACTTGCCGGTGCCGTGATAACCCGTGACCATGACGCGGCGATTTTTCGCAAAGCCTGCCAGAATGGCGAGCGTGGTGGTGCGGTCGAAACGGTAATCCGAATCGATGTCGGGCACATGCGGATCGCCGTTCGAATAGGCTGGAACTTCAAGATCGCTGTCGATCCCGAAGACCTGACGCACCGACACCTTCATGTCCGGGAGGCCAGCGGGTTCCTGCGATGTGGTCATGGCGGCGGTCATCAATCCTCCGTGGTTCCGGGCGTTCCCGGCACCAGACGTTTGAACAAGACATGCGCTTGCTGCGGTTGGGGATACGAAGCGCAACCTAGCAGACGGATGCGGGCGGCAGAAGCCCGCGCGACAATGAAAGTTCCGTCACGTTATCATGCAGATAAGCCATTTTCCGCAGTTTGGTAGGGCTGCCCTGCGATAGCGTGTGAACAGACCGGTGATCACGGCTGGCTGGCGGCGATCCATTCCCCGCTATACTTTGCAGTCTGGCATCAATGCATTGGACGGTTCGTGCACACTTATCTCAATGAGCTGATCGACTTCGTGTCGCTGCATGCGCTGTCGGCCTACACAGCGATCTTCCTTGCAGCGCTGTTTGAAGCGATCCCCATATTTGGTTCGATCATCCCCGGCTCGACCGTCATTCTGGCGTTGAGCGCACTGGTGCCGAGCGGCAATCTGAAACTTGTGCCGGTGCTGGCCGCCGCATTTCTCGGCGCGGTGATCGGCGACGGTCTCGCCTATCTGGTCGGCTATCGCTCGAAGGAAAGTGTGCTTCACACCTGGCCGATGTCGAAATATCCGAACCTGGTCGAGGACAGCAAAAACTTTTTCCACAAATACGGAACGCTTGCGGTGTTTTTCGCGCGCTTCGTGCCGCCGGTACGCGCCTTTGTGCCGATCACGGCGGGCGCATTGAGCATGCCGCCGCCGAAATTCTTTGCGGTGAATATTCTCGCCGTCGGGCTGTGGGCACCCGCGATGGTGTTGCCCGGCGTACTTGCGGCCTCAGCCGTCGAGCAATGGGGCGCGAAAGTGAAGCATTACGGCTGGCCGCTGGTCGGTGGGATCATCGCAATCGGCGCGATCTCATGGGCGATCTATCATTGGCGCAAGGCGCGTCAGGTTGCGGGTGCGGGTGCGGATATTCACGCGAAATAATTCAAGGCTGAAAATTCAGCCGCAACTTAAGCGCCGCGCACCACGGTCTTGAGATAATTATACGCCTTAATGATTTCGATCAGACGATCCTCGGTGGAGCGGTCGCCGCCGTTCGCATCCGGATGATGCTGCTTCACCAGCATCTTGTATTTCGCCTTCACGGTCTCGAGCGTCGCATCGGGACCAAGACCCATCACGATCAGGGCTTTTTTCTCGGCGTTGAAAATCTTGCGCGTCTCGGGCTTCGGTTCGGCTTTCGCGCTCGAATTGACACGCCAGCGATTGCGGCCGTTCATCTCGTCGAACATCTTGAACGGATCGGTCGCGCCGTCGATGTCGAGCGTGGCTTTACCCTTTTTACCTTTGGCGTCGCCGTTCGCGCCCATCGTCCAAGTCGGGCGATGTCCGGTCAGCGCGTCCTTCTGGTAGCTGGCGACCGCGTCGGGGGCCATGCCCTGAAAGAAATTGTAGCCCTGATTGTATTCGCGAACGTGGTTGAGGCAGAAATGCCAGTATTCCCGCTCATTGCCGCGCGCCTTGGGCGCACGATGACCGCCCTTGTTCTTGCAGCCGGGAGCCTCGCACATGATCGCTTCTTCGCGCGCAGCAGCCTGCTGCTTGGCGCTCAGCTTGTTGGACTTGATGCGGATGCTGTCGAAGAATTTGGATGAGTCGATGGCCATGATGACTATGACAACGCCTTGTTCATTTTAGGTCAGTTTCAGATCTTGCCGCAAATTTTTCGCGGTCGCGGAGTATACATCGCCACGACGGTGAATCGCAATTGAAACGGTCATTGACCTGAACGGATAACGCGCGATATTGCGCAGATCATGACAGCTAAAGATCAGATCATAAAAAAATTGAGTGAAGCTTTCGTTCCCGAAAGCCTCGATGTGGTGGACGAATCCCATCTGCATGAGGGCCACGCGGGCCACAGGCCGGGCGGCGAGACGCATTTCAGGGTCTATATCGTGTCAAAAGCCTTCGATGGGAAGAGCCGGATCGACCGCCACCGCATGATAAATACGCTTCTGGCGCCCGAACTTGCAGGCCCGGTTCACGCGCTGGCGCTCCACACTTACGCGCCCGGCGAAGATAATCGCCGCCCGCCGGCGGCCGAAGCGTGCAAGCACTGACACCGCGATAGCTAGAACGCGGTCCCGGCACGTGGTTTTTTCCCAGATGTTTCCACCTCGCGCGGCAACGGCACGATACGCAGCGCCGTGATGCGGTTGCGCTCACGCTTGAGCACGCGAAACCGGAAACCGTGAAACGTGAAATTCTGGCCACGGTCGGGAATCGAGCGCGCCTCGTGAATCACCAGCCCCGCGACCGTCGTCGCCTCCTCGTCCGGCAGATGCCAGTCCATCGCGCGGTTGAGATCGCGGATCGGCACTGACCCATCGACCACCACCGAACCGTCCGGTTGCGCGCGCACGCCCGCCACCTCGACATCGTGTTCGTCGGAAATATCGCCGACGATCTCCTCCAGAATATCCTCCAGCGTCACCATGCCTTCGACTTCGCCGTATTCGTCGACCACCAGCGCGAAGTGCGTCTTGCGGCGGCGGAACGCCTTGAGCTGTTCGGACAAAGGACGCATCTCCGGCACGAACCACGGCGGCAGCGCAATCGCGCTCACATCGACGTTGGAGATGTCGCCATCGGCAACGCGAATCGCGCGCAGCAAATCCTTGGCGTGAAGAACGCCGACGATGTTCTCCGGCTTGTCGCGCCACAACGGGATGCGGGTATATTCAGTCGCAAGCACTTCGCGCACCAGTTCATCGGCCGGCAGATCGGCATTGATCATCACCATCTCGGTGCGATGGACCATCACATCGGAGACCTGCAGATCGTTGAGATCGAGCAGGCCGCCCAGCATGTCGCGATCGTGCTTCTCGACGCCGCCCTCGTGATGGATGAGATCGACGGCCCCGCGCAGCCGTTCGGTCGGCGACAATATCGGCTGGTTGGCCCCAATCGGAATTCGCAAGATCGTCAGCAGCGCGCGAATGATGACCTCGATGACGTTCAGCACCGGACTGAGCAGGATCACGAGAAATTTCATCGGCCGCGCGACCACAAGCGAAAGCCGGTCCGGCGCATTGATCGCAATCGTCTTGGGCAGCACCTCGGCGAAAATCACCACCAGCACCGTCATGACGGCGGTTGCGTACAACACGCCGACCTCGCCGAACCATGCGGTGAACAATCCCGTCGCCAATGCGGACGCGCCGATATTCGCGATGTTGTTGCCGAGCAGCAGCGCGCCGATCATGCGCTCGCGGGCATTCAGCAGATAGGCCACGACGCCGGCTTGCTTGCTGCCTTGTTTTTGCAACCGCAGCATGCTGGCGCGCGACGACGCAGTGAGCGCCGTTTCGCTCGCCGAGAAGAACGCCGATACGAACAGACAGGCAATAACGATAGCGAAGTCAAACCAATGCATGAGGTTCTATCGACCCGGTTTGTGTGCAAGCTTGTCGGCGATGAAATTGCGAACCGTCGGTGCATCGACATCGTTGGCGATGACCGCTTTGCCGATCTTTTCGAGAAAAATGAACGTCAGTCGACCTCGTTTGACTTTCTTGTCCTGCGCCATCAGCGTCATCAGCGCATCGGCATCGCCGAGGCCCTCCTGCTGAAAGCCCGCAATGTCCTGCAAATGCGTCGGCAAACCGACAGATGCCAAATGACGCTGCACGCGTTCGGCATCCGAGGGCGCAATCATTTTCAGATGCGCGGAGAATTCCGCAGCCAGCACCATGCCGACCGAGACGCCTTCGCCGTGAAACAGCCGATCCGAAAATCCGGTTGCGGCCTCTAACGCGTGGCCGAAGGTGTGGCCGAGATTGAGCAGCGCGCGTTCGCCGGTCTCGCGTTCGTCGCGCGAAACAATCGCCGCCTTGGCGCGACAGCTTGTGGCAATCGCATGCTCACGCGCCGCCCCGCCGGAAAATATCTCGGAGTGATTGGCTTCCAGCCACGCGAAGAAGGCTTCATCGCCGAGCACGCCGTATTTGGCGACTTCCGCGTAACCGCTACGAAACTGGCGCGGCGACAGCGTGTCGAGCACGGATGTATCGGCAACCACCAGCACCGGCTGATGAAACGCGCCGATCAGATTCTTGCCGTGCGGCGAATTGATTCCGGTCTTGCCGCCCACCGACGAGTCGACCTGCGCCAATAAAGATGTCGGCACCTGTACGAAATCGACGCCGCGCCGCACGATGGATGCCGCGAAACCCGCGAGATCGCCGATCACGCCGCCGCCGAGTGCGATGACCAAATCATTACGCTCGATCTTGGCTGCGATGAGCCCTTCGCAAACCTCCTGCAGCACCCCGTAGCTTTTGGACGCTTCGCCTTCACCGACGACGATGCGCGAGGATTCGATCCCCGCCGCCTTCAACGTGACTTCGGTTTTTTCCAGCCAACGCTTCGCAACAGTTTTGTCGGTGACGATGGCGGTGCGGGCACCCGGACGAAGGGTCTTGATGCGTTCGCCCAATGAAGCCAGCACGTCGCGGCCGATCACGATGTCGTAGGCACGTTCGCCCAAGGCAACATCGACAATCACCGGATTGGAATTCTTGATCGGCGCCGTCATTGATCCGCCTGCGTCCCCAAATGAGCGTGAAGGGCATCGACACATTCATCGACGATTTTCTCGTGAACGACATCGCGCGACGCGATGGTGATATCGGCCTGACGGTAAATCGGGCTGCGCTCGGCAATCAATTTTTCAATCGTCGCCGCCGGATCGGCGGTCTGCAGCAGCGGACGATCCGCGCGGCGCTTGACACGCCGCAGAATGACGTCGCCTTCGACATCGAGCCAGATCGAGACACCCTTGTGGCGAATCCGGTCGCGGGTTTCCTCGCGCATGAAGGCACCGCCGCCGGTCGCCAGCACGCTTGATCCGCTTTCCAGCAGCCGCGCAATCACACGCGCTTCGCCGTCGCGAAAATACGGCTCGCCATGCGCGGCAAAAATTTCGGCAATCGTCATGCCGGCATGCGCCGCCTCGATCTCGTGGTCAGCATCGAGAAACGGGATATGCAGCCGCGCCGCGAGCCTGCGCCCGACGGTCGATTTTCCGGCGCCCATCATGCCTACAAGCACGATGCTGCGCGAGCCGAGGGCGGCCACGATGGCGGCCTCGGGGGCGGTGCTTTGATGGTGTTTGGCGGCGATTTCGGTCATCGGCTCACCTATACTACTTCAGACGCCTCAATCGCCAGAGTCTCTTGCCGAAACGCCGCGAACATGTTGATTCCTTGGACGGAACGCCCGATTGGTTAACTCGCGTCCGGGATGATCTTCCAACTAGGCCCACACCGATGCCCAGCCTGTTTCGCTTCCTGACCGTCGTCGCCGTTATCGGCGGCGTGATCTATGGCGGCATGTACGCGCTGGCGAATTTCGTCACTCCGAAGCCACGCGAAATGACGATCAGCGTGCCACCCGACAAATTCCTGAAGAAGTAACGGCTCACAGAACATGGCGCGCGACAAAGCATCCGACGCCAAACTGACGAACCTGTTTCTCGACATGCTCGCCGCCGAGCAGGGCGCGGGCGACAATACCCTGCAGGCCTATCGGGGCGACCTCGACGATCTCTCGGATTTTCTCGCGCGCAGCAAGGTGACGTTTCTTGCGGCCACGACGCAGACGCTGCGCGATTATCTCGCCGATCTGGAGACGCGCGGATTCAAATCGTCGAGCGTGGCACGCAAGATTTCCTCGCTGCGGCATCTGTTTCGTTTCCTGCTCAACGAACGCATGCGTGAAGACGATCCCGCAGCCATTCTCACCGGCCCAAAACGCGGGCGAAGCCTGCCGAAAGTTCTTTCAATTCAAGACGTCGATCGGCTGCTGACGCAGGCGAAATCGCTGGCGGATGCGGCGGACCAGTCGGTGCCGCAAAAAGTGCGCGCGCTGCGATTATCATGTCTACTGGAAATTCTGTACGCGACCGGATTGCGTGTCTCCGAACTGGTAGCGCTTCCGCTGTCGGCTGCACGCCGCGACGCGCGCATGATCGTGGTGCGTGGCAAGGGCAATAAAGAACGTCTAGTGCCGCTCAACGAGACATCGAAGCGCGCGATGGCGGACTATCTCGCGGCACTCGACGCCGCCGGCAAAGACAAAAATAAATCTCCGCAATCGAAATGGCTGTTTCCCTCATCGGGCGAAAGCGGCCATCTGACGCGGCAACATTTCGCGCGCGACCTCAAGGAGCTTGCGGCAGCCGCCGGGCTTGAGGCGCGTCTCGTCAGCCCGCATGTGCTGCGCCACGCCTTCGCGTCTCACCTGCTGCACAACGGCGCGGATTTGCGTATCGTGCAGACGCTGCTCGGTC
>JAYVYQ010000173.1:0-16617 GCA_043784125.1 Afipia sp.
ATGGTCGGCGTTGCAAGGCACCCAATCATCGACATTGGTGCGGAAGTTCAGTTTGCGCGCGGCGCCTTCGCCCTCTCCGGACATTTCAACCGCCATGAAAGGCACGTCGTCGACGCGGATGCCGACTTTCTCGACCGGCGTGACCAGAAAATACTTCCCGTCCTCGCGTTTCAGCACGGTGGAAAACAGCCTGACCAGCGCGGGCCGGCCAATCGGCGTGCCGAGATAGAACCATGTACCATCGGTCGCGATCCGCATGTCGAGATCGCCGCAGAACGGCGGATTCCACAAATGAACCGGCGGCAGACCTTTTGCCGCAGCCCCGCGCGCGGCCTGGGTCAGGCTATCGAGGCGCTGCGCCGGATTGTCCTGCTGTTTTTGCCCTTGGTTCGCCATTCTTTACCCTGACGCTGCTGCGGTTGTTTGGCACGATTGGTTCAAGTCTGGAACGAAGAAATTAACGACGAAATTCGCCGTAAAACCGCTGCGAATAACTCGCCACAACGTGATCGGCCCCAACCCCTTCCAACGTTAAGATGGGGATGGTGAAGACATTGCGGAATACTTGGCCTTTGCAAGAGTTTAGCATGGCCGGACGCAATTCATGTTGCGGGAATCATCCGCAAAATTGAGCGCGAATAAGAGCGCGCATGCAAGGAGCGACCGTATGGCCGGCAGCGACAGTGTCGAAAAACTCGAGGACGTGATCGTTCGGTCCGCCGAACAGATATCGGGCAACATTCGCGCCGCCCGCGAGGCGATCTCGACCGTGATCTTCGGCCAGCAGCGCGTGGTGGAAAACGCGCTGGTGACGATATTATCCGGCGGACATGCGCTGCTGATCGGCGTGCCGGGTCTGGCCAAAACCAAACTGGTCGAGACGTTAGGAATCACGCTTGGCCTCGACGCCAAGCGCGTGCAGTTCACGCCCGATTTGATGCCGTCAGATATTCTCGGCGCCGAAGTGCTGGATGAATCCGCTGCCGGAAAACGCTCTTTTCGTTTCATCGCGGGGCCGGTGTTCGCGCAACTCCTGATGGCGGATGAAATCAACCGTGCCTCCCCGCGCACGCAGTCAGCTTTGCTGCAGGCGATGCAGGAGCAGCACATCACGGTGGCCGGCGCGCGGCACGACCTGCCGAAGCCGTTTCACGTTCTCGCCACCCAAAATCCGCTGGAGCAGGAAGGCACCTATCCGCTGCCCGAAGCGCAGCTCGACCGCTTCCTGATGGAGATCGATGTCGAATATCCGGATCGCGACGCCGAGCGACGCATCCTGTTCGAGACCACCGGCGCGGAACAGACCACTGCGAAAGCCGCGATGACCGCCGACACGCTCATTACGGCGCAACGCCTTGTGCGGCGTCTGCCGGTCGGCGACTCGGTTGTCGAAGCCATTCTGTCTCTGGTGCGCTCTGCTCGACCCGGCGATGAAGGCGGCGACACCGGCAAGCTGATCGCCTGGGGACCGGGGCCGCGCGCGAGTCAGTCGCTGATGCTTGCGGTGCGCGCCCGCGCGCTGCTCGATGGACGTCTCGCGCCGTCGATCGACGACGTGCTGGATCTGGCCGAGCCGATTTTGAAACACCGCATGGCATTGACGTTCGCCGCGCGTGCCGAAGGTGAAACCATCGGCAATGTGATTTCCAAAATCAAGGCGCGGATCGGATAGGCAATGCCGCAGCCGCGCGTCAACACATCGCAGGATAACGCCGTTCGGGCAGCGGTCGGCAAAAGCCGCAAGCTGGCCGCGCGTCTGCCTCGGCTGATCCTTGAGGCGCGTCGCGTCGCTGCGACTGTGATTCACGGGCTGCACGGACGACGACGCGCGGGGACTGGCGAAAATTTCTGGCAGTACCGGCGGTTCGTCTCGGGTGAGGCCTCGCACAATGTGGATTGGCGGCGCTCCGCACGCGACGATCACCTTTATGTCCGCGAGCGCGAGTGGGAATCGTCGCACACGATCTGGCTGTGGATCGACCGCTCGCCGTCGATGGATTTTCAGTCTCGTCTCGCCGAATGGAGCAAGCTGGACCGCGCCCTGGTCGTATCCTTCGCGCTGGCCGAAGTTCTGGTGCAGGGCGGTGAGCGCGTTGGAATTCCCGGACTGATGCGTCCGACCGCAAACCGCAAGGTCATCGAGACGATGGCACAAGAGATCGTGCATGATCTCAGTGAGCGGCCAAGCCTGCCGCCGAATTTTGCGCCGGCGGCATTCTCGGAAGTCTTGCTGCTGTCCGATCTGTGGAGCCCGGTCGCGGAATTTCGCAAGGCGATCGGACAGCTCGCCGCAAACGGCGCGCGCGGCCACGTCGTGCAAGTCGTCGATCCTGCAGAAGAAAGTTTTCCTTATTCAGGCCGGGTCGAGTTTGTCGACTCCGAAGGTCTTGGCAGCGTCACGGCCGGACGCGCCGAGACATGGCGGGCGGACTATCAGGCACTCGTCGCCAACCATCGGGCAGCACTGCGCGCCGAGGCGGAGCAGTTCGGCTGGAGCTTTACGGTGCATCGGACCGACAAAGGGCCGACCGACTTGTTGTTCGCGATTCACGCCCGAATGGGTGCCGGCGCGCATGCGGTCCTCAACAATCGCCACTCTGCGCGAGCGAACGCCGGAAAGTCCACATGATCGGTGGCCTGCCGCTCGCATTCGCCGAACCATTGCTTCTGATTGGTCTGCTCAGTCTTCCCGCGCTGTGGTGGCTGCTGCGCGTCATGCCGCCAAGCCCGAAGCGCATCGATTTTCCGCCGACACGTTTGCTGCTCGACATTGCGCCGAAGGAAGAAACGCCGTCGCGCACGCCCTGGTGGCTGACCGCGCTGCGCCTGCTTGCCGCCGCACTGGTGATTTTCGCCGCCGCAGGCCCGATCTGGAATCCGGCCGAGGGTGTCGGCCGCGCCAACGGACCGCTGGTGTTGCTGCTCGACGACGGCTGGAGTGCGGCCGCGAGCTGGGATGCGCGCGTCAAGGCAGCGGACGAGCTGATTTCGAGTGCAGACTCCGACCGCCGCGCGATCGCGATTGTGCCGCTGTCGGAGACAACAAAGGACATCACGCTGATGCCGGCGGGCACGGCGCGCGTCGCACTGCGTCAGCTTGCGCCGAAACCCTATGCGGTCGAGCGTGTCGAGGCTTTGCCGCTGCTCGCAAGATTTCTCGCAGCGACAAGTGACACCGACATTGTATGGTTGAGCGACGGCGTCGACACGGGACGCGGCAGTGAATTCGTCGAGTCTCTTGCCAAGGCGATAGGCGATCGCCCGCTCACTATTGTCGAGGGCGGCACGCCTCCGGCGCACGCCCTCGCCGCAGCCGAGAATGCCGCCGCCAAAATGTCCCTGAAGGTGCTTCGCGCCGGCAGCGGCACATCCGACATCGGCATCGTGCGCGCGCTCGACCAGAAGGGTTCGCCCATCGGGGAAGCGAATTTCTCATTCGGCTTGCAGGACCGCGAGACCGAGGCGAGTTTTGACCTGCCTGTCGAACTGCGCAACGATATCGCGCGTCTTGATATTACGGGTGAGCGTTCGGCAGGCGCCGTTCAGTTGCTCGACAAGCGCTGGCGACGGCGCGCCGTCGGCATCGTGACGGGTGCGACCAACGATACCGCGCAGCCATTGCTGGCCTCGACATTTTATCTTACCCGCGCGCTGGCACCATTCGCCGACGTGCGGCTGGCCGAACGCGGCTCACCCGCAATCGGCATCGGACAGTTTCTCGATCAGAAACTGCCCATGATCGTGCTCGCCGATGTCGGCACGCTGTCGCCTGAAATTCGCGACCGTCTCAATACATGGATCGATCAGGGCGGCGTTCTCGTTCGTTTCGCCGGACCGCGTCTCGCCGCAGGCGACGACGATCTGGTGCCGGTGAGGTTGCGCCGTGGCGGACGCAGTCTCGGCGGCACACTCACATGGGAAAAGCCGCAGCCGCTGGCGGCCTTTGCTGCCGATGGGCCGTTTGCAGGCCTTCCGGTGCCGAAAGAGATTTCGGTGACGCGTCAGGTGCTGGCCGAACCCGATCCCGCATTGGCGTCGCGAAGCTGGGCCTCGCTCGCCGACGGCACGCCGCTGGTGACGGGCGAGCATCGCAACAAGGGGATTGTCGCCCTGTTTCACGTCAGCGCCGATATGCGCTGGTCGAATTTGCCGTTGTCTGGCACCTTTGTCGAAATGCTGCGGCGAGTCGTCGATATGTCCGGCTACACAGCAAAAGAAGGCGCAGGCGTCACTGCCGATGCGACGACGGAAACTGTTGCGCCGGTCCGCATGCTGGATGGTTTCGGCGCCTTCGCTCCGCCGCCCTCGACCGCAAAACCGATCCGCGCAGACTTTCGCGACCGCGCCACGCTCGATCACCCGCCCGGATTTTACGGACCTGCCGACGGGCCGCTCGCGGTCAACACGCTTGCGGCTGCGGATCGTCTCGCACCGCTCGACACAACTGCGTTAAAGGCGCGCCGCGCGACCTACACCAATTCCGAGCCGCGCGACCTGCGAGGCATTCTGCTGTCGACGGCGTTGATATTATTTCTCGCCGATGCCGTCATCGTTGCCATTCTCGGCGGAGGTCTTGCCGCGCTGCTGAGACGGCGCAGCGTCGCGGCGGCTATCGCGCTGACATTTGCGCTGTCGTCAGTCGTTGCAGTCCCCTCGCCTGTTTTGGCCCAATCCACCAAACCCGCCGCGAAGGCCGTAGCACCTTCGGCCAGCGACGACTTCGCCATCAAGGCGGTGGCGCAAACGCGCCTCGCTTACGTTGTCACCGGCAATGCCGACGTAGATTCCATCGTCAAGGCGGGAATGTCGGGACTGACATTGTTCCTCGCGCAACGCACCGCGCTTGAGGCGGGCGAACCTATTGCTGTCGATCCCGCACGCGACGAGTTGGCATTCTTCCCGCTGATTTACTGGCCGGTGATTTCCGGCGCGCCGAAGCCTCCGCAAGACGCGATCAACAAACTCGACGCCTATATGAAACAAGGCGGCACGGTGTTGTTCGACACCCGCGACGCCATTGAAGCTCCAGCCGGTCCGGGCGGCGAATCTCAAACACCCGGCATGCTGACGCTGCGCAATATTCTGTCGTCGCTCGACATCCCCGAGCTTGAGCCCGTGCCGCGCGAACATGTGCTGACGAAGACGTTTTATCTGCTGCGCGATTTTCCAGGCCGCTTCAACTCGGGACAGACTTGGGTCGAGACGTTGCCGCGCGACGAAGACGAAGACAATGCGGAACGGCCGGTGCGTGGCGGCGACGGCGTCTCACCGATCATCATCACGTCGAACGATCTCGCAGGCGCATGGGCGATGCGCGCCGACGGACAACCGATGCTGCCGCTGACGCCCGGCGAACCGCGCCAGCGCGAGTTCGCCTTTCGCGCCGGGGTCAACATCGTGATGTATACGCTGACCGGCAACTACAAGGCCGATCAGGTTCATGCACCTGCTCTCATCGAGCGGTTGGGGCAATAAGATGCAATACGGTATCGCGTTCGCGCCCCTCGTTCCGATTCTTGCGCTGTGGCTTGCGCTCGCCGCGATTGTTGTCATCGCCACCGTGCTGCTGGTGGCGCGCGCGCGCGGCGGCGCCATCCGCGTCGCTGCGCTGGCGCTGATTTTGCTCGCACTCGCCAATCCGTCGTTCACGCGCGAAGAACGCGAACCGCTGACATCGGTCGCAGCCGTCGTCGTCGACAGAAGTCCGAGCCAGAATTTCGGCGATCGCACCCGCGAGACGAACGAGGCGCGTGACGCGCTGGTCGCCAAGCTCAAGGACATCAAGGGTCTTGAGGTGCGCGTCGTCGAGGCGGGACAATCCGATGGCGAGACCGACGGCACGAAATTATTCTCCGCCGTCACCTCGGCGCTGTCGGATGTGCCGACGGATCGCGTTGCCGGGGCGTTTCTCATCACCGACGGGCGCGTGCATGACATTCCGGCGAATGCCGCTGCTATGGGTTTCAGCGCGCCTATTCATGCGCTCATCACGGGCTGCAGCGATGAGCGCGACCGCCGCATCGCCATTGTGGCGGCCCCTCGCTTCGGCATCGTCGGCCAATCTCAAACCATCACCTATCGTCTCGACGATCAGGGTGTCACCGGCGAATCCGCGCGCGTGACCGTGCGCCGCGACGGCGATGTTCTCAGCGAGCGAGCGGTGAGGAGCGGCGAACAGGTCAGCGTCACGCTCGACATTCCGCATGCCGGCCCGAATATCGTCGAGATCGAAGCCTCGACGCTCGAAGGCGAACTGACACCCGTGAATAACCGCGCGGTGGTGTCGATCGACGGCGTGCGCGACAAGCTGCGGGTGTTGCTGGTGTCCGGTGAGCCGCATGCCGGTGAACGCACTTGGCGCAACCTCCTGAAGTCAGATCCCAGCGTCGATCTGGTTCACTTCACGATTTTGCGTCCGCCGGAAAAGCAGGACGGCACGCCGATCAACGAATTGTCGCTGATCGCGTTTCCGACCCGTGAGTTGTTCCAGCAGAAGATCAACGAATTTCAACTCATCATCTTCGACCGTTACGCCCGACAGGGCGTGCTGCCGATCTCGTACTTCGACAACATCGCGCGCTATGTGCGCAATGGCGGCGCGGTTCTTGTCTCGGCCGGTCCCGATTACGCAAGTCCCACCAGCATCTGGCGCACGCCGCTCGATGCAGTGTTGCCGGCCGAGCCGGTCGGCGTCTTGGAACAGGCGTTCACGGCGCGACTGAGCGACGCCGGCAAGCGCCATCCCGTCACGCGCGGCCTTGAAGGCTCGGCTTCCGAGCCGCCGCACTGGAGCCGGTTCTTCCGTCTCGTCGATACCCGCAATCCCGTGAATCCTCCCGTCATGGAAGGTCCCGACGGCAAACCGCTCTTGCTGCTGTCGCGGCAAGGCGAAGGCCGGGTGGCGATGCTGCTGTCCGATCAGATCTGGCTGTGGGCGCGCGGCTATGAAGGCGGCGGCCCGCATCTCGATCTGCTGCGGCGGATTTCGCACTGGCTGATGAAACAGCCCGATCTCGACGAGGAAGCGCTGCGGCTGAAAATCGAAGGCCGCGATCTCGTCGTGGTGCGGCAGACCATGTCCGACACCGCGTCGCCCGTCACCGTGACCTCGCCATCCGGCGCGACACGGCAACTCAATCTCGCGTCGAGTGAAACCGGCGAGTGGCGCGCGGCCACAAATGCGGACGAGCTTGGGTTATGGCAGGCCACCGACGGCACGCTGAAGGCGCTCATCAATGTCGGCCCGATCAACCCGAAGGAATTCTCGGAAGTCACATCGACCACCGAAACATTGAAGCCGCTGCTGCAGGCGACCGGCGGCGACGCGCGGCGCATCGCGGACAATGGCGGCATCGACCTGCCGCGCATTCTTTCCGTGCGGGCATCGTCGGTGTTTCGCGGCGAAGGCTGGCTCGGCATGAAGATGCGCGACGTCAGCGTGGTGCGCGGCATCGGTGTGCTGCCGATTTTCGCGGGGCTGATCGGGCTGCTGTTGCTGCTCGGCGCATTCGCATCGACTTGGCTGCGCGAGGGGCGGTAAGCCACGATAGCGTTGGAAACGGTTGCTCCGTATTGACACCCTGCTTGGGACCGGCGATGTTATATTATAACATTTGGAACCGGACATCCGGCCAAATGGATGTGGGGCGTTGTCTTCGATGAACTGGCTCAGATCACGGGCAAAAAAACTGACGATGCTGGCGCTGTTCGCGCTGGCGCTGCAGCTCGGCCTATCATTCGGCCACATCCACCATGACCGCGCCTTCGCCGGCAAGACGACGATCTCGGATCAGGCCTCGCCCCCTTCGCGAGACAATGGTGGCGACACCGATGGCCGCCGGGATCTTTGCGCGATCTGCGCCACGGTCGCGCTTGCCAACGCGCTGATCGATTCAGTCCCGCCTGTGCTGCCGCTGCCGCTGGAGACAACCGCGCCGGATGGTCTCCTCATCTCCGTTGCGAGCAGCGCAGCCACGCATCCGCTCGGCTTCCAGTCTCGCGCGCCACCCCTCTCCTGACACCGGTATCCTCACGATCTCAAAGCCCACCGCACATATTGTGCGCAAGCCGTAAAGATTATTCCGGAAACGACTCGTCTTGTTTGGCGAGAAGCCATCGAAAGTCCAACACCCTCGATGAGGCGGACCTGATGGCGTCAGGAATACGAACATGCACGACCTCAATGAAATGCGCGCGCTTCTTCTTGGAAGCTGTTCGCTAATTTTGCTTTCCACTCTCAGTAATGTTGCTTTCTCGCAGGACGCCAACTCGCCGCCATCGTCTTCGCCTCCGGCGACGGCTGCTCCAGCGCCTTCCGCACCCGTTGCAACCGGCGTTTCTGCCGAACAGGCGCTTCCCGAAATCAACGTGACGGTTCCGCGCCGCGATCCCGACGCAGAGCGCCGCCGCGCGCGTGTCGTCATCCACACCGAACCTTCGCCGTCCAGCGAACAAGTCACGGCAAATCTGAACGAGCAACTCGATGCAGCGCGGGCGCGCATCGCCGCGCCGACGGGTGCAACTTCCACCACCCTCAGCCGCGAGGCCATTCGGGCGATGCCGCAAGGCACCGAAGCGACGCTTGACAAGGTGCTCCTGCAGTTCCCCGGCGTATCGCAGGATTCCGCCGCAGCGGGCGAACTGCATGTGCGTAACGAACACGCCAATGTGCAATACCGGATCAACGGCATTGCATTGCCGGATGGCGTCGGCGGCTTCGGCCAGTTTCTGGACACCGGCATTGTCGGCAACATATCGTTGCTGACCGGCGCGCTGCCCGCTCAGTACGGACTGCGAACCGCCGGCGTGGTCGACATCACGACGCGCACCGACGCCTTCAACAACAGCGGCAGCGTCGGAATCTATGGCGGCAGCCACCGCACGATCACGCCGAGCTTCGAATATGGCGGGACTGCCGGAAACACGCAGTATTTTTTCTCGGGCCGCTACTTCGGCAGCAACCTCGGAATTGAAAATCCAACATCGAGCCGGAACGCGATCCACGATCACACCGATCAAGGCAAGGGCTTTGCCTATGTATCGACCCGGCTCGACGATTTCTCACGCATCGTGTTCATCGGCGGCACATCGACCAGCGCTTATCAAATTCCGAATAATCCCGGACAGGCCGGACTGAACGGCAATGGCAATCCTTTTGTCCCCTATGCTTTCGATTCCGCCAACCTCAACGAACGGCAGACCGAAAACAACCAGTTCGGCGTGCTGGCCTATCAGCGGTCGATCAACGGCTTCGACATGCAGCTGTCCGCATTTACCCGCTACAGCACGTTGCATTTTACGCCGGACCCGATGGGCGATCTCGCATTCAACGGCGTGGCGTCGGATGTGTATCGCCGCAGCCAAACAACCGGCATTGCATCCGACAACGCCTATCGCTGGTCGGATGCACATACGCTGCGTTTCGGATTTCAGGTTAGCGGAGAAAAGTCGCTGGTCAGCAATACATCGACGGCAATTCTGGTAGATGGCGCGGGCGACTCGCTGGCACCGCTGCAGACCACGACATTCAACGACTCCAGTTCCAAACTTGGCTTCCTGCTCAGCACCTACGCGTCCGATGAATGGAAGATCACGAACCAGTTGACCCTGAACACCGGACTGCGTTTCGACCAGATGTATTCCTACACCAACGACAATCAGCTCAGTCCCCGCGTCAATCTGGTTTATAAGCCGTTCGAGAGCACGACGTTCCACGCCGGCTATGCGCGCAACTTTACGCCGGCACCGCAGGTTCTGGCCGCGCCGACGAATACAGCGCTTGCAACGGGAACGACGCAGCAGCCGGCGGCGGCTGGGCCATACGGTCAGGTTCAGCCCGAACGATCAAACGTCTACGATATTGGCGTCACGCAGAAGGTGCTGCCCGGTCTCGAACTCGGCGTCGATGCTTACTATAAGCAAGCGCGGAATCTGCTCGATGACGGACAGTTCGGCGCAGCCTATGTTCTGACAGCCTTCAACTACGATCGCGCAACCAACATGGGAGTCGAGTTCAAGGGCAATTACGTCAACGGCAACTTCCGCGCTTATGCAAATCTTGCGATCGCGCAACAGAAAGCCACCAATGTTGTCTCCAACCAGTTCCTGTTCGACCTTGCGGACCTCGCTTACATTCAGTCGCACTATATCTATACCGACCACGCCCAGCTTTATTCGGGTTCGGCCGATGCGTCGTATCTGTGGGACGGAACGCGATTTTCTGCCAACATGATTTTCGGCAGCGGCCTGCGCGCCGATGCTGTGAACCCAGATGGAACAACTATTCCGAATGGTGCCCACCTGCCGTTCTACACGCAGACCAATCTCGGCATCTCTCACGAATTCTTCACGCCGGGATCGAACAAGCCGCTGACCGTGCGCTTCGATGTCGTCAACCTGTTCGACAATATTTATCAGATCAGGGACGGTTCCGGCATCGGCGTGTTTGCGCCTCAATACGGGCCGCGGCGCGGATTCTTCGTCGGCGTGTCGCAAAAACTGTGAGTGCGGGCTAGGTCGCTGCGGTCCAGTCCGGCCGGATCGCGCCACTCATGCCGTCCGACGCACCGCCTGCGAGTTCGCACACTAACAAACGCGCCGGATCGACCGGGCCCGGCATCGTCACCGTGCCTTTCGGAATCGCCTTGAAGCCGACGCGGCTGTAATAGGATTCGTCGCCGACCAGCACGATCATGCGATGGCCTTTGGCCTTCGCGTCCTTCAACGCGCGCTCGATCAGCGCCCGACCGACGCCCTTGTCGCGAAATGGCGGCTCGACAGTCAACGGACCGAGCAGCAGCGCCGGCGTCGCGCCAATGCAGATCGGCAGCAACCGCACCGAGCCTACCAAAAGTGTGCCGATGCGCGCGGTGAACGACAGATCGAGAATGTGGTCGATCTGTTCGCGCAGCCGATAGGCGCTGAGGGCGTAGCGGCCCGGCCCGAACGTCCGCTCATGCAGGCGTTCGATCGCCTGCGCGTCGTTGGCAGTCTCGGTCGATATGGTGAGCGATAAATCGGTCATGCTGGAGCGCGAGTTAGCATTTGAAGCGGTGGGGGTCCACATCCCTAATCGTCATCACCGGCCTTGACCCGGTGATCCATCGAGAAAAATTCGTCCCGAAAAAGATGGATTGCCGGGTCAAGCCCGGCAATGACACCTGGGTTATCCAAGTCTTAGCTTTTGCCGGCCGCCGGTTGCGACAGATAGGCCAGCAATTTGATCTCGCGCCGCCCGCGCGTCACCGTATCCAGCACCAATCCGGAGGACACGCAAAGAACCGCGAGGATCATCAGGCCCATCGACAGCACCGCCGTCGGCAGACGCGGCACCAGGCCGAGTTCGAGATAGGTCAGCACCACCGGGATCGCGAGGCCGACCGATACCAGCATCAGGCATGCGCCGATGATGCTGAAGAACCGCAGCGGCTTCTCCGAACGATAAAGCTTGAGGATCATGTTGAGAATCCGGAAGCCATCGCGCCATGTATTCAGCTTGCTGAACGAACCTTCGGGGCGCGCATAATATGGCGTCTCGATTTCCGCGACCGGCAACGCCAGTTCGAGCGCATGCACGGTCAACTCGGTTTCGATCTCGAAACCATCCGACAGAACTGGAAACGACTTGACGAAGCGGCGCGAGAACACACGGTAGCCCGACAGAATATCAGTGAAGGCCTGACCGAACACGGCGGCGAGAAAACTCGTCAGCATCCAGTTGCCGGTGCGATGACCGGGACGGTATGCCGCCTGCTCCTGATCGACGCGGAAGCCGACCACCATGTCGAGATGATCGGCCATCAATCTGTCGATCATCTTACGAGCGCTCGGCGCATCGTAAGTCGCGTCGCCATCGACCAGCACGTAAATATCCGCATCGATATCCGCGAACATCCGGCGCACGACATGACCCTTGCCCTGACGGCGCTCGCTGCGAACTTCTGCGCCCGCTTCACGCGCGACCGCAACGGTGCCGTCGGATGAATTGTTGTCGTAGACGTAGATTTGAGCATCCGGCAGCGCGCTGCGAAAATCCGCGACGACTTTGCCGACGGCGGCAGCCTCGTTGTAACAAGGCACCAGCACCGCGACGCGCGGCTGCGCCGTTTGAATGTCCGTGCGCTCGGATTCGACAAAACGATTAAGCGCGTCGGCGAGCCCCGCCAAATCGCCATGCATGCCGCCCGGACGCATATCGACGCGCGTGGCGGAAAGCTGGCGTTTGAGATCGGTAGCGGCGCTCATGCAACGGCCCTGAATCGATGATTTTCAGGCCGGACCATAAGCCCCGATAACTAACGATCTCTAACTCCAGTCCTGCATTCGGGGCTGGTTTTGCAGCACTTCGGCAAGTCTTAACCGGGTGCCCCGGGTGGTTTCCGGCGGCAAGTCCGCCGCCGGAAAGAAGCCGCAGGCGATAATCTCATGGTTCGGTTCCGGCAGCCGATCATGGGCGAAATCGCGCACCACATAGACCGCCACATGATCGCGGGCTGAGATTTTGCGATTGAAGTAAAGGCCAAGAAGCTGCGGCTCGCCCGTCAATTCGATCCGGCCTTCTTCCATCAGTTCGCGCTTGAGCGAGTCCATGAAGGTCTCGCCGGTCTCGACCCCGCCTCCCGGCAGGTGCCACCCCGACACGTAGCTGTGCTTGACCAGAAACACGCGATTTTCTGCGTCGAGCACAACAGCGCGGACGCCCAGCGTCATGCCGCGCGCGAACCGCGAATAGAAATGAAACAGCCGCCTGAATACCGGCTCGAATTTCAGCCGGAGAGATTGTGCGGTCACGCCAGAAAGCTCCGCCGATTCAAAAATGCTGCGCCCGCTGGCCTTGCATAGCACCGATCATCTTGCCAAACAGCAAGCCATGACAGCTTTCCTACTCGCGCATCTTTCCGATCCGCATCTCGGTCCGATGCCGCAGGCGCGGCTGCGCGACCTCGCGGGCAAGCGCGCTATCGGCTACATGAACTGGAAGCGCAAGCGCCACGCCATCCATCGCCTCGACGTGCTGGACGAACTTGTCGCCGACATGCATGCGCAACACCCCGGCCACATTGCGATCACCGGCGATCTCGTCAATATCGCACTGCCGCTGGAATTTGCAGCGGCACGAACATGGTTGGAGCGTGTCGGGCAGCCGAACGACATCTCGCTGGTGCCGGGAAACCACGATGCCTATGTGACAGGTATTCGCGAGCATTTTCCAAAAGTGTGGGCGGAGTATCTGCATGGCGACAATGTCGCCGCGAATGCGCCCGTGACGTTTCCCTTTGTGCGACGGCGCGGCCCGCTGGCCCTGATCGGCGTGTCCACCGCTGTCCCGACCGCGCCCTTCATGGCGACGGGGCGCTTGGGACGCGACCAGCGCAACGCACTGGAGCGCCTGCTGCCGCAACTTGCCTCGGAAAATCTGTTTCGCGTGCTGCTGATTCACCATCCACCCGTCACGACAAAAGGCCGCTGGACAGCACGGCTGCAGGACTCCGATGAGTTGCTGGCGCTGATCGCCAAACACGGCGTCGAACTGGTGCTGCATGGTCACGACCATCGCCATGCGACGGTCTGGATCGACGGACCGACGAAAGAGATTCCCGCCATCGGCGTGCCGTCGGCATCGGCGATTGCGCGCGGGCACAACCAGCCGGCGGCGTATAATCTGTTTTCGGTCGAGCGAGATGGGAATGGCTGGCGCTGCGATCATCGCGTGCGCGGATTTACCGAGAACATGACGCTCGACGAAATCAAAAACGAACGGTTGATTTAGATTCCGCGCAGCGACATCAGCATTGCGGTGCCGAACAGCGCGGCGATGCCGACAATGAATCCGAGCACGAAAATCCAGAAACCGCCACGACGCTTTGCGGGTGCAGCGGCGACCGGCTCCTTCGGCGTTGTCGGCACGACCAGCGCATGCTCGCGCTCGATCATGCGGCGCGCGATGTAATCGGTCACGGCATCGACCATCACCGGCACGTCATGGGATTCGGCCAGCACGGTGCGACCGAAACGGGTGTCCTGCACGAAGCGATAGATCCGCTTGTCGCGGCCCATCATGATGTGGGCGACAGCGTCGATCCACAGCCGTGGCGTGTCACCCTGACTGATGCCGCGATCGAACAGATCGACGCCTGCCGGAATCTCGGAGAACAGCGGATCGAGCGCGTCGCTGAGGATTTCAAGCCGCGCCACTTCGGCATCTCGCAAATCGACGACCACGCCGGTCCGGTCAGCCGCCTCGATGCGCGCCTTGCGCAGGGCATCGCGCAGCCGCACGGGGTTCGCGCCGTTGGCCGGATTGCTCTCTGCGTTCTGGTCGGACATCGCTTACGTGCCTTTGTTCCTATCCCCTTAACCTATCAGTAACTTTAGGGGCGGCAAAGGGCCGGAATCGCCTCCAAAACCGCTGAAAACAAAGCAGCCTCATCCGGTTTTGCCGGACGGGGCTGGGGAGTTTAGGGCGGAGCGACGAACCCCGCCCGGGAGGTGGTAAACGCGGTCAGGCGATCGCGCGCTGGGGTTCTTCCACGATGGAAAAACGCACGCCGGCCTTATGACGGTTTTCTTCGGAGACGACGCGCCAGGCATCTTCGGCCTCTTTGCGGGTCTTGTATGGACCCTGGACCTGTGCCGAGCCTTCCACGAGTTTGTGGAAGTTCATCGAGCCGAACTCGCCGCCAATCACCCAGAAATTGCTACCGCTCATGTGAGTCTCCTTTAGTTCGCTTGAAGTGCCATAGATCTGCTGAGATGAGATCAGCCGAACTGGTTCATCGTGTTGTGAGCGCCGCCCGCCTTCAGGGCCGCCTCGCCTGCGAAGTATTCCTTGTGGTCGTCGCCGATGTCGGAGCCGGCCATGTTCTGATGCTTCGCGCAGGCGATACCCTGGCGGATTTCCGCACGCTGCACGTTCTTCACATATCCGAGCATGCCCTGTTCGCCGAAATATTCCTTCGCGAGGTTATCGGTCGACAGCGCAGCCGTATGATAAGTCGGCAACGTGATCAGATGATGGAAGATGCCAGCGCGCTTCGACGAATCCGCCTGGAAGGTGCGGATCAACTCGTCGGCTTCGATCGCGAGTGGCGTATCATCGTATTCCACCTTCATCAGCTCGGCGCGATTGTACTTGCTGACGTCCTTACCGGCTTCCTTCATGGCATCGTAGACCTGCCAGCGGAAGTTCAGCGTCCAGTTGAACGACGGCGAGTTGTTGTAGGCGAGCTTCGCATTCGGGATGACCTTGCGAATGCGATCGACCATTCCGGCAACCTGCTCGATATTCGGCTTCTCGGTTTCGATCCACAGCAGATCGGCACCGTTCTGCAGCGAGGTGATGCTGTCGAGCACGCAGCGGTCCGCGCCCGTGCCTGCCCGGAACTGATACAGGTTGCTCGGCAGGCGCTTCGGACGCAGCAGCTTGCCGTTGCGGCTGATGATGACGTCACCATTGCCGACCTTCGACGCATCGACTTCTTCGCAATCGAGAAAGCTGTTGTATTGGTCGCCGAGGTCGCCCGGCTTGTGGCTGACCGCGATCTGCTGCGTGAGGCCTGCGCCGAGCGAGTCGGTGCGGGTCACGATGATGCCATCGTCCACGCCCATTTCGAGGAAGGCGTGGCGGCAGGCACGAATCTTCGCAAGGAAGACTTCGTGCGGCACGGTCACTTTGCCGTCCTGATGGCCGCACTGCTTTTCGTCCGAGACCTGATTTTCGATCTGCAGAGCGCAAGCGCCAGCCTCGATCATCTTTTTGGCGAGCAGATAGGTTGCCTCGGCATTGCCGAAGCCAGCGTCGATGTCGGCGATGACAGGCACGACATGCGTCTGGAAATTATCGACCTTCGCGATCAGCGTGGCTTCCTTGGCCTTATCGCCGACCTTACGCGCTTCGTCGATCTGACGGAAGATGTCGTTAAGCTCACGCGAGTCGGCCTGACGCAGGAAGGTATAAAGCTCTTCGATCAGCGCCGGCACGGAGGTCTTCTCGTGCATGGATTGATCCGGAAGCGGACCGAACTCGGAGCGAAGTGCTGCGATCATCCAGCCCGACAGATACAGATAACGACGATCGGTCTTGCCGCCGAAATGCTTCTTGATCGAGATCAGCTTCTGCTGCGCGATAAAGCCATGCCAGCAGCCCAGCGACTGGGTGTATTTGGTGGAGTCCGCGTCATAGGCGGCCATGTCGGCGCGCATCAGGCTCGCCGTGTAGCGGGCGATGTCCAGACCTGTCCTGAAGCGGTTCTGCAAGCGCATGCGCGCGACCGCTTCGGCGTTTACGCCGTTCCATGTGCCCTTGTCCTTGAGCAGAGCTTCCGCCGCCTCGATCTCGCTCTGGTACGAGGAAGGGCCGAGGATTGCTTGGTCGGTGATGTTGCGCGATTGATAATTCATGGCGGCGGTCTTTCTCCAAATTCACATTCGTGACATTGAGTCTTTGAAACGTGACGGGAGATAAACGCCTGAATCAGTTATTCGAATAGATGGCTTGTAAGAGAATGGTGATATGTTGTTTCATCACGACATGTAATAGTTGTTATTTTGTAATAATTGTCACAAAAGGCGCACCATGGCCTCCGAACCCGGTAAGAAGCTGTTTGTAGGCCCCCGCTT
>JAYVYQ010000174.1:0-12684 GCA_043784125.1 Afipia sp.
GCGCGCTGGCAGCCATTGATGACGCGCAGCCGCAGCCGCTCGTTTGGCCGAAGCTTAATGTCGAGATTGGGCAGTCCGTTGACCGTGTAGGCGGTTGCAGCGTCCTTGGGATCGGTGCCGGGAGACAGCGCCCTTCCGTCGGGCATCACGCGCCAGTCTTCAAGCAGCAGCACCTCGTCGCGATCCACCGCAGGAGGCGCGGTTTCCTGAACACTCAAGGCGCGGGCGGCGGAGGGCCGCTCCTTGCCGTCGCCGAGCATCCGCGCGTCGATCAGGAAGGTGCCGGCCTGCCGCAGCGGCAGCGAAAAGCCATCGCGCCCACCATTCGCAATCGGCTTTTGGCCGATCAGCGGTTCAGCATTGTTGAGGCCGTCAAATCCAGGCCAATTCCATGCAGTTAGACCCGGAAGCTCACTTAATAGCGAAACCTGAAGCTCGTCACCTTGCGTGAACCAAAGGCTCGCGGAATCGCCATCCGCCTCAAGCGCCCAGATCGGCGACTCGGGCAAGTCAGCTTTTAAACTCGCTTTTCGGGCGGCGGCGCGCAGCGCGAGGTTCGGGCGGCTTTGGCCCCACGCCGGGAATCCCAGCACAGGCATCAAGGCGGCGCCGCCAAGGGATGCCAGAAGCGCCCGCCGAAGCGGCGAAAAATCCCGATTTTTCATCCCAAATGCGGACCATTTTCCGCATCTTATGTCCAGACGGGGCCGTGCGGCGAAAGGGGGTGCTAAGGCGCGGCCCGAAAAGCCATTTTGTTGCTGCGAAGCACGACCCTCATGTTATAAGCCCGCGCTCGCGGCTGTGCCGCTGCACATTACAGAGCTACGCGGGCGTGGCGGAATTGGTAGACGCAGCAGGTTTAGGTTCTGCCGTCGAAAGATGTGGGGGTTCGAGTCCCTCCGCCCGCACCAACGCGCAGGTCTGCGCAACACGAATTCAGGAGCGCGTGCTTCGCTTGAAGCGCATCCGCTTTGCCCACCGATGCAGGCTCAAGGCTCTTTGGCCGAGGCCGCGCGTCCTACAGATTGACACGAACCCGGCTCAGGCCGGACCAGCTCGGGAAGAAGACAGGCGTCATGCAAGTTACAGAAACCCTCGCCGACGGATTGAAGCACGAATTCCAGATCAGCGTTCCGGCCTCCGACATCGACGCCAAGGTCGAAGAGAAGCTCGTGGACATGAAGGACAAGGTCAAGCTGAACGGATTTCGTCCCGGCAAGGTGCCTGTCGCGCACCTGAAGAAAGTCTATGGCCGCTCGGTTGCCGCCGAGACGCTCGAGCAGCTGATCCGCGATACCAATGCGGGCATTTTCAGCGAGCGCGGTTTTCGTCTTGCGACCGAACCCAAGGTCACGATGACGACCGAGAAAGACGAAGTCGAAGCCATCCTCGACGGCAAATCCGACCTGAATTATTCGGTCGCCATCGAAGTCGTGCCGCCGATTGAATTGGCCGATTTCAAGACGTTCAATGTCGAGAAGCCTGTCGCCGACGTGACCGACGCCGACATCGACGAAGCGCTCAAGCGCATCGCCGACCAGAACCGCCCCTATGAAGCGAAGGCCGAGGGTGCGAAGGCCGAGAAGGGCGACCGCGTCACGGTCGCGTTCAAGGGCGAGATCAACGGCGAAGCGTTTGAAGGCGGCGCGGGGTCCGACATCGCGGTCGTGATCGGCTCCGGCACGTTCATTCCGGGCTTCGAGGACCAGCTCATCGGCATCGTCGCGGGAGAAACGCGCAAGGTGAAGGCGTCGTTCCCGAAGAACTACACGGTCGAAAATCTGGCCGGCAAGGATGCGGAGTTCGAGACCACGGCGAGCCTCGTCGAGGGACCGCTGGAATCGAAGGTCGATGACGAGTTCGCAAAAGCGCTCGGCATGGAATCGCTGGACAAGCTCAAGGAAGCCATGCGCGAGCGCCTCGCGATGGAATTTGCCGGAGCATCGCGCCAGCGCCTCAAGCGCACCTTGCTCGACAAGCTCGACGAAGCCCACAAATTCGGTCCGCCGCCCTCGCTGGTGGAAGAAGAATTCCACCTGATGTGGAATTCGATCGAGGCCGAGATGAATTCGACGGGCAAGACATTCGCCGATGAAAAGACGACGGAAGAAGAAGCCAAGGCGGAGTATCACGCCATTGCGGATCGCCGCGTGCGGCTCGGTCTGGTTCTCTCCGAAATCGGCGAGAAGAACAAGATCACCGTGACCGACGAGGAGGTTCACCGCGCTCTGATCGAGCGCGCGCGCCAGTCCCCCGGCCGTGAAAAGGAAGTCTACGATTTCTATCGCACCAACGCGAATGCGCTCGCGCAGATTCGCGCGCCGATCTACGAGGACAAGGTCGTCGATTTCATTCTTGAGCTTGCCAACGTCACCGAGAAGAAGGTGACGCGCGAGGCGCTGCTCAAGGACGACGAGGACGAGAAGACGGCGGCCTGATTGCGCAGGCCGCATTAACGATAAGGCCCGATCGCCGGTCCCGGCGCGGGCTCATCGTCTTGCCGAATCAGCACCGATTGGGTCGAATCCATCATGACGAAGCTTCGTGCGTCGGGCTTGTAGCCCGCGTGCTGGCCCATATCTGTTCAGTCCCATCCGGGAACTCTAAGCGTCTAGCATCACGGGGCGTCTGTTCGCGCCAGCCCTCACGACCTTCTGGCCGCCAAAACGATTTAACGTCTCCGCCAACCTTCAGGTGATAAATGCGCGATCCGGTTGAAACCTACATGAACCTTGTGCCAATGGTGGTCGAGCAGACCAATCGCGGCGAGCGGGCCTACGACATTTTCTCGCGGCTGCTGAAAGAGCGCATCATCTTCGTCACCGGCCCGGTCGAGGACGGTATGTCGACGCTGACTGTCGCGCAGCTTCTGTTTCTTGAAGCGGAAAATCCGAAAAAAGAAATCTCGATGTATATCAACTCGCCGGGTGGCGTGGTGACGTCGGGGCTTGCGATCTACGACACGATGCAATTTATCCGCCCGCCAGTTTCCACGCTGTGCACCGGGCAGGCGGCATCGATGGGATCGTTGTTGCTCTGCGCGGGACATAAGGACATGCGCTTCTCGCTGCCGAATTCGCGCATCATGGTCCATCAGCCGTCCGGTGGTTTCCAGGGGCAGGCCACCGACATCATGCTGCACGCGCAGGAAATCCTGAACCTGAAGAAGCGGCTCAACGAAATCTACGTCAAGCATACCGGCCAGACCTACAAGGCGATCGAGGATGCGCTGGAGCGCGACAAGTTCCTCACCGCCGAAATGGCCAAGGACTTCGGCCTTGTCGACAAGGTGATCGACAAGCGGGCCGACGATCCGGCAGCACTCAAGACCGGCGGCTGAGCCATTCACGAAATCGAGATGTTCGATGCGGGCGTTTTTTTAGGCGCCCGTTTTCGTGAAGGTTCCCGCCCGAACCGTCTTGACCGCAGATGCGTCTCACCATGACAATGAGTGAGCCTGCACCGTCGCGGATGCACGCGAACGGGTGCAGAAATTTTGTGCCGGACGGGATCAGGTCCAAACGCCCGCCGCGATATGTCGTGGTAAAAAAAGCCATTGCCGGGAGACGACCAATGACGATGACATTTTCGCATCGGGCGGTGTTCGCTGCCGCAGCTCTTGCCTTCACCGTCATATCGGGCGCGGCTCCCGCCGCTGCCTTCGACAGAGAGACCGCGCTTGAGGCCTGTCGCGCCTCGGTTGGCCGCCCGACCTATCAGGTGTGCAAGCAAAGCGGCGGCAGTCACGAAGCGTGCTTTGCCAAAGCGCGCGCCGTCGTGCAGCCGTGCTTTAAGGCGAAGATGCCGACCGCGGCACTGTTCGATGCCAATAAAGTCTCTGCGCCCGACGCAAAGGACGCCGCCGAGACCGCGAAGGCCGTCGCAAATCTGGCGCCGCAGTCGCTGGTCGCGCCGCCGCGTTCGATATCGGACATCACGGCGATACTCGATCAGCAAAAGCCTGATCCCGCAAAGATCGCGGCGCTTACATCGACAGCGGATGCGCCAGTGCCGGCAGGCCTTAAGGGGGCTGACCTTGCCGACTTCCATTACAAGCGCGGTCAGGCCAGATCGCTGCTCGGCCGCAATGACGACGCGCTGGCCGACGCCGAGATCGCCGTCAACAATATGCAGGATGCCGACTACAAAAACGTCGGTAGCCGGTACGAACAATTCCTTGGACGACGATTGCGTGACGTCGGTCAGCACAAACGCTCGAACGCAATATTGGCCAAACAAGCGGCAGCATTCGCCAATCAGGGGAGAGGCAAGCTTTTTGCGTTGAACTACATTCAGATTGTTGGGGCCATTCGCAATGGTGATTTGAATACGGCCGAGAGTTACGCCGCGCGGAATCGCGTGCTGCTTGCCGAATCGCAAAAGTGGCCAGTGTTTCCAATTTACGGCATGAATTGGCAGGCAATGGTTGAGGACGGCAACGCGCGCGTCGCTGAATCGCGCGGAAGGTTTGCCGACGCGGGGACAGCTTATCACAAAGCGAGCGTGCTTTTTACCAGTTCGTTGAAGACCATTCCACAATGGGAAAGCAAACCGGCGGAAGGCGAAATTGAACGGTCGGCGGATTGGGCGCTGGCGCTTGAGGGCCGCGCGAAAATCAAGCAGGGCCGGGTCGGCGAGGGCGAGGCGGATGTGCGCCGGGCCTTGCTGAGCCGGTTGGCGAAGTCGGGCAAATTCCACGTCGATACTGCGGGCGTTCTCGGCATACTCGTCTATGTCATTCAGGAACAAGGACGCTATCCGGAAGCCGAGCAGTTGGAGCGTCAGGTCATCGACATCTATCAGGGCCTCGGTTACGCGCCGGAGTCGGCGCAGATGGTCAACGCGAACATCTTTCTTGCGCAGGTTCTCAATCTTGAGAAGAAAACCGGCGAAGCCACCGCGCTGTTCGATCAGGTCGACGCGTGGACGGCGAAGTGGGAGCCGTCGCGCCGTGAAGTCTCCGCAGGGGGACTCGCGCGGGTGTCCATCCTGCTCGCGCAGGGCAAGACCGAGGCGGCACTTCAGATCGCACAAGGGACCCTCGACCGCGAACGTGCAAGATCAGGCGAGAAAAGTTTGAACACCGCCGTCGCGCGCGGCTATTACGCGACCGCGCTCGCACGCAATGCCAAACCGGCAGAAGCGCTGGCTGCGTTTAAGGACTCGATTCCGGTTTTGCTGAATACATCCGGCGGCACCGACGACGATTCAGGCTCGACGGCTGCGGCGCGCGAAAATCGCGTTCGCTTCGTGGTCGAAGGCTATATCCGGACGCTGGCCTTGAATCCGTCAGCCTCGCTCCAAAGCGTTGCCGACGAAACATTCAGCTATGCGGACGTGCTGCGCGGCCAGTCGGTGCAGCGTGCGTTGCAGGCGTCATCGGTGCGCTCGGCTGCGAAGAATCCCGAACTCGCCGCGCTGGTGCGAACCTCGCAGGACACCGACAAGCGCATTGGTGCGGCGGTCGCTACGCTCAATAATCTTCTGGCGCTGTCGCCGACCGAGCGTGACGACAACACGTTGAAGATCACGCAGGCGGAGATTGCATCGTTGCAGGCAGCGAAGGCGCAAGCGCTGAAAGACATCGCCAAGAAATTCCCCGATTACGGCAATCTCACCAATCCGCCGCCGCCCAATGCGGTCGATCTGCAAAAGCTGCTCAATGCCGACGAAGCGTTGCTGTCGTTCTACTTCGGTCAATATGACAGCTTCGTCTGGGTGGTGAAGAAAGACGCGCCGGTCCAGTTCGCGCGCATCAAGATGACGGTCGGCGATCTCAACGCCAAGGTCACGAAGCTGCGCGAAGCGCTTGAGCCGCAGGCGGCGATGATCTCGGACATTCCGGCCTTCGATCTCAAACTGGCGTCGGAGCTTTACGACACGCTGCTGAAACCATCCGAGGCGACGTGGAAGCCCGCGAAAAATCTGATCGTCGTGACCAACGGCGCGCTCGGCCTGTTGCCGCTCTCGCTGCTGCCGACAGCGCCGTCCGAAATCAAGACGGATGACGATCCGCTGTTCGCGAGTTATCGCAACGTTCCGTGGCTGGCGCGCACCCATGCGGTGACGCTGGTGCCGTCGTCGTCCGCATTGCAGACGCTGCGCAAGCTGCCGCCCGGCAAGGCGTCGCGTCAGGAACTGATCGCGTTCGGCGATCCATTGTTCAGTCAGGAGCAAGCCAACGAGGCGGCCAGTCAGGACACCGTGAAGGTCGCAGATGTGAGCGGATCGAATGTCACGCGCGGTCTGCCTCTCAGGCGCCGCAACTCGCCGCAACTCGACAAGGCCGACAGCGCGACATTGTCGATGCTGCCGCGTCTGCCGGACACGTCGGCGGAGTTGAAATCGATCGCGGCCGCACTTCAGGTCGATCCTGCGAAAGTCCTCAACCTCGGCAAGGATGCCAATGAGCAGAGGGTGAAGTCGATGGACCTGTCGGGGTTCAAGGTCATCGCCTTTGCGACCCATGGCTTGGTGCCCGGTGAACTCGACGGCCTCACGCAACCCGCTCTGGCGCTGTCCGCACCCGCTTTGTCGGATTCCGATGGCGACGGATTGCTGACGATGGAGGAAATCCTCACGCTAAAACTGGACGCCGACTGGGTCGTGCTGTCGGCCTGCAACACCGGGGCTGGAGCAGGGGCAGGCGCTGAGGCCGCGTCAGGTCTGGGCCGCGCCTTCTTCTATGCGGGGACGCGGGCGCTGCTTGTCACAAACTGGTCGGTTCACTCCCAGTCGGCGCGCGAACTGGTCACGGACCTGTTCAAACGGCAGGCAGACGATCCGAAACTCACGCGGGGCGAGGCGCTGCGGCAGGCCATGATGGCCCTCGCCGACGGACCGGGTTACGTCGGGACCGGCGGCAAAACCGAGTTCGCCTATGCGCATCCGCTGTTCTGGGCGCCCTACTCAATTATCGGTGACGGCGGGGGGCGCTGAACCAAGGACATGTTTTCTGCGACAAACGGCATGCTATAGTTTCGGAAATTGCGGATCGGGAGTTCTCATCATGAGACATTTTTCAGTCTGGGCGGGCAGCCTTGCGGTTTGCTCCATCATTGCAATGTCGCCGGCGACGCAGGCCGTTGCGGCCGAAGTCCTGATTACCGCGCAGGAAGCTAAGTTGCCGCCGCCGAAGGGCGCATTCGCGGTGGCGACGCGCGGCATCACGCGCGGACCGCGCATCGACTATGTCGCCGATACGGAGGGAATGCATTCTCCGATCCGCCTGCAGATGAAATTCGAATCCTTCGGCGGTGCCAAGATCGATCCGGCCACTCTCAAAGTTACATATATGAAAGATCCCGCCGTCGATCTGACCGATCGCGTCAAGCCTTTCGTCCAAGCCACCGGCATCGACATGCCCGACGCGGTTCTGCCGCCGGGCGATCACACGCTGCGCGTCGATGTGAAAGACTCCGATGGGCGTACCGCGACCTCGAGCTTCGTTCTCAAGATCGTTCAGTGAGCCGGCGAGATGGCGCTCGAATGCCCTTATTGCGCGCAGCCGAACGCCGATCATGCGCTGGTATGCAATTCGTGCGCGCGAGACATCGCTATTCCGGCGTCGTTGCTGGCCGAGCGTGACGGCCTGATCCGCAAACGTGAAGCGGTCCGCGAGGAATTGTCACGCGCCAAGGCCGAGCTTGAGACTTACAAAATCCGTAAGGGCCGCGTGGCCGTGGCGAGTAGCTGAGATGCGCATGATGCGCTCGGCGGCGCTCTGATGGAATGCCCGTTCTGCGCCGAGCGCGTGAAGGATGAGGCGCTCGCCTGCAAGCACTGCTCGCGCGATCTGCGCGTGGTGCGCCCGGTGGTTCTCGAAGTCGAGGACATCGTTCAGGAACTCGACGTCCTTCGCCGCGAACTCGATCACGTCACCGCAAGGCTCTACCGCAGGCGCCACCCGCTGCGGTATTTTGCAGTTCACAGCATCGCCTATATCGCAATCCCTGCGGCATTGCTGGTCATCGCGCACATCATTCTGACCATCATATTCCCGAACCTGTCGGCGCTTTATCTGCGTCTCGCGTCGGTCATCATCCCGCTGCCGTTCGGGCTTGCGATCAACGCGATTCAGAAAGTCCAGTTGCGTGGTGCGGTTGTGGTCGGCCTGCTGACGGCGACGTTGAGCGTGCTGTGCATGCTGACCGTTACCGGCATCAACGATCATGTTCCGATCCTGCCGCAGGGCTGGTTCGATTGGCGCGAGGTGATCGAATATGTTGTCAGCATCGCGCTCGCATTTGTGACGGGCAACATCATCGGCATCCTGATTTTCCAGGTTCTGCCCTCGCAGATGGCACAGGGCGGCAAGCCCAATCGTGCGGCCTACAAGATCGCCCGGATGCTGGGGCAGCATGTGGGCGAGGAACAATTGCGCCGCCGCGCGCGCATCATTCAAGACCTGATGCGCACCGCAGGTCCGATTGCGGGCATTCTGGCGACGGCGGTCGGCTCGATTTACGCCGGGCTCAAGGGAATCCTGGGGACATAATCGCCGGTTCGGCGCTGTCGCGCCCGAGTTCCGCAGCGCGATTCTCCCGTGTCATTCGCGCAACGCTGCACTGAAATCGCCCTCATACGGTCGCGAAATCGCAGCAAATCACGATAGGATCACAGTGTTGGGTAGGCTTAAGATTAGCGAATTCTTGATAGTCGGGTGGCACCATGATTGGCTAGCCATGTGGGCTATAATGCCCCGAGGATTCGATGAGGCCGCGATTCGCGCGGTAACTTGAGTGCTGGGTCTTTTTGGTACGGATTTTGCTCCTATCTACATGCCAGACCGCGTGTGGCGGGAGTGAGCAGTCCACTGGAATAGATCGGGCTGCGGACGGAGAAGGTTATGAGCAAGGTCGGTACGAGCGATTCAAAGAACACCCTCTATTGCTCGTTCTGCGGGAAAAGCCAGCACGAAGTCCGCAAGTTGATTGCCGGACCGACTGTCTTTATCTGCGATGAGTGCGTCGAACTGTGCATGGACATCATTCGCGAGGAAAACAAATCCTCGCTGGTGAAGTCGCGCGACGGGATTCCGACGCCGAAGGAAATCTGCAAGGTTCTGGACGATTATGTGATCGGTCAGCAGCACGCCAAGAAGGTGCTCTCGGTCGCGGTTCACAACCACTACAAGCGGCTCAATCACCAGACCAAGCACAACGATGTTGAGCTTGCGAAGTCGAACATCCTGCTGATCGGGCCGACGGGTTCGGGCAAGACGCTGCTGGCGCAGACGCTGGCGCGGATTCTCGACGTGCCGTTCACGATGGCGGACGCAACGACTTTGACCGAAGCCGGTTACGTCGGCGAGGACGTCGAGAACATCATTCTCAAGCTGCTGCAATCGGCCGACTACAATGTCGAGCGTGCGCAGCGCGGCATCGTCTATATCGACGAAATCGACAAGATTTCGCGCAAGTCCGACAATCCCTCGATCACCCGCGACGTGTCGGGCGAGGGCGTGCAGCAGGCGCTGTTGAAGATCATGGAAGGCACGGTTGCCTCCGTGCCGCCGCAGGGCGGCCGCAAGCATCCGCAGCAGGAGTTCCTGCAGGTCGACACCACCAACATTCTCTTCATCTGCGGTGGTGCGTTCTCCGGCCTTGAAAAGATCATCTCGGCACGCGGCCGTTCGACCTCGATCGGTTTTGCCGCACAGGTGCTGGCGCCCGAAGATCGCCGCACCGGCGAAATCTTCCGCGAGGTCGAGCCCGAGGATTTGCTGAAATACGGCCTCATCCCTGAGTTCGTCGGACGTCTGCCGGTCGTGGCGACGCTCGAAGATCTCGATGAAGCTTCGCTCAAGAAGATTCTTACCGATCCGAAGAACGCGCTGGTGAAGCAGTATCAGCGCCTGTTCGAGATGGAGAACATCGAGCTGACCTTTGCGGACGAAGCCCTCGGCGCAGTTGCGCGCAGAGCTATCGAGCGCAAGACCGGCGCACGCGGCTTGCGTTCGATCCTGGAGAGCATCCTGCTCGAGACGATGTTCGATCTTCCGGGTCTGGAAGGCGTCGAGGAGGTCGTGATCTCGCGCGAAGTGGTCGAGAACACCGCGCGTCCGCTCTACATTTACGCGGATCGGACCAAAGAAGAGACGAGCGCGAGCGCTTAAAGCTCCTCCACTCTCTTGGAACCTTGAGTTCCATCCCCATATGCGCCGCCGGATCGCTCCGGCGGCGTTCGTTTTTGCGGTTCCGCGCGGCGAATTAACCCCTAAAACACAGGGGTTTTCCGCTCTCTTGACACCCCCTTGGGCCATAGCCACCTAATGGTGTGCCGCGACACAGAGTCGTTTCAAAGATTCGCGGCGGACTACCCGGAAAGGTGAGGATCGCGGTGCGATCGCCGGCTCAAAAGAGCCCTTATTCATCCGGCACACTCGGCACCTTGCGAAGGCTGCGCCTGAATGGCGGGCTTGAATGCAAGGGGGCACAACAAAAGGATCATGGGCATGACTGCCTCAAAGCCTCGTCCGACCATCGTTCACGGCGAAAGCCACTCTTATCCGGTGCTGCCGCTTCGCGACATCGTCGTCTTCCCGCATATGATTGTGCCGCTGTTCGTCGGCCGCGAGAAGTCGATCAAGGCGCTCGAAGAGGTGATGAAGAATGACGCGCTGATTTTCCTCGCGACGCAGAAGAATGCGTCCGACGACGATCCGGCGCCCGATTCCATTTACGAGATCGGCACGCTCGCCAGCGTGTTGCAGCTCCTGAAATTGCCCGACGGTACCGTGAAGGTGCTGGTCGAAGGTCTGGAGCGCGCGAAAGCCGGCAAGTATTCCGAGCGCGCTGAATTCTACGAGGCGACCGCGACCGCGCTTGCCGATGTCGATGCTACCTCCGTCGAGGCGGAAGCCTTGTCGCGCTCGGTCGTCTCCGACTTCGAGAGCTATGTGAAGCTCAACAAGAAGATTTCCGCCGAAGTCGTCGGCGTGGTGCAGCAGATCACGGATTTCGCCAAGCTCGCGGACACCGTGGCATCGCATCTCGCCGTCAAGATTTCCGACCGCCAGGCCATTCTTGAAACGCTCTCGGTCTCCCAGCGCCTCGAAAAGGTGATGGGCATGATGGAGAGTGAAATCTCGGTGCTGCAGGTCGAGAAGAAAATCCGCTCGCGCGTTAAGCGCCAGATGGAGAAGACCCAGCGCGAATATTACCTCAACGAGCAGATGAAGGCGATCCAGAAGGAACTCGGCGACGACGAAGGTCGCGACGAGCTGGCTGACCTTGAGGAAAAGATCGCCAAGACCAAGCTCTCGAAGGAAGCCCGCGAGAAGGCGACGCATGAGTTGAAGAAGCTGCGGCAGATGTCTCCGATGTCCGCCGAGGCGACTGTCGTGCGCAACTATCTCGACTGGCTGCTGTCGATTCCATGGGGCAAGAAGTCGAAGGTCAAGAAGGACCTCGTCGCCGCGCAGAGCGTGCTCGACAACGATCACTATGGCCTCGAGAAGGTGAAGGACCGCATCGTCGAGTATCTCGCGGTTCAAAGCCGCGCGAACAAGCTGACCGGACCGATCCTGTGCCTCGTCGGCCCTCCGGGCGTCGGCAAGACCTCGCTCGGTAAGTCGATCGCGAAAGCGACCGGCCGTGAGTTCGTGCGCGTGTCGCTTGGCGGCGTGCGGGACGAAGCGGAAATCCGCGGTCACCGCCGCACCTATATCGGCTCGATGCCCGGCAAGATCATCCAGTCGATGAGGAAGGCGAAGACATCGAATCCGCTGTTTCTCTTGGACGAGATCGACAAGATGGGCGCCGATTTCCGCGGCGATCCGTCATCGGCTCTGCTTGAGGTTTTGGACCCTGAGCAGAACTCGACCTTTGCCGATCACTACCTCGAAGTGGATTACGATCTGTCCAGCGTGATGTTCATCACGACCGCGAATACGCTCAATATTCCCGGACCGCTGATGGACCGCATGGAGATCATCCGCATCGCCGGCTACACCGAGAACGAGAAGGTTGAGATTGCCCGCAAGCATCTCTTGCCGAATGCGATCTCGAAGCATGGTCTGAACTCGAAGGAATTCTCCCTCGACGACGAAGCGCTGTCGTTCCTGATCCGCCGCTACACCCGCGAAGCGGGTGTGCGTAATCTCGAGCGTGAATTGTCCACACTCGCTCGCAAGGCGGTGAAGGAAATCATGATCTCGAAGAAGAAGTCGGTGAAGGTCACGGCCGCCGTGGTCGAGGAATTCCTCGGCGTACCGAAATATCGTTACGGCGAGATCGAGACCGACGACCAGGTCGGCGTCGTGACGGGTCTGGCATGGACCGATGTCGGCGGCGAGTTGCTCACCATTGAAAGCGTGATGATGCCCGGCAAGGGCCGCATGACGGTGACGGGCAATTTGCGCGACGTGATGAAGGAATCGATTTCGGCGGCGGCGTCTTACGTCCGCTCGCGCGCGATCACCTACGGCATCGAGCCGCCATTGTTCGAGCGCCGTGACATCCACGTCCACGTGCCGGAAGGCGCGACGCCCAAGGACGGACCCTCAGCCGGCGTTGCGATGACGACAGCCATCGTCTCGGTGCTGACCGGCATTCCGATCCGCCATGACGTGGCGATGACCGGCGAGATCACGCTGCGCGGTCGCGTGCTGCCCATCGGCGGGCTGAAGGAGAAGCTGCTTGCGGCCGCGCGTGGCGGCATCAAGACGGTCTTCATTCCGGA
>JAYVYQ010000175.1:0-35424 GCA_043784125.1 Afipia sp.
CGGTGGCCGGCGTGGCGATGCGTTCGACCCCAACCAGAATCCCAACGCGCCCGGCGTGCCGCGCGCACTCGGCGGCGGACAATTGCCTGTCACCGATGAGCCTGCGGTTGGCGCACCCGGCGGCCGTGGTGCGGGCGAACCGCTCGATCTCTCAAATGTCGGCACGCGCAATCCGAATGCTGCTCCCGGTCAGGCATACCCACCGCAAGCCCCGGCGCAGGGCAATGCGGCAGCGTCTCTGACGACTGCACCGCCTTCGCAAACACCGCGCGATGAATTCGATCTCGGCATCGGATACATTCAGCGCAAGGACTACGCACTCGCCGAAGAGACGATGCGCAACTTCGCAGTCAAATATCCCACCGATAAGTTGGTGCCGGATTCCCAATACTGGACCGGGGAAAGTCTGTTTCAGCGGCAGAAATACCGCGAAGCAGCCGAGGCTTTTCTGGGTGTGACCACGAAATACGACACCTCGGCCAAGGCGCCGGACGCCTTGCTGCGGCTCGGGCAATCGTTGGCGGCATTGAAGGAAAAAGAAGCCGCATGTGCCGCCTTCGGGGAAATCACCCGTAAATATCCGAAAGCCTCCAATGGCGTGAAACAGGGCGTGGGCCGCGAACAAAAGCGAGTGGGCTGCTAGTTGGACTGTTAGACTATCGCCTCCGAGCGCATCGCGCTTTCCGGGATCGGCCATGTCGAAGGACGATATTGTCAAAGCGATTTCTGTCTCCGAGGCGAAACGTCTGTTCGCCGATTGGAGAACGGCGCCGGCCATCGTGCTGGCTGTCTCGGGCGGTCCCGACTCCGTCGCGTTGATGTGGCTGGCCGCACGCTGGCGTGCGGCGCTGAAAAACGGTCCCCGGCTTGTCGCGGTTACGGTCGATCATGGCTTGCGTGATGAAGCGGCAAGAGAGGCGCGCGATGTCAAACGTCTCGCCATGTCGCTCCGGGTCGATCACCGGACGCTGCGCTGGACGGGGGTCAAACCGAAAACCGGATTGCCCGCCGCTGCACGAGATGCGCGCTACAGATTTCTGACTAAGGCCGCGCGCGCTGCCGGTGCGACGCATATTTTCACCGCGCACACGCGTGACGACCAGGCCGAAACACTCATCATGCGACTGTCGCGTGGCAGCGGCATCGGCGGACTGGCCGCGATGGCGCGGCAATCTGCGCGTGACGGGGTGGTGCTCGCCCGGCCATTGCTGGACATTCCAAAATCGCACTTGATTGCGACACTGAAGAAAGCAGGCGTCGTCTTCGCAGACGATCCAAGCAATCGCGATGTGCGCTTCACACGGCCGCGGCTGCGCGACCTGATGCCGGCGCTCGCTGCCGAAGGCGCTGATGCGCGCAATCTGGCGCGTCTGGCGTCGCGTCTGGCGCGTGCCAATGCCGCGCTCGACGTGATGACGAATGGCGCGGAGCGCTATCTCGCAAGTTTCGACGCGTTCGACGGACGTGCCGGATTCAATCTCGCGGCATTTTCAGCTCTTTCAGATGAAATCCGCGTCCGGCTGCTGCTGCGCGCGATTGATCGTGCGGGGCATGAAGGGCCAGCCGAACTTGGAAAGGTCGAGGCGCTTCTGCAGGCGATGGATGGGACGATCGATTCGACCAGATCCTCGCCCGGAAGGGTCCGCTTCAAGCAGACATTGGCAGGCGCTCTGGTCAGCATTGACCGTGATCGCGTCCAAATCGCGCCTGCGCCGCCTCGCCGCGGCCGTTCAGGGCTCAAATAGGGCAACGCTAGGTCAAGACGCGTCGCCTTAACCACTGTTTGAATCGGCCAGGATGACGCCCTTATTTCACCTGGAACCACGCTAATATGCGTTAAATAGTCCTAAGCGGTTCCCTTGGCATCGGGGGAAGCGGCACCTAGATTGGAAGCATCCATCCAATCGGAAAACCTGTTTCCCGACCAAGGATATAAGGCTGCGGTCCGCGCGGCCATCAAGGAAGCCCAATGAACGCCAATCTGCGCAATTTCGCCCTCTGGGTCATCATCGTTCTGCTGCTATTGGCGCTGTTCACGCTATTTCAAAATCCGGGGCAACGCGTTGCCTCGCAGGATATCGCTTTCTCGCAGCTCCTGACCGAGGTCGATGCCAATCGCGTTCGCGACGTCGTCATTCAGGGTCCGGAAATCAACGGCACCTTCACCAACGGCTCGACGTTCCATACCTACGCACCGAGCGATCCGACGCTTGTGAAGCGTCTCTACGACAGCAAGGTCTCCATCACTGCGAAGCCACCCGGCGACAACGTGCCGTGGTTCGTGTCGCTGCTCGTCTCTTGGCTGCCGTTCATTGCGCTGATTGGCGTTTGGGTGTTTCTGTCGCGCCAAATGCAGGGCGGCGCCGGCAAGGCGATGGGCTTCGGCAAGTCGCGCGCAAAAATGCTCACCGAGGCGCATGGCCGCGTGACGTTTGAGGATGTCGCGGGCGTCGATGAAGCCAAGCAGGATTTGCAGGAGATCGTCGAGTTTCTGCGCGATCCCGGAAAATATCAGCGCCTCGGCGGACGAATTCCGCGCGGTGTGTTGCTGGTTGGCCCTCCTGGTACGGGCAAGACGCTAATCGCGCGTGCGGTCGCGGGCGAAGCCAACGTGCCGTTCTTTACGATCTCGGGTTCTGACTTCGTCGAAATGTTCGTCGGCGTCGGCGCGTCGCGCGTGCGCGATATGTTCGAGCAGGCGAAGAAGAACGCGCCTTGCATCATCTTCATCGACGAAATCGACGCCGTCGGCCGTCATCGTGGTGCCGGTCTCGGCGGCGGCAACGATGAGCGCGAACAGACTCTCAACCAGTTGTTGGTCGAGATGGATGGCTTCGAGGCCAATGAGGGCGTGATCCTGATTGCCGCGACCAACCGTCCCGACGTGCTTGATCCTGCGCTGCTGCGTCCCGGCCGCTTCGACCGTCAGGTCGTCGTGCCGAATCCGGACGTCGTCGGTCGCGAGCAGATTCTGAAAGTTCACGTCCGCAAGGTGCCGTTGGCGCCGGACATCAATCTCAAGACCATCGCACGCGGCACGCCCGGATTCTCCGGCGCGGACCTGATGAACCTCGTCAACGAAGCTGCTCTCACCGCCGCGCGCCGCAACAAGCGCATGGTGACGCAGTCCGAGTTCGAAGAAGCCAAAGACAAGGTGATGATGGGTGCCGAGCGCAAATCGCTCGTCATGACCGAAGAAGAAAAGATGCTAACAGCCTATCACGAGGGCGGTCACGCCATCGTCGGCCTCAACGTCATCGCGACCGATCCGATCCACAAGGCAACGATCATTCCGCGCGGCCGCGCGCTCGGCATGGTCATGCAGTTGCCTGAGCGCGACAAGCTGTCGATGTCGCTCGAGCAGATGACCTCGCGTCTCGCCATCATGATGGGCGGCCGCGTGGCTGAAGAATTAGTGTTCGGTCGCGAGAAGGTCACATCCGGCGCTTCGTCCGATATCGAGCAGGCGACGCGCTTGGCCCGCATGATGGTCACGCGCTGGGGTCTGTCGGAAGAACTCGGCACCGTATCGTATGGCGAAAATCAGGACGAGGTGTTCCTCGGCATGTCGGTATCGCGCACGCAAAATGCATCTGAAGCCACCGTGCAGAAGATCGACACCGAGATCCGGCGCTTTGTCGAAGAAGGTTACAAAGAAGCGACAAAGATTCTCACCGAGAAGCGTGCCGATCTTGAGGCCTTGGCGAAAGGGTTGCTCGAATTCGAGACGCTCTCGGGCGATGAGATTACCGATCTGTTGGCCGGCAAGAAGCCGAACCGCGAATCCGTGCTCGAGCCGACCGGCCCACGTACCTCTGCGGTGCCGCCCGCAGGCAAGCCGCGTCCGCGTCCCGATGCCGGATTGGAACCGCAGCCGCAGTCTTAACGAAACCTTACTTCTTGAAGTTTCTACAAAAGGCCGGTCTTGGGACCGGCCTTTTTGCTGTCAGGCTTTTGCTAGGCTGATTTAAGCCTTCATCAAGCCAAAGCAGGCACTTTCGGCATGCGTGCAGACATGTGCGCCGAGGATGCCCATGACTTCGCCATCGCCTTCATCCGCCGAAAATCCGCGTCACGTGGTTCCGCCGTCTCTCCTGATGGCTTGCTTTGCACTGCTGGTCCTGCACGTCGCATTTTTTCCGGCGGCATGGCTCGGCCATTGGTGGATCATCGACGACAAAGGTCTCGGCATTCCCACCGACTTCATCAATGTCTGGTCGGCGGGCAGGCTCGCTCTCGAAGGCCACGCTGCGGATGCCTACGACTGGGCGGTCCAGAAGCAGCTACAGATTTCAATTCTCGGACAATCCTATCCGGGCAACTTCGCATGGCATTATCCGCCGCCATTTTTGTTTGTTGCGGCTGCACTCGCAAGCTTCCCCCACGTCACCGCCTATATTGCGTGGCCGCTCATTAGCTTCGTGCCATTCGCGTTCGCGATGCGCGGATTGGTCGGCCGTCCGTTCGGATGGCTGCTGGCAGCCGCATTCCCCGTCGTACTCGTCAACACGCTGATCGGGCAGAACGGATTTCTGACTGCGGCGCTGGTTGGCGGCACACTCTATCTCATGCCGATACGCCCGGTGCTGGCCGGAATCTGCCTCGGGCTTCTCAGCTACAAGCCGCAATACGGATTGCTGTTTCCGTTGGTGCTGATCGCCGCATCGCAATGGACCGTGTTTGTCACCGCAGGCGTCGTCGCCGTTCTGATGGCAATTGCATCATGGGCCGTGTTCGGCACCGAGGCATGGCTGGCCTGGTGGCATTGGTTGCCAATGGCCTCGCAGGCGTTTCTGTCGGAGGGCCGCGCGCCGTGGGGCAAGATGCAGAGCATCTTCGCGACCGTGCGCTTCTTTGATGGCTCCGAACACTTCGCCTGGATTTGCCAGTGGACCATGACGGCGCTTGTCGCATGCGCGCTTGTCGCGTTGTGGCGCAGCCGCGTGCGGTACTCGATCAAAGCGGCGGGCCTTGCCACTGGCACGCTCCTCGCAACGCCGTATCTGTTTCTCTATGACGTGATGGTTCTGGCCATTCCGGTGGCGCTGATGATCCGCGTCGGTCTCAAAAGCGGCTTCCGCAAATACGAGTTGCCGGCGCTCGGAGCCATTCTGGCACTCCTCTTTATCTACCCAGCGGTCGGGGCGCCCACTGGCTTCGCCGCGACGCTCATCATGGCCGCGATGGTTGCCCGTCGCGCCGGAGCGTTCGGAGCGGCAGAACGCAACGAGCAATCCGCGCCACCCAAGCTTCCGCAGTTGCAAACCTGATGCGGGCTGCGATGACCATGATGCAGATTTCCGATCGCGACGCATCTTCCGACGTTCCGCGAATCATTATTTCGGTTTGCCTCGCGCTGTGCGTGATGAACGCCTTCGCGCTGACGGTGTCGGCGGTATCCGGTCAGTGGATTCTCGATACCGGCGGATTGGGAATCCCGACCGACTTCGCCAATGTCTATGCTGCCGGCAAGCTCGTTCTCGACGGCTATCCTGCCACCGCTTACGATTGGGACGCACACAAACGCGTCCAGGAGGTTGTTCTCGGTCAGAGTTTCGACGGCTATTTCGGCTGGCACTATCCGCCGCCGTTTCTTTTTATCGCAGCGTTACTCGCAAAGCTGCCTTACACGGCTGCCTTCGCCGGTTGGATGGCCTTGAGTTTTATTCCATACCTACTGACGATCCGAGCGCTGACAGGCCATCGGATCGGATGGGTGATCGCCTGTGCGTTTCCTGTGGCGTTGGTCAATGTGATGATCGGGCAGAACGGCTTTCTGACCGCATCGCTGATCGGCGGCACACTCTATCTGATGCCGAAGCGGCCGGTTCTCGCTGGAGTTTGTCTCGGCCTCCTGACCTACAAGCCGCAATATGGATTGCTGTTTCCGCTGGTGCTGATCGCGGGCGGTTATTGGCGCACATTCTTTTCGGCGGCGGTCACAGCGATTCTGGTCGTGGGACTTTCATGGTTGGCCTTCGGCAGAGAAACCTGGATGACGTTCTTCCATTGGCTGCCGCGCGCCTCGCAGGCGTTTCTGTCGGACGGATTTGCCGAATTCGGCAAGATGCAAAGCGCGCTATCCTTGACGCGGTTTCTCGGTGGAGGCGACGCAATTGCACGGGTAATGCAATGGAGCGTCACCAGCATCGTCGCTGTGGCGCTGATTTTGCTGTGGCGAAGGCGCCTTCCGTTCGAGATCAAAGCGGCCGCGTTGGCGACAGGGACGTTGCTGGCGACGCCGTACCTCTATCTCTACGACATGGTGGTGCTGGCTATCCCAATGGCGCTGATGATTCGCATCGGCCTTGCGGGTGGGTTCCTGAAACATGAATTGCCGGCACTCGGAATTGCAACGGCATTGCTGGTCTCGTTTCAATTCGTTGTCGCGCCGGTTGGCTTTGTCGCGACACTCATCGTGGCGTGGCTGATCGCTCGCCGCGCAATCGCATTATGGAACCAAGATCGCGAATCATTTGCGCGGACTTCCTCACGCTTGTGAGCATTTTGCTGCGTTGCGAATTTTCTTCCTGATGCTGCAAAAACCTTGTGTCCCCATTTGAATTGTTGTTCAGTTCTTTCAGGGAGACAAACGCCGTCAATGGTTTACAGGCGAACTCATCAGGTCGTGAAACGGCTCGCCGCGCGCCGCAACGCCATTCTCAATGCCGCGCGCGACGCTGCTGCTGATGGCGGAATGGCAGCGGTTCAGATCGCGCCGGTGGCCACGCGTGCGAACGTTGCTGCAGGCACGGTCTACCGTTATTTCCCGTCCAAAGCCGATCTGATCTCCGAACTGATTGCGGATGTATCGCGCGCGGAATTGTCGGCGATCCGCCGCGCCGCCGATGCCGCGCCAGGTCCATCGTCGGCGCTGGCGGCTGCCGTCACAACGGTCGCCGTGCACGTCGTCTCGAACCGGAAACTGGCGTGGGGCATTCTGGCCGAGCCAGTGGATGTCGATGTCACCGAATCGCGGATGGCCAGCCGCCGCGAGATCGCCGCTGAAATGGAATTGCGCATCGATGCCGCGATGCGCGCCGGACACCTGCCGACGCAGGATACCGCGCTGGCGGCGACGGCGCTGATCGGCGCGTTACATGAATCTCTGGTCGGGCCGCTGGCACCGGCCGACCTTGACGATCCAGTGAAGTTGCGCGACGCCGTGCAGACCATCACGCTGTTCGCGCTGCGCGCGGTCGGCGTACTGGATGCCCGCGCCCGCGGCCTCGTCGTGCAGGCCGTGATGCCGGCCCTTCCGGCAAAACGGGAAATGAGCGCGCTCGCAGGCTGAGACGTGGCGCGCCCAGGAGATAATCGATGTCCATCATGATGCCGGAAGCGGATCAGGCGACGTTGGATCGCCGTGACGAAATCGTCGCCGCCTTGAGCAAGATCGTGCCGGGCGAGGGCGTTATTTCCAGCGAACGCGAAATGCAGCCTTACGAATCCGACGCGCTCACAGCCTATCGCCAGCCGCCGATGGTCGTTGTTCTTCCTGACACGACCGAGCAAGTCTCGAAGGTTCTGAAATATTGCCACGACAACGGCATCAAGGTCGTTCCGCGGGGATCTGGCACGTCGCTGTCGGGCGGCGCGCTCCCGCTCGCGGATGGGGTGCTGCTCGGCCTCGGCAAATTCAAGCGCGTTCGCGAAATCGACTTCGACAATCGCGTGGCTGTCGTCGAACCCGGCGTCACCAATCTTGCGATCAGTCAGGCGGTCGCGCATGAGGGGTTTTATTACGCGCCGGACCCGTCATCGCAGATCGCCTGCTCGATCGGCGGCAACATCGCGGAGAATTCCGGCGGCGTTCACAGTCTGAAATACGGAATGACGACGAACAATGTGCTCGGCTGTGAGTTCGTTCTCATCACTGGAGAAATTCTGCGCATCGGCGGCAAGGCACCGGAAACCGACGGCTACGACGTGATGGGAATCATCACCGGCTCCGAAGGCTTGCTTGGCGTTGTCACAGAGGTGACGGTGCGCATTCTCAAAAAACCCGAGACGGCGCGTGCGCTGATGGTCGGCTTTGCCGAGATCGAGGCAGCCGGACAATGTGTCGCCGATATCATTGGGGCAGGCATTATTCCCGGCGGCATGGAGATGATGGACAAGAATGCCATCCATGCTGCCGAAGCTTTCGTCCACGCCGGTTATCCGCTCGATGTCGAGGCGCTGTTGATTATCGAACTCGACGGACCGAAGGTCGAGGTCGATGAATTGATTGCGCGCGTCGAAAAGATCGCGCTCGGCTGCGGATCGACCTCCTGTCAGATTTCAAATTCCGAACAAGAGCGGCTGCTGTTCTGGGCAGGCCGCAAGGCCGCGTTTCCCGCCGTGGGCCGCATGTCGCCGGATTATCTCTGTATGGATGGCACCATCCCGCGCGGCAAACTGCCTGCGGTGTTGGCGCGCATTCGCGATCTGTCCGAAAAATACGGACTGCGCGTCGCCAACGTGTTTCACGCCGGAGACGGCAATCTGCATCCGCTGATTCTTTACGATGCAAACATTCCCGAGGAGATGGATAAGGCGGAAGCCTTCGGCGCGGACATCCTGCGCGCTTGCGTCGAGATGGGCGGCGTGCTGACCGGCGAACACGGTGTCGGCGTCGAGAAGCGCGATCTGATGCCGGAAATGTTCAGCGACATCGATCTTGCGCAGCAGCAGCGCTTGAAATGTGCCTTCGACACGCAGGGCCTGCTCAATCCGGGGAAAGTGTTTCCGACGCTGCATCGGTGTGCGGAGTTGGGCCGTGTCCACGTTCATCACGGCAAACTCGCCTTTCCCGACATTCCGCGTTTCTGATCGGCATCCGTCGTGGATACACTCAAGGTACGTGATGCGAAGGACGTGGAGCAGGCGGTACGCGACGCGATTGCCGCCGAGCAACCGCTGGAAATTATTGGCCACGGCACCAAGCGCGCCATAGGTCAGCCGATGGCGACGAACGCGCTGCTCGATCTATCGGCGCTGAATTCCGTCGTGCTTTACGAGCCCAATGAACTGGTGCTGACGGTGCAGGCCGGCGCGCCGATGGCGGATGTGCTATCGCTGATCGATTCAAAAAACCAGCAATTTGCCTTCGACCCGATGGACACCTCATTGTTGCTCGGAACGCCGCGTGGCGCCGGTACCATTGGCGGTACTGTTTCCGCGGGCCTTGCCGGACCGCGCCGGATCAAGGTTGGCGGCGCGCGCGATCATCTTCTGGGTTTCCACGGCGTTTCCGGTTTCGGCGATTCCTTCAAGGCGGGGGGCCGTGTCGTCAAGAACGTGACCGGCTACGATGTGTGCAAATTGCTGGCCGGCTCGTGGGGCACGCTGTCGGTGATGACGGAGATGACGCTGAAGGTCATGCCGAAGGCCGAAAGCGAACGAACGCTGGTTCTGCGTGGGCTTGATGACATTGCGGCGGGCCGCGCGATGACCGCCGCGCTCGGATCGTCATTTGACGTGTCGGCTGTGTCGCATCTTCCCGGCTCAAAACACCGCGACGCTGTGGATGCGTTTGCGCGCATCGGTTCTCCCGAGACGAGTGCGACCCTGATCCGCCTCGAGGGTATCGGCGCATCCGTGCTCGATCGCGCCAGATCGCTGAGCGACAAGTTGTCGCCTTTCGGTCAGGTCAGCATGATAGACGACGCCTTATCCGCAGATGTATGGGCCGCCGTTCGCGATGTCGCGATCTTTGCTTCAACCGGACCTCTGGGTTCATGGCCGGTGTGGCGGATCGTCTGCCCGCCGGCAGCTGGTGGTGCGTTCGGTCAGGCGCTGGCCCGCGATACCGGTGGTGAAGTGACCTATGACTGGGGCGGAGGCTTGATCTGGGCGGCTCTCCCGCCCGCGCCCGATGCGCATGCGTCGATGCTGCGCGAACGTCTGAAGGGCATCGACGGTCACGCGACGCTCATCCGTGCAACCGATCAGGTGCGCGGCATTGTCGATGTATTTCACCCGCAACGGGTAGGCGTTGCAGCGCTGGGCCAACGCGTCAAGGCGAGCTTCGATCCTAAAAATATTCTCAATCGCGGCCGGATGATAAGAGCATGAAGACAGAGTTTTCGCTGGCTCAACTGGCCGATCCGGACATTCGCGAAGCGGACAAGATTTTACGCGCTTGCGTCCATTGCGGTTTCTGTACCGCAACCTGTCCGACCTACGTTCTGCTTGGCGATGAACTCGATAGCCCACGCGGTCGCATCTATCTCATCAAGGACATGCTTGAGAACGATCGCGCGCCGACACAGGACGTCGTCAAGCACATCGACCGTTGCCTGTCCTGTCTTGCCTGCATGACGACGTGCCCGTCGGGTGTCAACTACATGCATCTGGTCGATCAGGGCCGCGTCAAGATCGAGAAGGAGTATTCCCGCCCGCTGCTTGAACGCGCGCTGCGCGGGGTGCTGGCGCTGGTTCTGCCGCGGCCCGGTCTGTTCCGGGCGAGCATGATTGCGGCGCGATTTGTCGCACCTTTGGTAAGGTTGATACCCGCGTCACCCCTTGGACGGGTCACGCCGACATTTTTCGACCGCGTTCGCGCGATGCTGGCGCTGGCGCCTCGCTCTCTGCCGGCCAAGGGCCCGATGGGCGGGACCACGTTCCCGGCAGAAGGGAAGCGTCACGGGCGGATCGCGTTGCTACAGGGGTGCGCGCAACAGGTGCTTTCCCCCGGAATCAACAGTGCGGCGATACGTCTGCTGACCCGTAATGGCATCGAGGTCGTGTTGGTTGCGGATGAACAGTGCTGCGGCTCGCTCACGCACCATATGGGTCTCGATGATGACGCGCTGAGGCGGGCCAAGGCCAATATCGACGTGTGGACAGGCGAAGCAGACAGGAACGGCCTCGACGCTATCCTCGTCACAACGTCGGGGTGCGGGACGACCATCAAGGACTATGGCTATATGTTGCGGGAAGACCGCGCCTACGCGGCAAAAGCCACGCGCGTATCGGCGCTTACAAAGGATGTGACGGAGTATGTCGCAGGTCTGACTATAGCGTGGCCAAAGGACAGCAACGATCTTGTCGTCGCCTATCACTCAGCCTGTTCGTTGCAGCACGGTCAGAAAATCACGCAGCTTCCGAAAGAATTGCTTTCCAAGAGCGGATTCGTGGTGAAAGATGTACCTGAGAGTCATTTGTGTTGCGGTTCGGCGGGAACGTACAACATTCTCCAGCCTGACCTTGCGAGACGGTTGCGCGAACGGAAGATCGCGAACATTGCCTCGACAAAGCCGGACATTGTTTCGGCGGGCAACATCGGATGCATGGTACAGATTGGTTTGGTTTCGGACGCTGGCGGAAAATCCATTCCTGTTGCGCATACAGTCGAACTGCTTGACTGGGCGACAGGCGGCCCACCGCCGGAATCGTTCAAAGGATCGATGAAGAGCCTCCGCGTTGGGAGTGCTTGAACGCCGACAAATTTTTTCGGCGGAAAATGGAGGACGACGAATGGCTAAATCGAAGAAGAAAAAGGGAAAGAAAAACAAAAAGAGCAAGAAGCTGAAAAAGTCGATGATGGCGAAGAAGAAATCCGCCAAGAAGTCGAAGAAGTCTTCGAAGAAGAAAGCGGCGAAGAAGAAATCGGCCAAGAAGTCCGCAAAAAAATCCTCGAAGAAAAAATCTGCAAAAAAATCCGCCAAGAAATCGGCGAAGAAGGCCGTGAAGAAGTCGGCCAAGAAGACCAAGAAGAAGCGCGCGTCCAAGCCGGCCGCGAAGCCGATGATGGCGCCGAAGGCCGCCGCACCAGCGCCGAGCACGAGCTGGCTGAACCCTGCGCCGCGTCCTGCAGCGCCGGCTCCCGCGCCGAGCTGGTCGTCGGGTTTCGGCTCCGGCAACAAGGATGACAGCAACAATTGACGCCAATTGACCGCGATAAGCGGGAAATGACGTGACAATTCAAAGGCCGCAGCATCATCCGCTGCGGCCTTTTTGTATGCTGGGCAGCGCTATTTTTGTCGGGACCCGGGTAATTCGAGACAATCGGGCTTCGTTGCGGGAACCTGCGCTTTCGAGCGCCAAGATTGAGCTGAATAGGCGTAATTACGTGGATTTCCTGCGGGGAAAGCTCAATTGCGGCAAGATTCTGTTGTCCGAATGCCACACTGCGGCAGAACATCGTTTTATAGGGCCAAAACGCCTAAAAAGGCAGCATTTGCTTGGGTTTTTTGCTTCACGCGGACGAGATTGATCCGCAGATTGGTCCCACGAAATTAATTCGCTCAGTCGATTAACGCTTGTCATTCGGACCTTCGGCAATCGGACTGGATTTTAAACGATGATGGGGATCGTCATGAAGAAAGTAAGTTTGTCAGTCGCAGCGCTCGTTGCGATCAGTCTGTCCACCGGGGCTGCTTCGGCGGCTGACTTGCCGGCAAAGATCTACAAGAAGGCTACAGTGGTTGCCGCCTTTGACCCTTGGGATATCGCATTCGGCTCGGCCATCATGAGCGACTACGTGTTCCGCGGTGTCACTCAGTCGGCTCACAAGCCTTCCGTCACCGCCTATTTCGAACCGCGCTACAACATCAACAAGGACCTCCAGCTGTATGTCGGCTCGTCCTTCGAGAGCATCTCGTTCCCGAACCGTGCGGCTGCTGAAGTCGATATCTACGGTGGTATCCGCCCGACCTTCGGCGCATTTGCGTTCGACTTCGGTGTCTGGGGCTACCTGTATCCAGGTGGGCAGTGCTTCGGTTCAAATGGAGCGCCAGCACTTCCCGGACAAGGCGTTTGTAACGGCACTGACTTCGGTGTAACCGGCGGTCTGCCTTTCAACGGCAACTTCGCCAAGAAGGATGCGAGCTTCTACGAAGTTTACGGCAAGGTGAATTACACCTTCAACGACAACTTCGCGATGGGCGGCAACGTGTACTATTCGCCGAACTTCCTCAACACGGGTGCTAACGGCACTTACGCTTCGATCACCGGTAAATATACCGCGCCGAGCACCGTTCTTCCGTGGGGTATGGGAGCTTACGTTTCGGGTGAATTCGGTCGCCAGTGGCTGGGAACGCCGGGCGCGTTCTACAATATCCCGAGCGCGTTTTTCGGAAATCCTCTGACTGGAAAGTACGCGGATTACAATACGTGGAACCTCGGCGTTGGCTTCACCAAGTCGGTTTTCACGCTTGATCTGCGCTACTCGGACACCAATCTGTCTAAGGCGAATTGCAACTACTTCACCAGCGATTACACAACGACAACAGCAATCGCCCCAGGTGTCTTCACCTCAAACTGGTGCGGCGCAACGTTCATCGCCAAGCTTGGCGTCGACCTGACCGCGATGACCAACCTGAAGTAATTTTCTTCTTCGGACACCTAAGGCGGCAGAGAAATCTGCCGCCTTTTTTGTTTGTCCCGATCTCGTTCAATACCGGTGTTGCGTGGACGGAAATTGGCGAAAATCCATATCGGCGCATTGCACCAAGATTGGCGAACGCCGTCTTGCGGCAGGGTTGGTTGCCGGTGTCGGTGCGGCACTCGCCATCGGCAGCATGGAATGGCTGTCGGCAGAATTCCTATATCCGCTGGCGGTGATCCCTTTTGCAACGTCGATCGTGCTTGTGATCGGGTCGCCGCAATTGCCGGCGGCGCAACCTCGCGCGCTGATCGGTGGCCACGTCGTCTCAACGCTGGTCGGACTTGCGATGGTCAAGAGCATCGGCCCCCAGCCGTGGGTTGCCGCAGTGGCCGTTGGCGTCGCCGTGCTGGCGATGATGCTGACGGATACTTTTCACCCACCCGCAGGCATCGATCCATTGCCGGTGTTAGCCAATCTGCCTTTGCAATTTCTGATCGCGCCGGTGCTGGCGGGAGCGGTGATGCTGACGCTGTTCGCTTTCGTATGGCATCGCTGGCTGTGGCGGCGCTCATGGCCGGAGCACTGGCTTTAACATTCCGCGACTCTAGACCGGCTTGGCATCCGACTCATCGCCGATTGTGAACCGGCCACCAGAACGCACGAGCCCAATTTTCCTCTGATGAAATGCTTCGAGCGTATTGCGGTGTCCAATTGAGATAACCGTCGTGTCTGGAAGTTTTTCGGCAATCAGCCTGTAGAGGATTGCCTCCGACGGCTCATCCAGCGATGCAGTCGCCTCGTCGAGGAAAAGATAATGCGGCACCTGCAGGAGGGCGCGTGCAACTCCGAGACGTTGTTGCTCACCGAGCGAGAGTGTCCGATTCCAGTGTCCGTCCTCGTCGAGCTTTGTGGTCAGCGCGGGAAGTCCCACCTGTGTCAAAACCTCGCGAAGTTTCTCAGGCGTAAACGATCCATCCGTCGCCGGATAGGAAATCGCGGCCGATAACGTTCCGACAGGAAAATACGGCCGCTGCGGCAAGGTCATCAGCGTGGTCCCGGGCGGTATTTCGACTGCGCCGCTTCCAAAAGGCCAAATGCCGGCGATTGCACGCAACAGCGTCGATTTTCCGGCCCCTGACGGTCCGGTGATAAGCGTTCGCTCGCCATGCCGCAGAGTGAGATTGGACACATCGAGCAACGCGTCGCCATTCGGCAACCGGATTGCGAGGCTGTTCACGCTTATCTTGTCTTCGGGCCCTCCGGAGACAATACGGATCGTCGATGGGCTCGCTGCAAGAGATTCCGCCAAATCGATACCGGCTTCAAATCCATCAAGACGCGTAACCACGGCCTGCCATTCCGCCAACTGCCGATACACGCTGATGAAGAACGACAGCGCGCCCTGTACGCTGCCAAAAGCCGACGCGGTTTGCATCATCCCGCCCAGCTGGATTTTCTCCGCGAAGTAGGCCGGCGCAACAAGAATGTAAGGAAAGATGACCGACGCCTGCGAATAGGTTGAGGTGAAGGCAGTCACCTTTTTGGTGCGGATCATGATGCCGAGCCAATTCTCGACGACGAATCCGAATCGCGTCAGGAGCCGGTCGCGCTCCGCGACTTCGCCGTGCAGGAGCGCGATTTGTTCCGAGTTTTCCCGCACGCGGACCAAATTGAATCGAAAGTCAGCTTCATATTTCTGCTGGCGAAAGTCGAGGCCGACGAGCGGCCAGCCGATGAGATGTGTCAGCCAGGTTCCGAGCGCGGAATAGATCAACGCCCCCCAAACCATATATCCGGGGAAGTCGATATCGCGTCCGAACAGGTGCAGCGGAGCCGCATTCGACAGAGTCCACAAAATGACAACAAACGAAAACAGCGTGACAATCGAACTTAGAACGCCGATGCCGATGTTCAGCGTGCGGTCGACGTAAAGCTTCACGTCGTCGGTGATGCGCTGATCGGGGTTATCTGCAGCATCGCCTTGCAGTTGCATCCGGTAATGATTGGCGTGGGCGAGCCAGTCCGTGAGATAGTGGGTGGTCATCCATGATCGCCAACGGATCTGCAGCCATTGATTGAGATAGAGCTGATACACCGCGATCGCGATGTAGATCATCGCAAGCACGGTAAAATAGCTGATCTCGTAAACGAAATTTTCCCAGTTGCGCTCCTGCAGCGCATTGTAAAACCGGTTGTTCCAGGAATTCAGCAACACGGTGATCGCGACAGAACCAAGTTCGAGCGCGATGACGGCGGCGAGCAGGACGCGGCCCGCCCATTTGTCGTCAGAACGAAAATAAGGAGCGGAGATGCGCCATACTGCCGCAATCGTGGAGCCGATACCATTCACAGAATTATTTCTCCGCAAGACACGTCTTTAACGCTTTGAAAAATATAGATAATTATCGACCTTAGACTAAAGTCGTAAATTGCTAGGAGGCGTGACATCTTGTCCCGCCTCCTGTCTTGACCCTAGCATGTTGGGAAGGCGAGGGGCCGGGGGGTTCATCTTCATCGCAATGTTGTGAGCGATTTTCCGTCTTCGGGAACGCTCAATGTCGTTTCGACAAGAAATCCCTCCCTCCGCGCAGACGTCGGCCAACCACGCTCTGGCTTGCGATCATAATTATAACGTGGGGGAGAACGTCCATGTGGAATCAAGTTTATAATCCGCTCGGTAACGCGGCGCTATCGACGATCTGCGCAGCGCTTCCGGTGGTTACACTTCTGGTGCTGATCGCAAGCGGCAAGGTGAAGGCGCATCTCGCCGCCATCATCGCTTTGATCGTCGCCAACATCATTACAATCTTCGTGTTTACGATGCCTGCCGACATGTCGATCCGGGCGTCGCTTCTTGGCGTCGTCATCGGATTCTTCCCGATCGGCTGGATCGTCTTGAATGTCATCTTCCTCTACCGCATCACGGTTGAGACAGGACGGTTTGAATTATTGCAACGTGCGATCGGCGGCGTCACCACTGACCGTCGTTTGCAGTTGCTTCTCATCGCCTTCGCTTTCGGCGCTTTCTTTGAAGGTGCGTCCGGCTTCGGTACGCCGGTGGCCATCACCGGCGCTGTGCTGATCGGCCTCGGCTTCTCGCCGCTCGCGGCATCGGGGTTGTCCCTGATCGCCAATACCGCGCCCGTCGCCTATGGCGCACTCGGCACGCCGATCCAGGGTCTCGCATCTGTGACCGGTCTCGATCCGTACATTCTCGGCGCCATGGTCGGACGTCAGTTGCCATTCTTCTCGCTGATCGTGCCGTTCTGGTTGATCTGGGCATTTGCTGGTTGGCGCGGCATGACGGCGATCTGGCCGGCCATTCTCGTGACCGGTGCCTCATTCGCAATCCCGCAATTCTTGATCTCGAACTTCATCAACCCCTGGATTGTCGACATCGGTGCCTCGTTGATCTCGATGGGCTGCCTTATCCTATTCCTGAAAGTCTGGCAGCCGAAAGAGCTTTGGCTGTCGCCGGCGCTTCGCGGAAATGACGAATCGGCTTCCACGATGAAGCCCGTCAAGGCGATGGACAAAACCAAGCTGACCTCGGCGCAGCTCTGGGGCGCTCTTCTGCCATGGATCATCGTGTGCATCGTCATGCTGGTCTGGGGCAACGGTGCATTCAAGACGTGGGCGAATTCGATCTTTACGTGGAACTATCCGGTTCCCGGCCTGCACAACATGATCAACAAGATGCCGCCTGTGGCAGCGAAGGCGACGCCGGAAGGCGCCGTGTTCGGATTCACATACCTGTCCTTTACGGGAACGGGCATGCTGATTGCTGCGATCATCTCGGGCTTCTTGATGGGCCTCTCGCCCGCCAAGCTGATCACCGCTTATGGCCGCACCATCAAGATCTGCGCGATATCGCTGATTACAATCTCGGCGATGCTTGCAATTGGTACGCTGACACGCCTCTCCGGCGTCGACGCGACGTTGGGCCTCGCATTCGCGGCGACCGGCGTGTTGTATCCATTCTTCGGCACCTTGCTCGGCTGGTTGGGCGTGGCGTTGACCGGATCGGATACGGCATCGAACATCCTGTTCGGAAACCTGCAGAAGATTACGTCGGAGCAGCTGGGTCTGTCGCCGATCCTGATGGCTGCAGCGAACTCATCCGGCGGTGTCATGGGCAAGATGATCGACGCCCAGTCGATCGTCGTCGCCTCGACAGCGACCGGCTGGTACGGACACGAAGGCACGATCCTGCGTTACGTGTTCTGGCACTCAATTGTGCTGGCATGTCTCGTGGGCTTGCTCGTGACCCTGCAGGCTTACGTCTATCCGTTCACGGCGATGGTTCTGAAATAACCCTCGCAACACCGGAAGCCATCGTGAATCCCCGCGGCTTACGCCGCGGGGATTTGCATTTTGTGCGGACGATTTAGGCGACAGCCGCACTGGCACTCGATGCGCTTTGCGTTTAAACACGCGCCCAACGTAAAAATCCCAGGACGACCAATTATGAAATTTGTGCGACACACCGCGCTTGCCTTTGCGCTAACGATTGCGGCCTTCGGAACGGCGGCGCAGGCCGCAAGTGAATTCCCGTTCGGGACGGAGATGACGCTGGATGCGGCACCTCAACCTGGATCGAAGAAAATTCCGACGCTTGAGATCGGCGAAAGCGGCGAAACCGTTCTCGATCTGTGGTGCAAGTCCGGCAAGGGCCAATTCTCCGTTGCCAACGACACGATTATCTTCGTGCCCGGTGCAATGGAAGATCGGGGCTGCACGCCGGCGCGATCGCAGGCGGACGATGCGCTGGTCGCGACATTGAGCGATGCGGCGACTTGGAAACGTCAGGGCGATTTCGTGTCGTTCGTCGGCGCGAAGACACTGCGCTTTCGTCTCAACACCAACTGATGAATTTTAGCGTTCGCCAAGTCTTAGCGTTCGCTGAGGATCAAATCGGCGCACGCACCGGCCGATTGAATGACGCCAGTGTAGCCGCCGAAGCCCGTATAGGCCGACGCGAGATAGAGTCCCGGTATGCATGTCGCCGGCGAACGCTTCGGTGCATCGAGCATTGAACGCGGCGGCGTCGGTGCAAAGCCGTAGACCGCGCCTTCCGGCGCTCCGAGATATTGCCGGACCGATTGCGCCGTATTGAACGATGAGGCGATCACCGCACCGGCCAACCCCGGATAGTGCCCGTCGAGGTAGTTCACGATGGCGTCCTGCCAGCGCGCGCGCTTGGCGCGATACTCATCCGGATCGGTGTCGTCCCAGTTCGACAGCCGATCGGGACCGACGATCGAAAGCACATAAGGCGGCGCGGGCACGGCTGAATCGATGGCCGCATAATCGACGATGGCCAGCAGCGGCATGCGATCGCCCGGTTCGTTTGCCATCAACGACGTGCCTTGCGGGTAATCGTCGAGCTTCGACATCCATTCCGGCAGCAATTGTGTCGAATAGGCCTGCAAGCCGAATTCGCTCGGCGGTTTCGACAAACCGAGAGTCAACGCGAATAAAGATATTGACGGTGCGCGACTGGAATAAGAGCCCCGCAGCTTTTGGCCTGCCGTTTCCGGTAACAGAGATGCGAGAATTTCGGGCGCGGCATTGCCCACAACGCGCGATGCGGAGATCGTCTGCGGATCACTGCCGTCTTTTGCGGTGTGGATGAGTCCGCAAACGCGGCCTTGAGCGTCGAGGGTGATCGCGCTTGCGATACGCCGCAGAACGACATCGCTTCCTTCGGATTTCTTGATGATGCGCGCCAGTGCACTTGAGAGCCGTTGCGACCCTCCTTGGATATATCGGCCGCCGCTCAACAGGTAACTTCCCTGTGCCATGGCAAAGAACACCCACCAGATCGTCGATGGGTCGTCATGGTAGTAAGAGAGGTTGGCTGCAACGGCAGATTTGAGTTCCTCGTCATGTCCGAAAACGCGTTCGAGTTTTTGCGACAACGACAAATTCCAGTCGCGCACCGCCGGCCATAACTTCGCCAATGCGCCAAGAGCCTGCAGCGGATTGCGAAACACCTTCGCGCCGCGCGACAGCACGCCCATCGCGGATGCGATCTGCTCCATTTCGCCCAGCAACCGATCGATGCTGTCTCGCGCAGCCGGAAAACGATCCGTCAGAACCTGCCGCGCCGCGTCGAAATCGTCGGGCAGGATCAGAGGTGTGCCGACGGGTCCGCCGCGAACCTGATAAAGTGCTCCGGCCGGAATCCATTTGACCGCATCGATCACACCAGCGCGCGTCAGCGAATCGTGCTTGGGGTCGCGCGGATCGTGCGGATCGCTGGTCTCATGCAGCGAGCCTTCGACGAACAGGTCGCCTACTTTGTAGCTCGACGCCGCTCCGCCAACGGAGTTGCTTTTTTCAACCACAAGCACCTTGCGTCCTGCGCGCGCAAGGATCGCGCCGGTCGTCAAGCCGCCAAGGCCCGCGCCGATGATGGCAACGTCGAACTTCGCCATTCGTCATCGAACTCCGCGATGACAAGGACCAGCGGGACTGCGCATTACTTCCATGATGCTTTGTCCGTGTCCCAGCGCTGACCCTTCAATTCCATCGCCAGCGCCTTGATGATGCTGTCGTCGTCATTGAAGGTGCTTTCTTCTTCTCCGCCGGAATTCTCGGCAATCTGCAAATGAGCACCAGCCGACTCGTCGGTGGTTTTGCTGGCAGGGATACCGACCCAGACAATCATGCGCTCGCTGGTGCCGGGTTTCTCGGGTCCGATCAATGCCGTCATTTCCAGCGTCTCCACAAGGTCCAGTGCGGGTGCCAATTGGCTTGGACGCTTGATGGCGAAGGTCATCTCACCTGTGGTTTCGTTCCATTTCGACGACGCTGGTTTTGCCGACATCGCTTTGGCCGCAGCCGACGATAACGCTGCGGCAAACTTGTCCTTGTCGAATTTGCCGCCGCTACTCCAGTCGCTCGCGGCAAAACGCACGGCACGTTCCATGTCATAGGTACCGCTCGTCCATCCCGCGGCGACAACGCCGGATACAGTTTTCAGTTTAGCGACGAGCGCCGTGGCGCGCGCGGGGTCTACGAGCAGACGCAATACCTGCTGGCCGGTGCGCAGCGCGGTGCAATCGGTCGCAATACTGTCGAGCGCAATTTGGACGTTTTCGCTTCTCAGGCTTTTCACAAGATCGATGAAGCCCTCGCGTTTGACCCGGACGCCGACCGAATGTGGCGACACTTGCGTAAAATCTTTCGGCGCTTCGACCAGATCGTCATCGACAACCTGTGTCTGCAAAAATTCCTTCTCTCCGACATCGGTGTTGTCGGGAGACGAAACCAGCGAGACATTTCCGCCGACTGTGATCTTCCCGTCGAACGCGACGGCTTTGTTGGCAATCTTGCGAACGAGGTTCACCGTGACGGGAGCTTTCCTCTCCAGAGTCTGGCCGTTGCCTACGAGCTTCTCGCCGTCCGCTTTCAGTTTGACGACAAAACGATCCTTGCGGTCCGACGACTGGTTCACCGAATAGCAGACGTCGATCACGGCCGACGTCACCTTTCCGCCTTGCCGCGTTTCCTTGATGAAGGCTTCGACAGGCAAATCCCCAAGAATGTCACCGAGGGTTGCGAAATAACGGGTTTCAGTTGAATCCGCAGTGACCTTCGGGGCGGCCTTGGTCGAATCCTTTGCGCTCTGGGCAGATGCCTGCGCGCAGAGCGCAGCGCCCAGCAACGCAGCGGAGAAGCCGATTTTCGATTTGCGCATGTGGTGGCCCTGTAACGTTGAGTCGGCGTTTCGCAAGCGGCGGGACAATCTCAAAAGCAGTGGCAATTGTCGCGGAAATTCTGACGCATTTTCCTGTCCTGAAACGATAAAAGGCCGCCCGCAGGCGGCCTTTGCTTGTGGAACGGCGCTGGCCTAGAAGCCCATGCCGCCCATTCCCCCCATTCCGCCGCCACCACCCGGGATCGCGGAGGGCGCCTCCTTCGGCAATTCGGCGACCATAGCTTCCGTGGTGACGAGCAGGCCGGCCACCGATGCGGCATCCTGCAACGCCGTGCGAACCACCTTCGCCGGATCGATGATGCCCTTGGCGACCATGTCGACATATTCTTCGTTCTGGGCGTCGAAGCCGAACGTCTCGCTCTTGTTCTCCAGCACCTTGCCGACGACGATCGAGCCTTCAACACCGGCATTTTCGGCGATCTGGCGGATCGGTGCTTCCAGCGCCTTCAGCACGATGTTGATGCCGGCCTGAACATCCGAATTGTCATTGTGAATGCGGCCGACCGCCTTCTTGGCGCGAAGCAGCGCCGTACCGCCGCCCGGCACGATGCCCTCCTGAACTGCGGCGCGGGTTGCGTTGAGTGCGTCCTCGACGCGATCCTTTTTTTCCTTCACTTCGATCTCGGTTGCCCCGCCGACGCGGATGATCGCGACGCCGCCGGCCAGTTTGGCCAGACGCTCCTGCAATTTTTCCCGGTCGTAGTCGGAGGTGGTCTCCTCGACCTGCGCCTTGATCTGGTTCACCCGCGCTTCGATTTCCGGCTTCTTGCCGGCGCCGCTGACGATGGTGGTGTTTTCCTTGTCGATCACGATCTTCTTCGCGCGGCCCAGCATCTTCAGGGTGACGCTTTCGAGCTTCATGCCAAGTTCGTCGGAGATGAGCTGGCCGCCGGTCAGAATTGCGATGTCTTCCAGCATGGCCTTGCGGCGGTCGCCGAAGCCTGGCGCTTTTACGGCAGCGACTTTAAGTCCGCCGCGCAAACGGTTGACCACAAGGGTCGCAAGCGCTTCGCCTTCGATGTCCTCTGCGATGATCAGCAGCGGCTTGCCGCTTTGCACGACCGCTTCGAGCACCGGCAGCATCGCCTGCAATCCCGAAAGCTTCTTTTCGTGCAGCAGCACGTAAGCGTCTTCGAGTTCGGCGGTCATTTTTTCCGGGTTGGTAACGAAGTAGGGCGAGAGATAGCCGCGGTCGAACTGCATGCCCTCGACGATTTCGACTTCCGTTTCCAGCGCCTTGTTTTCCTCGACGGTGATGACGCCCTCATTGCCGACCTTCTGCATCGCCTTGGCGATCATGCTGCCGATGGTGGCGTCGCCGTTCGACGAAATGGTGCCGACTTGAGCAACTTCAGCAGAGGAAGCGACCGGCTTGGCGCGCTTCTCGATGTCCTTGATGACGGCCGCAACGGCGATGTCGATGCCGCGCTTCAGATCCATCGGGTTCATTCCCGCGGCAACCGACTTCGCGCCTTCGCGCACGATGGCCTGTGCAAGAACAGTCGCCGTGGTGGTGCCGTCGCCGGCCGTGTCGTTGGTCTTGGAGGCGACTTCGCGCAGCATCTGTGCGCCCATGTTCTCGAACTTGTCTTCGAGTTCGATTTCCTTGGCGACGGTGACGCCGTCCTTGGTAATGCGCGGTGCGCCGAAGCTTTTGTCGATCACCACGTTACGGCCTTTCGGACCCAGCGTGACCTTCACCGCATTGGCGAGAATATCGACGCCGCGCAGCATGCGGTCGCGTGCATCGCCGGAAAATTTAACGTCCTTGGCTGACATGGGAGGTCCTCTTTACGAATTGATTGTCGCCATCGTGGGACGCCGCTGAGAAGTAAGTCTTTCGATGACAGGGTTCGAGATGATGGCGGCAGTTATCAGGTCAGCACGCCCATGATGTCGGACTCCTTCATGATGATGAGTTCCTCGCCATCGAGCTTTACTTCGGTGCCGGACCATTTTCCGAACAACACCTTGTTGCCGACCTTGAGGTCGATCGGAATGAGCTTGCCGGCCTCGTCGCGACCGCCGGGTCCGACAGCCACGATCTGACCCTGCGAAGGCTTTTCCTTCGCGCTGTCGGGAATGATGATGCCGCCCTTGGTCTTTTCCTCAGCGTCAATGCGCTTGACGACGACGCGATCATGCAGCGGACGGAAAGTTGTCTTGGCCATGGGATGTCCTTGTACGCTTGGTGTTCAAGATTTGAGGTGCGGCGTTGCCCGGGCCAGGATATTTCTGCCAAAATGAATCTTCAAATGGGCGGACTCTGTCCTTAGCAATCGTGCTCCAAGAGTGCTAATCAGGTTTCGGAATATGGCTTGTGATACTTCCTGTCAAGCAAGCCCTTAAGGCCTTGGTGAGGCCAATGTAGGATGCTCTGGAAACCATCGAGGGCTTTGGGCGTAGTTGATTGGACCCCAAAATTCGCAGTTTGACGTTCCGGCTTGTCGGTTCGGGCAGGCGGGTTCAGAAATCTTGCCGGGAGTAGTTATGTTCAGGACAATCCAGCGACCAAGGCTTACCACGGCGGCAAATCTTATCGCGGCGGTCGTGCTGTCCGGCTTCCTCGGCGGCTGCGGAAGCATGGGCGGCTTTGGTGGTTTCGGCGGCGGGACTCAGACGGCCGCGCCAGAGCCGGGCGTTGCGCCCGAAATTCCATCCACCATCCGCGCGACTGAAATCGTCGGACGCTGGGGCCTGGCGGCCTATCATAAGCCCGAAGATCGTGTGCGCACCGAAGCGGCTGCAAAGGGCCAATGCAATCAGCCTTACGTTATCGGGCAGGGCACGACGGGTGGCGTCATCATGCATCTTCCCGACGAGGCGACACCGCAAGAGTTACGCCTGAAGGGAAGCCAGAGCGGCAAGAATTACATTGGGCCTGAAGGGCCTGCCGGCGGCGAGAAGGATCGCGAGATTGTTTCCTTCGATGGCCGTGTCTTGCAGACCAGATTTATCGATCCCGACGCCAATAGCCGTTATGGAACGATGGTGTATGTCCGGTGCGCGCCGCGAGCATAAGGGCTCGCTTCGATTGTGATGGACGAATGATTTTCCGAACTCTTGGAATGTCTATGTAATGGCCGACGTCAGGTGCTGACCGGCGGCCCCACGCGCGCCGTCGCCGTTCTCTGCCTCACTCAGGTATTGGGTTGGGGCGTTTTATTTTATCCCCCCGCACTGACGATGACACATATCGCCGATGCCCACGGCTGGTCGCTGGCCCAGGTCCTGGCGGGGTTCTCGATCGCGCTTGGCGTCTCAGGACTTTGCGCACCCTCTGCGTGCGGTTTGATCGACCGTCATGGCGGCAATCTCGTTATGGGAGGTGGCGCGTTGATCGGTGCGGCTGGACTTTTGGTTTTGCCGCTCGCCGACCAGTATTGGGTGTATCTCAGCGGATGGATTCTGCTCGGCATCTCGATGGCCTGCATTCTCTACGATCCCGCTTTCACGACCCTGACGCGAACCTTCGGCATGGCGTCGCGGCGGCCCATAACGCTGGTGACGTTTGCGGGCGGCCTTGCGTCGACCGTCGCTTGGCCTGTCACCCATCTGCTGATTACGCATGGCGGATGGCGAAGCGTTTATTTTGTGTTTGCAGGCGTTCTCGCTTTCGTTGTCGCGCCGCTTCATGCTTTCGCGCTGCCGCGCCATGCCGTGCATATCGCGCCGCCGCCTGTTGAAGGTGTAGTCGTCGCAATCCCGGCGAAGATCGTACCGCCAAGGGGCGCTCCCTTTATCCTCATGGCCGCGGGGTTTGCCGCGCATGCCTTCGTGCTGTCGGGGACATCGACACATCTTCTGGCCATCCTCCAACGCGGCGGTATCGACGCCGCGACTGCGGTTGCAATCGGCGCAATCTTCGGGCCGGCACAGGTCCTGACGCGGTTCGCGGATTTTGCGACCGGCGGCCGTGTGCATCCTTTGTTGGTCGCGCGGGCATCGATGGCGCTGATGGCATGTGCCTTCATCTTGCTTGCGACGCTCGGCTTCTCGACTGGCATCGCCGCGCTGTTCGCGCTGATCTACGCGCCGCCAATGGCGTCGTGACGATTGCGCGTGGTGCGCTGCCGTTGGCGATGTTCGGAGCGGTGGGTTACGGGCGGGTGGTTGGCCGCATTTCTCGTCCTGCGCAGATCCTGCAGGCGTTTGCGCCATTCGCGCTGGCCTATGTGATCGACCGCTGGTCCGATCAGGTAGCTCTGGAGATGGCGATAGCCGGCGTACTTCTCGCTCTGGGATGCTTCATGGCGATCCGCAGGCCATCCTGATATCCCGCGAAGGTTAGTTGAACAGCGCGTCGATGTCGTCCTGCGATGCATGGCCTTCATCGTCAGCGCCCTTGGGTCCGTTCAGCAGACGAGCGTCGCCGACCCGGGTGTCGATGACGGCCGGTGCGTGCTGTCGGATTGCATCGACGCCGCCCCAAATGTCCATCATGACGTTGATATGGTGCTCGATGAATTTCATCGTGCCCATCACCTTGCCGATACGCTGCCCGGTGAGATCCTGAAAATTGCACGCCTCGAAGATGCCGACGACACGTTCCTGAATTTCTTCGCGCAACTGCGCTTGCTGATCGGCCGACGTGACCTTGGCAAGAGCGGTCGCTGCCTGATCGATGGCCTCTGCGGCCTCAAGAATTTGCTGGGTTGCTTCTTCCGTGCCGCCGACGACTGCGCCGAGTTCACCTGTCACCTTGGCCATCTCGTCGCCGCTGAAGCTCTTGCCGTGAAGCGTCGCGATTTCCTGCTTGGTGCGGTCGATGGCGTCGTGAATAAGATCCAGTTCGACCTTGAGTTTTTCGCACTGTTCGATCTGCGCGCGATAAGTTTCGAGAAGAGCCTTGGCGTCGTCTGTTTGTTCTGGCGTGACGGCTTCCAAGCTTGCCGCCGCATCCGTGCGATGAGGAGCGCCCATCTGCGCGCGAATGGCGCGCAGCTCCTTCATGATCTCATGGTGAAAGGGAATAAGGTCGCCATCGAATCCATCGAGCATTGCAAGCTCACCGGCCCCAGCCTGGAATTCTTCAATGCGAAAACGCTTGCGCTGAACAGCCATCGATCGCCCCATCCCCAGATCAAGACGTTGTAGCCAAGGTGTTTTAACGTGAGGTTCATGCTGCAAGGATGGATGGTTGGGTGATGCGCAAATGAACACCAACGGTTAACCATGAGCCGGCTGCCTTCATTCAAAATAAACGCTACCATCAACAACACCGTGAGATTTGCGGTGTGGTGAATCCAAAAGCCGTTTTCGTTTACCAAACCGATGCGATTTGAATCTTAAATGGATCGTGTTCAGGCGCGCTGTCCGCGCGTCAACGACGAAACAGTGCAGAGTACGTCGCCATGAAACGTTTTCCCTTCGCGCTCGTCGCCGGCGCATCGCTCTTCGGCGTCAGTTTTATTCCAGCTATCGCTCAAAACGCCGTGCCGCGCGATCCGCGCGTGATCTACGCGCCGCAGCCGCCGGTCCCGATCCGGGTTGCGTATCAGGATCGCTCCAGCATGGGCGGCGGCCTCCTCGAATTCCTGTTCAACGGCCCACAGTCGCAGGAGCCGCGCTACGAACGCCAGCCGCAGCAGGAGCAGCGCTCGCGCCGCGAACTGCCGCCGATGGACCCGCAGGAAGCGGTTGCCCCGCGTGAAGAATCGATCGAGCCGGGACGTCCCGGTATCGATCCGAAATTTGAGAAACAGGTTGTCGACTATGACGGCAATCACGCGCCCGGAACGCTGGTGATCGATACGCCGAACAAATTTCTCTACCTCGTGCAAGCGCGCGGCAAGGCATTGCGTTACGGCATCGGCGTCGGCAAGCCTGGATTCACGTGGTCCGGGGTCAAGCAGATTTCGATGAAGAAGGAATGGCCGGATTGGACGCCGCCTGCGGAAATGCTCAAGCGCCGTCCGGACTTGCCGCGTCACATGGAAGGCGGGCCGGAAAATCCGCTCGGTGCCCGCGCGATGTATCTTGGAACCTCGCTCTATCGCATTCACGGATCGAACGAGCCATGGACCATCGGCACCAACGTCTCGTCGGGATGTATCCGCATGCGTAACCAGGACGTGATCGACCTCTATGGCCGTGTGCCGGTCGGAACCAAGGTCGTCGTGATCTGATTGAGCCGATGCTGAGCAAAAAACGGCCGCTGATTTCAGCGGCCGCTTTCATTTTACACGATTGTGGTTCTCTCAGGCGTAATCGCTGTCACCGCCGCCGTCGAAGTCGTTGGCATCGAAATCATCGTCGTCATCATCCGCATCGTCGATGTCATTTGACGCGTGGTCGGCGAATCCCTGGCGCTGCTCGCCGCTGCTATTTTTGCCGATGTCATTGATGCCGGCATCGCGCGCAAGATTGTCCGAGGAGTTGCTGTCCCACGGATTCTTGTTTGCGTTAGCCGATGACGCAGTGTCGCCGAAGCTTTGCTGGTGGCCGCCCATCAGACCGCGAATGCTGTTCATCAGGATCGATCCGCCGATCATGCCGGCTGCAGCCGCCGCCGCCGTGCCGAGAAACGAACCTCCGCCACCGATTGGATTGCCAATAGGGCCGCCGGCAGGGTTCCCACTTAAGTTTTCTTGGCGCCGGTCGCCTTGACCCAGAACGCTTCCGCTGTTCCAGACCGATCCGCGTTGACCGTTTCCAGACGAGATATTCGGGACTGACCCGCGCGATTGCGCAGGACCGAGCAGCGCATCGCGCATCGAATCGAGAAAGCCACCGGCTGGCCGGCTCGCTTCGCCGCCTTCCAGTTCCTGAATGCGCGCATTTGCGCGCTTGAGAGCTTCGTCCTGCACCAGCATGGTTTGCACCAGTGCGTAGGGCGCGTGCGGAGCGAGGCGCAGGCCGTCGGCAATCGCGCGCTCTGCGTCCGGCTCGCGCGGTGCTGTTTCCAGACGGGCAAGACGTTCAAACAGTTCGTCAACCAGTTGGCGTTCCTGTGGCGTCATGACGTCCCTCCTTCTGGTATCACCCGAACCGGGTGCGGCGCATCGAATGTGGGGCTGCATTGTGTCGGGTTAAGTCCCGGCGCGGATTAAATTTGCGAAAGCTCGTGCCGTGGGTGCGACAAAACGACTTAAGGGTACCGATCACTTCCTGGCGAGCGTTACATTGTTCATCGTCAGGAGACGCGGAAAATCGTCGCTTTCTAGATACGCGAATTCACGTTCGCGCTGATGCGTCAATGGATCGAGACCAGTTAAGGTCTCATCGACAAATCCGGGATGACACATCACAAGACCGCCATCGGGAAGGCCGTTCAGAAATCCGGACATCAGGCCGGCGAATTCGATGGGTTTGGAAAAATCGTAGGCGCCGGCAAACCCGGAATTGAACTTGATATTCGCACGCGCGCATTTTCTGCGAAACGTGGCGCTCAACGTGTCGAGCAAAAGCGCTTTCGGACTGTCGAGTCGCTGGGCGAGCGGCAGTGACCGCCCGCATTGGCGCACCCATCCATCCGGCGCGGCTTTCGTGACCGCCGTCAGGAATGCATCGCGTATTTGCGGAAACAACTGCGTGTGCTGATGGCCGTCAACGTAATCGGGCGCGCGACCGAATAGCTCACTGAATGCTGAAATCTGCGCAAGCAGTTCGGCTTCAAATATTTCCGGATCGAGTTGCCGCAGCAAACTCATGCGGAGCAATTTGCCGAGCGCAACAAACCATCCCCCATCGAGCGGCTGGAAGTGCGTGGTGAGCGGATGGAATGGCGCGGTTAAAGTCGCGTGCAGTCCGACGGCGCAATCCGGATTTGCCGCCAGCGAAGCCTTCAGCGCATCGACTTCGGCGCGGTCTATGGCTGCGCCGACCACCATGACGGAGGTCGCGTTGATGCGCTTGCGGTCAATGAGGGCGCGGATGGCGCGGTTGACGCCGGGACTCATTCCATAGTCATCCGCGCAAAGCCAGATATGCCGCGCAGAAGCCGCGCTCATTCAGCCGCGGTCCGCGACGATACGGTTTCGGCGGGCTTGGATTCGGCGGCTTTGACGCTGTGTTCTGCGACGAAGTAGATCGGGCGCGCTTTCATCTCGGAAAGAATCTTGCCAATATATTCGCCGACTATACCGATCATGATGAGCTGCACGCCGCCGATTGTCATCAGGCCCACGACTAGCGATGGATAACCGGGAACGGATTTTCCGCTCACGACGGTCTCCCACAGGATCGAAACTCCGAACAGAAACGCCACGAAGGCGAGCAACAATCCCAGCAGGCTTGCGATGCGAAGCGGCGCCACCGAAAAAGACGTCAGGCCTTCGATGGACAGGCCGAGCAATCTGCCCGGGCTGAACGTCGTCACACCGTGCGCGCGCGACTCCGGCTCGTAATCGACGCGAATCTGCTTGAAGCCGATCCAGCTTGCGAGGCCTTTGAAAAAACGGTTGCGCTCAGGCAATTGGCGAAGCGCGGCGGCCGCGCGCGGCGACAACAAACGGAAATCGCCCGCATCTTCGGGGATCTTCTGACGCGCGCCCCAGTTGATGAGAAAATAGAACCCATGCACGGCAATGCGCCGCAAGGCCGACTCGTTGTCGCGATGCGCCTTGGCTGTGTAGATAACATCGTAGCCGCCATCGATCCAGTGACTGACCAGCGTCTCGACCAGTTCCGGCGCGTGCTGACCGTCGCCGTCCATGAACAACACCGCGCCCCGGCGGGCATGATCGAGCCCTGCCATCAAGGCGGCTTCCTTGCCGAAATTGCGTGACAACGAGACGACCTGCACGTCGATCGCTGACGCGGAAAGGCCCCGCGCGATACTCAGCGTCGCATCGGTGCTGCCGTCATCGACATAGACGACTTCGCATGCGAGGCCGTAACGCTGCCTTAAGCCAGCGGCGAGGGCGTTCAGCCGGTCGTGCAGGCGCGCGAGACCCGCCGCTTCGTTGAATGCGGGAACGACAATAGACAAGCCTTGCGCAGCGGGAGTCCGCTTGTCGCCTGACACGTCAGAAACATCAGCACCGAGTATCATCGATCAAGGTCCAGAAACGGTTGTCGCAATCATATGGCAATCGCGGTCCGCTTTGCCACACCGACGAGAGACTTACTTGCCGAGGAAAGCTTCCAGTCTGGCGAACAGCGGATTGTCACGGTCGAGCACGTAATCCAGCGACGCCACCGAGACGGTCTCGGCACCGCGGTCACGCAGGAAGCTTGCCAGCGCATAGAGTTGCGCAGGAGGGCAATGCAGCGTCACCATGCCCGACGAGGTCGGGCCGCCGAACGGCGAGACCACGCCGAACCGGTTATGGGCCTCGGCCAGCAATTCGGCATTACAGCCGGCAAAACGGGTGCGAACTTCTTTGTATTTGCGGGCGCGGGCGCTCGCTGCGATGTGGTCGAGCATCACGCGCGCCGTCTCGCGCGCTTCGAGCGACCAGTCGGCATCCTTCGAGGCGACCAGATTGGCGTGGCTGCGCAGCATGACGCCGTCGTCAAGCACCTTGAGGCCATTGGCAGCCAGCGTGGCGCCGGTCGTCGTGATGTCGACGATCAACTCAGCCGTTCCGGACGCCGGCGCGCCTTCGGTCGCACCTGCGCTTTCCACAATGCGGTAATCGACGATGCCGTTTGAGGCGAAGAAAGTTCGCGTCAGGTTGATGTATTTGGTGGCTACGCGCATGCGATGATTGTGCTGCGCACGAAACGACGTCGCGACATCGTCGAGATCCGCCATGGTGCGAACATCGATCCACGCCTGCGGCACCGCGACGACCACGTTGGCGCTGCCGAAGCCGAGGCTTTCGATCAGCATGACGCGCTTGTCAGCGTCGGGGATGCTTTCGCGGATCAAATCCTCGCCGGTGATGCCGAGATGAACGGTGCCGCGTGCTAACTGCGCGGCGATCTCGCTCGCCGACAGATATGCGATCTCGACATTGTCGAGGCCCGTAATGGTGCCGCGATAATCGCGCGCGCCGCGTGGCTTCGCCAATGCAAGGCCTGCGCGTGCGAAGAAAGCATCGGCGTTCTCTTGCAGACGTCCCTTCGAGGGGACCGCCAGGACGAATGGAGACGTCATGATTTGCCTCCCTGCGCCAATGTTTCGATCCAGATCGAGAAACCGACTGCCGGGATGGGCGCGCGCGCGCCGAGGCGTGACAGCAAGCCATCGTAGCGACCGCCGCCGACCAATGGCTCTGTGCCGTTGCCCTTGCGGTGCAATTCAAACTCGAAGCCGGTGTAGTAATCGAGCCCACGCCCGAACGATGTTGAAAATCGGATGGCTTTGGTGTCGACGCCGCGCGCCGCCATAAATCCAGTCCGGCTCTCGAACTGGTCGATGGCGGAATTCAGATCGAGCTTTGCGTCGGATGCCAATGTACGCAACTGCGCCGCCGCGTCGTCGGGCTCACCGGCAATGGCGAGAAACCGCTCGATCAGTTGCAGCGCGTCGCGGGGTAAGGCACCGCCCTTGAGCGTCGACTGCTCGAGAAAGCGATCGGCAATCTCCGAGACAGTGCGTCCACCCACATTGCTGGTCCCTGCGATCGACATCAGGTCCGTGACAAGTGCGAGTGCGGCCTTGCGATCGGAGCCTGCGAGTGCGGCAAGCACGCCTTCGTATTCGTTACGGGTCTTTCCCGTTTCGAGCGTGAGCCGCTCGAGATCCTGCGCGAGCGAAACCTTGCGGTTGAAATCCTTGATCAGCCGCCGTTTCCAAACGGGATATAGATCCAGCGCCTCGATCAGTGCTGCGAATAGCGCAACGTCTCCCGTGCGAATATCGGGGTTGGAAATTCCGTAGGCTGCGGTGGCTTCAAGACCGAGCGCCAGCATTTCTGCATCGGCGGCTGCGTGGTCGTTGCGCCCGAAAGATTCCACACCTGCCTGATTGAATTCGCTGGGTTGACCGCCGCGATAGCGAAACACCGGCCCCATGTAGCAAAAGCCTGCGGGCTTGCCCGCCTGAGACGAGCCCAGGTATTCCCGCGCCACCGGAATGGTGAGGTCCGGTCGCAGGCAAAGCTCCTCGCCGCTGGCGTCGGTCGTCAGGTAAAGGCTTTTGCGGATGTCTTCGCCGGAGAGATCGAGAAACGGCTCTGCCGGCTGAAGGATTGCCGGACGGGCGTGGACGTAGCCGGCCTGTGCAAATGACAGCAGCAAGGCCTCCGCCCGTGCGGCGGACCCGGTCGCGGTTGCGGCACTGGTCTGGCTCATCTCAACGTCCATAAATGCTTGAATCGACGGTGCCTTAGCACGGCAGGCCGGTCGTTTCGACGACGATCCGGAAAGTGCCTTAATGAGAGATAATTTGGCGACGCAACTTATGCGTGTATTACGCTTTCCGCCAATCGCCGAGTGCGGTCTGAACGAGCGCCAACGCGGACACCGCAGCGGTATCTGCCCGCAGGATTCGTGGCCCCAGCGACAGGCGGACGACCCTGGGCTGTTTGAGCAAGGCCTCGCGTTCGTCCTCGCCAAATCCGCCCTCCGGGCCGATCAGGACATTGATACGCGACGTGACCGCACCCGCGCTGGCGAGAGCCTCAATGGGATCACGGTAAGGGGCTTCCTCATCGCAAAATACCAGCAGGTCATCAGCGTCGCGCTGGCCTATCCAACGCACCAGCGGAAGCGGCGCATGAACCTCCGCAAGGCTCAGAATGCCGCATTGTTCGGCGGCCTCGACGACATTGGCGCGCATGCGCTCGGTATTCACGCGCGCCGTCTGAGTGAACCGCGTGGTCACCGGCTGCAGAGATCCCGCGCCCATTTCGACCGCTTTCTGGACCATGTAATCCAGCCGGGCGTGCTTCAGCGGCGCAAAGACGTAATCGATGTCGGCAAGCCGGTCCTGCGGGCGGGTCTGGCGGACGATGTCCGCACGGTCAGGCCGCTTGCGGCCCGCCAGCACCGCTTCCCACTCGCCTTCACGGCCGTTGAACACGAGCACCATGTCGCCCGCCGCAAGCCGGAGCACATTGCCGAGGTAATTGGTCTGATCGCGGTCGAGCGAGATGCCGGTGCCGGCTGACAGCGGCGCATCGACGAACAGCCGGGGGTGGGGCGCATCGGATTTCGGCACTTGATGCTCCTCTTGCCGCTGACTTCTAGCTCAGTAACAGCGGTCTATCAGCAGTTTGCGTGGCGAACCGCCGCGCTGTTGACAAAATCGACGGGTTGTTAACTTCAGGCAGGAATCGTAGAAATGCGCGATCAGCGCTTGTCGAACGAAATGGCGCTACCGAGCGACATGCCTTTGACACTGGAATTGCCGGAGGTAAATCCGTGACGGCCCCACGTCTTAAAGATTGGCGTCTGAAAGTTCTGCGTCTGACGGTTTTGTCGATTGCAACGGCATTCGCTTTTCAAAGTCTCGCGCAAGCTCAGGGCGCATTCCCCGCTCCGTTGCCCGGCGGAGGATCGGCAGCGTCAGCGCCACCTCCAATGACTGCGTCGCCGACACCGCCTCCTGCGCCATCGTCATTTCCTGCACTGATGTCAGGTGGATTTTCTTCACCTGCGCCCGCCGCAGGCGGCGGAGGATTTGGCGCGCCTCAACAGCAGAGCAGTCCTTCCCCGGCGGCTTTGGATTGTCAAAATGGTTTCGTTGCGCTCAAAACTGAAGCCGAATCGCGGGCCAAGGCGATTCAGGCGGCAGGCAAACGCAAGGCGCCCCCTCAGGAAGCCTGCAAGCTGATCGGCGCATTTTCACAATCCGAAGTGAAGATGATCAAGTTCGTTGAAACGAACGCTGTGAAGTGCCAAATCCCGCCGCAGGCTGCAGAGCAAATGAAGAAAGGCCACGCCGGCACCGAACAGTTGCTCAGCAAGGTCTGCGCAGCGGCGGCGAATGGTGGCGGGGCGGGTCCAGCGGCACCGAGCCTCAGTGAGGCACTGGGCTCTGCGAGCTTACCGGAAGCCAAGGCGACCAAGCGCAGCGGCGGCAGCACGTTCGATACCCTGAACGGCAACGTGCTCGCGCGATGATTTCGCACGTATGAGAGACGCCGCTGCCCCCGTCGCAGATTCAACCGCCAACTGGGTCGATACGCATGCGCCGGTATGGGCGCGCCCCTATCTGAGACTTTCCAGATTTGACCGCCCCATCGGCTGGTGGCTGTTGCTGCTGCCCTGCTGGTGGTCGGCGGCGCTGGCGTCGGGGATCGCGCGCGATCTGCACAGCCTGCCGACTGTCATTCCGTTGTTCCTCGTCGGCGCAATGGTGATGCGGGGTGCGGGTTGCACGTGGAACGACATCACGGATCGAAAGCTCGATGCGCAGGTTGAGCGGACGCGGTCGCGGCCCATTCCGTCCGGACAAGTCACGGTCAAGCAAGCGGCAGCCTTTCTCGTTGCGCAGGCGCTGATCGGATTGGCCGTGCTTTTGCAATTCAACGTCTTTGCAATTGCGACCGGAATTGCGTCGCTGGCGATTGTTGCGATTTACCCCTTCATGAAACGCATCACCTATTGGCCGCAGATCGTGCTCGGCCTTGCATTCTCGTGGGGCGCGCTGATGGGATTTGCCGTCATTCTGGCGCGCATCGATGCTGCGGCGATTGCACTGTATCTCGGCGCGATTTGCTGGGTGATCGGATATGACACGATCTACGCCCATCAGGACACCGAGGACGACCTGCTAGTGGGAATCAAATCGACGGCATTGCTGTTCAGTGAGCGCACGCAATTGGCGCTGATGATTTTCTACGGCTTCGCGACGGCGTTCATAGCCCTCTCGCTTTGGATGGGCGGTTCGCAATGGCTCGCATGGATCGGGCTCGCGGGGTTCGCAGCCCATCTGTTGTGGCAAATAAGCCGAATCGAAATCGGCGATTCGGCGCTGTGCCTGCGGCTGTTCAAGTCGAATCGCGATGCCGGGCTTTTGTTGTTCGCCTGCTTGCTTGCCGACGCTGTGCTGCGAGCGAATTGACATGGTCAATTGCGCGCAATGATCTCGCGCTCGTCGCTATGGATAAGCGGCTGCGCCAGGTAGTGGCCGGGTTTGCGGCGGACGAGAAACTTCGGACGGCGCGTCCGGATGGCATTGTGGCGGCGGCGACGCTGCGCGGGTTCTCGGGAGGCATCGTTCTCTTCTTCGATCTGCGGAAGCGCCAGCAGATCGCTCCACATCTGCCAGGCTTTTTCGATCTGTTCGCCGTCGGATGTGACGAGAAGAGGGATCGACAGCGACGGATCGCGATGTGCGATGACCAGTGCCTGACCTTCGTCAGTGGCGCGGCATGCGATGCCGAGGAATTCGTTGACGCGAACAGCGATCGCCATGCGGATGCCGCTGACGGCCCGCCGCACCAGAACGCGATCGCGATTGATTTCGATGTGCCGCACGCCGCCATCGGCGCGGCCATCGCGCGCGTCGAAGCTGACCGGCAGAGAATGGGGGTCGAGCTGCAAC
>JAYVYQ010000176.1:0-8173 GCA_043784125.1 Afipia sp.
ACGGCTGTGCTCGAAGAACGCGTCGCAGCACTTGAAGGTGGTACGGCGGCGGTTGCGGCGGCATCAGGCCACGCCGCGCAGTTCCTTGTGTTTCACACACTGATGCAGCCGGGCGACGAATTTGTCGCGGCGCGGCGCCTTTATGGCGGGTCGATCAACCAGTTCAACCACGCCTTCAAGAATTTCGGCTGGAACGTGGTGTGGGCCGACACCGACGATGTCGAGAGTTTCAAACGCGCGATCACGCCGAAGACCAAAGCCATCTTCATCGAGTCGATCGCAAATCCCGGCGGAACGGTGACCGACATCGAGACCATTGCGGGATATGCGCGCGAGGCCGGCGTGCCGCTCATCGTCGACAATACGCTGGCGTCGCCCTACCTCATCAAGCCGATCGATCACGGTGCAGACATTGTCATTCACTCGCTGACGAAATTCCTTGGCGGCCACGGCAATTCGCTCGGCGGCATTGTCGTCGATGCAGGCACCTTCGATTGGTCTAAGAGCGGACGTTATCCCGCACTCAGTGAGCCCCGCCCCGAATATCACGGTATCAAATTGCAGGAGACGTTCGGAAACTTCGCCTTCGCCATTGCCGTTCGCGTACTGGGGCTGCGCGATCTCGGACCCGCGATCTCGCCATTCAACTCGTTCCTGATTTTGACCGGCATCGAGACGCTGTCACTGCGCATGCAGCGCCATTGCGACAACGCCAAGGCCGTCGCCGAATGGCTGTCAAACAATCCCGCCGTGGCGTGGGTCAATTACGCCGGACTGCCGGGTGACAAATATCACAACCTCGCACGCAAATATTCGCCGAAGGGCGCCGGCGCGGTCTTCACCTTTGGTTTGAAAGGCGGCTACGACGCCGGCGTCAGTCTCGTCTCCAACGTCAAGCTGTTCTCGCATCTTGCCAATGTCGGCGACACCCGCTCGCTGATTATCCATCCCGCTTCCACCACACATAGCCAGCTCAGCGACGACCAGAAAGCGCTGGCGGGCGCTGGTGTCGATGTGGTGCGGTTGTCTGTCGGACTTGAGGACAAGGAAGATCTGATCGGCGATCTCGATCAGGCTTTGAAGGCCTAAAAACAAAACACGACGCCGGACATTGTGTTGTCTTAGCGTCGTGCTTCAATTCTTGGAGCAATAACTTCGACGAATTTATTTGGCCGCGCGCATCGCCTTGTCTTCGCGGGTAAGCCGCGCGTTGCGCTGCACCACCGAGAACGTCCCCAACGCAACGAGAATCACCAAAGCCTGCACTGACAATGCTTCCAGCGTTGGATTGAGGCCAAGCACATCGAGCCATGCCGTCCCCTTCAATGCGGTGAAGGGTATGATCGTCTGCTCTTGGAACTCGCGCACCGCATCGCCGATGAACTTGATGCCCATCGCAAACAGAAACGCCGAGGTAATGATGAACAACGGGCGCAATGGAATTTTTCGCGCGATCAGATTGATGAAGTAAAATAGCACGACAAGCCCGGCTGTCGCGACAGCCAACCCGGCGAACAGACCGATGCTCCATCCGCCTTCCGTCACAGCAAGTGCATTGACGAACAGCACCGTCTCGGCGCCTTCGCGAAACACAGCGAAGAACGCCAGCGCCGAAACCGCCCAGGCGGTGTCCTGCGCCAGCGCGCTGTCAGCCTTGCTTGCGAGATAATCCTGCCAGCCGCGCGGATCCTGCTTCACCATCAGCCAGCCGCTGACATAAAGCATCAGCGCCGCCGCTGCGAGAATGACAAACCCTTCGAGAACGTCGCTGTGTTGACCGGAGTTGAGGACCGCGAACGCCCAAGCCGCGACGATGCTGGCCGCGATGGCAGCCAATGCGCCACCATAAAGCGCCGTAATGCGATGACCGCCGCCGACTTTGCGCAGATAAGCCGCAAGTGCTGCGATCACGAGCATGGCCTCAAGCCCCTCGCGCAAGAGAATGACCGCAGCCTGAACGAATGCATTCGACATCGAGAGCTTATCCTTGAACGATCGGCGAATTTGTTTCGTTCTACCGTTCGGCGCGCGGAAGAAAAAGCGGCAAGTGGCCCACCATTTTGTGAAGGCGCGGCGCGATTCTAAAAATGCTTGAAAACAGGGCGTTTCTCGACTTACCCCGAGTTTAGAATCGCTCAAGGTTAAGGATTGGCGTCGGCGTTATTCCGCCCTTACACCATGTCGGCGGCTATCATTTTCGGCGGCGTTGCGCTGAGACGTTCGACCTGAAGCAACGCGAGCGTCAAAACCACGATTGCGTTGGCTTGATGGGCGATGCCCATGTCGATTGGCACCTGATAAAGCAGCGTCGCAACGCCGATCGCGACCTGCAAGACAATCGCCGCTAGCAACCAGCACGCGCCGCTTGTTGCCACTGCGGCCGCCCGCGACCTGATCGCATCAATGGCGTGATAGATGGCCACGGCCAGCAGCACATAGGCAATCATGCGATGGCTGAACTGCACGGTCAGCGTGTTGTCGAAAAAATTCCGCCACCACGGCGTTTCGTAAAACAACCGGTCGAAGGATGGAATCAGCACGCCATCGATATTCGGCCAGGTGTTGAAGATCTTGCCCGCGCGCAATCCCGCGACCAGCGCGCCGAAGTAAAGTTGCAGGAACACCAGCGCGAGCAATATCCAGCTTGTGACGGTCATCCGCACCGATGCCACCAGCGACGGCCGGGTCTGAAGCCGCCGCACCGTCCACACAACGGCGGAAAACAAAAACAGCGCAAGCATGAAATGCACCGCCAGACGGTATTGCGAGACGGACGTGCGTGCGGCAAGCCCCGACTTCACCATCCACCATCCGACCGCGCCCTGAAGGCCGCCGAGTGCGAACACGATCCAGAGCCGGCGCATTAAATCTCCGGCAATTGCGCGACGCCACAGAAACCAGAGAAACGGCAACAGGAACGCGACGCCGATGAATCTTGCAAGCGCGCGATGCGTCCACTCCCACCAGTAAATCGTCTGGAATTCACCAAGGGACATTCCCTGATTCATTTCGCGATATTGCGGGATTTTCTTGTATGCCTCGAATTCCGCCGACCATTCCGCTTGGCTCAGCGGCGGCAATGTTCCGGTGACTGGCTTCCATTCGACAATCGACAAGCCCGACTCGGTCAGTCGTGTCGCGCCACCGACCAGCAATGTGCAGACGATGAGAAACGCAACGATTGCGAGCCAGATGCTCACGGTACGGCGATTTGACGCGGCTTGGACGGCTCGATCTGGCGCGACGGACATGATCTGAAAAGTGGCCTTGATTGGATTCGCGCGGACCTTATAGTCCCGGCACTTTCCCGCGCAAGATGCGCAACTGTCTCACCCTGCACATTCTCGTCATGACGATCCGCAAGCGAAAACTCGTTGGAACATTCGGCCTTCTTGCGCTGGTGATCGTCTGGTCGCTGTTGGGGATGGCGATTGCGCAGGCGCCGTGGCTCGCCGCCTCAAAACTGGCTCAGGTGATTTTTTACGTCGTTGCGGGACTTGGCTGGGTGCTTCCGGCGATGCCGCTGATTTCATGGATGTCGCGGCCCGACCCTCAGACGTAGGTCGATTGCACGTCCTGTGGCAAATCGCGCTCGCGACGCAGAGCGATGCCGGACAGCACGGCGCGTAACGAACTGACGGACTTGCGCCGGCCATCCCATGCGACCCGCGGCAACGCGAACAAATTCGACTTACCGTCCGCGCGCACAATACCGGATTGAGATGAGACAGCGGTGAGGAAACCGGCTTCCTGCGCCAGCAAAATGTCGCGCGATCCGAATGAGACGGCGTCGCCGAACGGATAGGCGAAATGGCGGCACTCTCTGCCAAATGCGGTTTCCAAAACCGATCTACCCATGGCCATCTCGCGCAAGACAATGTTGCTTTTGGCGCGTGACACCGCCGGATAATGGACTGTCGCACTTCCGATGGTCGCCTGCGGATCGCGCGCGAGCTTCGCCAGATCCAGCCACGTCATGGCGGCGTCGCGCGACATCGCCTTTAGATCGACACCGTAACGCGTGCAGAGATCGCCGATTGCAGCCGTTCGCTCGGCGGGCGGCAGACTTCCAAGCCAATCGTATAGCAGATTGTAGATCTGATATTTTTCTTCCGTTGTGCCGGTGCCGAAACGCTTCTCCACGTCATCGATCATCAATCCGATGCGTGGATTGCGCGCGACGATTTCCTCGAGCGCCAGCCACCATACCTCGGCGATCCCGTCGACAAGGCCGGTCGGCACATATAGCGTGAACGGAACGCGGTGCCGCGAGAGGACCGGATAGGCGAAGGTCATGAAATCGCGGTAGGCCCCTTCGAAGGTCAGACAGACGAAGCGTTGCGCGAGCGCCGATTGCTGCGCGCGCGCCCTCACCTCGTCCATCGACAGGAAATCATATCGCCACCGCCGCATGGCGTCGATCGCCCTGTCGAGAAATTCGGCGCTGATCTCTTTCGACCGCAGCGGCTGAAAAGCGCCTGCGCGCGGCGGCCGGACATGCTCGAATTTGAGGATCACGCCTGCACCGCCCTTACGGCGCTCGGCGATCTGCGCCACGCCGGTGAAAAAGGCGAGCTTCAGGCCCGCATCCGCAATAAATCGGTTCCAAGACGCCAAAGCTTAACCCCCACGGACGCATTCGGCGCCAGGCCCCATTCTCATTACTCTTTGTTGACATTTGTTTGAATAAGGTCGGCCAAAGCTGCAATTGGCTAAAATCCCCGGGAATCAACAAGATTTATCGATGACCATGGTCGCAGCGTTCCACTCAGCCGATTCGCGCAGCGGAACCAGCCGCATTGCGCGCGTCGATGTCCTGCGCTCGATGGCCGCCGCAGAGCCGATCTGGCGCACGCTTGAGGCCGGCTCGACACTGGCCACGCCCTACCAGACCTTTGAGTTTCTCAATGCGTGGCAAGAGACTGTCGGCGCTCACGACGGCGCGGCACCTTTCATCGTCGTGGCTTACGACATTCACAACCGGCCGGTGGTCCTGCTGCCGCTTGCAGTTGGCCGCGAAAGCGGAGTACAGGTTGCGCGCTTCATGGGCGGCAAGCATCCCACATTCAATATGCCGATCTGGCAGGCGGCATTCGCCTCGACAAGCGATGTCGCCGCGATCATCGACGCAATCCGTCAGGAAGCAGACGGCATCGACGTGCTGGCGCTGACGCAGCAGCCGAAGCAATGGCGCGGCGTTTCAAATCCATTCGCTCAACTTGCAGGTCAGGCTTCGGCCAATCCCGTACCTTCGATGACCATGATGTCGACCGCCAAACCGGAAGAGCGTATCAGCGCGTCGACCCGGAGGCGGTTGCGCAACAAAGAGCGCAAACTACAGGCACTCTCCGGCTATCGTTATTCGGTGGCCGAAACAAACGCGGACATCAACCGCCTGCTCGACGCGTTCTTCACGGTGAAGCCGCAGCGCATGGCGTTGTCGAAACTTCCCAATGTCTTTGCAGACGATGCCACGAAAAGATTTGTCCGCCATGCCTGTGCGGCGAAATTGCCGAATGGCCGCCGCGCGATCGAATTGCATGCACTCGAATGCGACGCGGAGATGATTTCGATCTTCGCGTGCGTTGCAGACGGACAGCGGTTTTCGACAATGTTCAACACGTACACGATTTCCGATAACGCGCGTTACAGCCCCGGCCTCATCCTGCTTCGCCAGATGGTCGACCATTATGGCGAGCGAGGCTACACGACATACGACTTCGGCGTCGGCTACGACGAATACAAGACGACATTCTGCAAGGAAGACGAGCCGATCGTCGATAGCTTCATCCCGCTCACCGCGCGCGGCAGACTGGCAGCACTCGGAATGTCTTCTCTCACGCATGCCAAGCGGCTGGTGAAGCAAAATCCGGCCTTGATGCAGATGGCGATAACGCTGCGAAAAGCCATCCGTCGCTAATATTATCTGCTCTCGCAATCACGCAGCCGCGTACCGCTCACCCGGTGTGCCGGCGTTCGCGCGCGTTGCCGACGAATTCAGGACTGTGACACCGAGGAAACCCGACGCCAGCAATTGATCGCGCATCGTCGCGCGGGCCTGCGGCGTGATCGAGGGATCGGGAATCACGACGGCATGTGCCTGCGACGCAATCAGCCCGGACGGCAGATCGGACGCCGTCCCCGCATCCAAGACAACATGATCGTATGCGCGCAGCAGCGCATCGACCGCCAAATTGAGGCGCGGCAACTGCAGCAGCGCACGCTGCGACACATCGCGGCCCGCTCCGACTAGATGCACGCCGGACAGGCGATCCTTGGTGATGATCTGACTGAACGAGGCCGTACCCTGCATCAGATCGGTTAATCCCGGTGCCGACGGATCGTTGGACACAGCAGCCAGTGTGGGCGACGTCATCGCCAGATCGACGAGCGCCACCTTTGCGTTGCGTGCCAGCAGCCGCGCTAAAGTCAGAGCCGTCAGCGTGGCGCTCTCATCGCGATGTGCGCCGATAATGGTGATCTTGCGGGCAGCTTCACCCAAATGCCGCAACTGCCCGGACAGCTGTTCGATTTCGGTAACTGATGTTGCCATCTGCGGATGCACATCGCGCAGCGGCGCCATCGGAGAACGAGCGGCAACGCCGCGCGGCGCGGTCATGCGCAACAATTCGGCAGTCGTGATGTAACCCGCAGTCAGCAGGAACATCGCGAGTGTCGCGATCAGGACGATCGGTAGTTTCTTCGGGAATGCAGGCGTGTTGGAGACAATGGCGCGCGAGATGATGCGGCCGTCAGCGGGCGCAGCGTCGATATTTTCGCGCGTGGTCGCTTCGCGATATTTCGCCAGATAGGATTCGAGCAGGTCGCGCTGCGCCTTGGCTTCACGTTCGAGAGCCCGCAGTTGCACGTCCTGGCCGTTGGTGGATGTCGCCTGACGCTTCACCTGCTCGAGGCTCGCAGCAAGGCTGTCCGCCCGTGCGCTTGCGATACGTGCATCGTTTTCGAGCGAGCGCGAAATCTTGCCGGCCTCGTCGCGGATCTGGCGGTCGATGTCACCAATTTGCGCCTTCAATTCGAGGATGCGCGGATGACGGTCAAGCAGCGTCGACGACTGTTCGGCCAGTTGCGCGTGCAACGTCACGCGCTGTTCCGATAATCTGCGCACCAGTTCGGAATTGAGAACTTCGGATGCCTCGATGGGCTTGCCGCTCTCCAGCATCATGCGAATCGCGCGCGCCTTGGAATCCGCGTCGGATTTCAGCGCACGTGCGCTGCTGACCTGCGTGTTCAATTCGCCGAGCTGCTGATTCGACAACGTCGTGTTGTTGGTTCCGACGAAGAGGTTCGACTTGGAGCGAAAATCATCTGCGCGGGATTCAGCGTCGGCAACCTTCTTGCGCAACCCTTCAATCTCAACCAGCAGGAATTGCGATGCGGACTTCGCCTGATTTTGCCGCGCAGCTTGCTGCAATACGAGATAACCGTCGGCGATGGAGTTCGCCACGCGCGCCGCCAATTCGGAATCGCGGGACTGGAATTCGATCACGACAACGCGCGATTTATCGACGGCATAGGCGGTGAGCCGATCAAAATAAGCATCCATGACGCGTTCTTCCGGCGTCATCTGAAATGGGTCGCGCCCGATGCCGACGAGGCCGAGCAAAGCCTTCCAGATCGGAACTCCATTCAAGACAGAATCGAATTCGGGCAGCGCAGCGAGCTTGTTCTGCTTGATGACCTCGCGGGCGAGATCGCGCGACAGCAAGAGCTGCACCTGGCTGGTCACAGCTTCCGCGTCAACAGTCGTGCGGTCTTCGACGCGCTCTCCGTTCGGGCGCAGAAACACATTCTCGCGGCCGTCGATCAGGATACGTGCTTCGGACTTGTAACGCGGTGTGATCATGTTCACGACCATCAGCGACAGCACCAGTGCGGTCACGGTCGGCACGATCACCCACGCCCGCTTGCGAACGAGCGCCTGCCAGATCACGCGCAGATCGACGTCGCCAACTTCTGAGGCTTGGGAGGTGACAACCGCCCGCGGCGCGGGAATCGGCTGGGCGGCAGGTGACGGAGAGCGGAACGGCAAGCTGTTGGTCCAGTCACGCCAAAACGCGAAACGCATCGAATACTCCCACCGAACGCCACTTAACCCTCGAACGCGAGGGATCAATCAACTGAGCCGATTACAATCCATTAGGGTTGATGGGCG
>JAYVYQ010000177.1:0-7382 GCA_043784125.1 Afipia sp.
CCGGACATTCAACCGGGCGTGAATATCATCATTGGCCCGGGCACTGACATCATTGCCGGCGAGGGCAAAATTCTCACCGCAGGCGGCTTCGACGCGCACATCCATTTCATCTGCCCTCAGCAGATCGAGCATGCGTTGATGTCAGGCGTCACGTCGATGCTTGGCGGCGGCACGGGTCCGTCGCACGGCACATTCGCAACCACATGCACACCCGGACCCTGGCACATCGGGCGCATGATCCAGTCGTTCGATGCGTTTCCCGTCAATCTCGGCATTTCCGGCAAGGGCAACGCGTCGCGTCCAGCTGCGCTGATCGAAATGGTGAAGGCCGGCGCGTGTTCGTTGAAGTTGCACGAGGACTGGGGCACGACGCCTGCGGCTATCGACACGTGCCTTTCGGTAGCCGACGACTACGACGTGCAGGTGATGTTGCATTCCGACACGCTGAACGAATCGGGCTTTGTCGAAGACACCATCAAGGCGTTCAAGGGCCGCACTATTCACGCCTTCCACACTGAAGGCGCGGGTGGCGGTCACGCACCGGATATTATCAAAGTCGCAGGCCTGAAAAACGTGCTGCCGTCATCCACCAACCCGACGCGGCCGTTCACCCGCAACACCATCGACGAACACCTCGACATGTTGATGGTCTGCCACCATCTCGATCCATCAATCGCCGAAGACCTCGCATTCGCCGAAAGCCGCATCCGCAAGGAAACCATCGCGGCGGAAGACATCCTTCACGACATGGGTGCTCTGTCGATGATCTCGTCGGATTCACAGGCGATGGGCCGCTTGGGCGAGGTCATCATTCGTACCTGGCAGACCGCCGACAAGATGAAAAAACAACGCGGCTCGCTTGCGGAAGACAAAGGCAAGAGCAACGACAATTTCCGCGTCAAGCGCTACATCGCCAAATACACCATCAATCCCGCCATCGCGCATGGCGTCTCAAAGCTCGTCGGTTCGGTCGAGAAAGGCAAGATGGCCGATCTCGTGCTGTGGTCGCCCGCATTCTTCGGCGTGAAGCCTGATCTTGTCGTCAAGGGCGGCTCGATTGTCGCCGCTCCGATGGGCGATCCGAACGCGTCGATCCCCACCCCGCAGCCGGTGCATTACCAGCCGATGTTTGCAGCGTTCGGTAAATCGCTTACCGCCTCATCGGTGATCTTTACATCGCAGGCGGCAGCGTCATCGGGTCTCGCCAAAAAGCTCGGTATCGACAAGAATCTCTACCCGGTTCTCAACACGCGCAGCGGCATCTCGAAAAAAAGCATGATCCATAACGGCGCGACCCCAAAAATCGAGGTCGATTCCGAGACTTATGAGGTCAGGGCCGACGGCGAGTTGCTGACCTGCGCGCCCGCCGAGGTTCTGCCCATGGCGCAGCGCTATTTCATGTTCTAGGTTCTGCCCGGTAAAGACAAAAAAGCCGGGAGGATTCATGATCTACGTCGTCGCCACGCTGACCATCAAGCCGGAGACTCGCGCCAAGCTTATCGCCGCAGCGAAGACCTGCATCGACATCACGCGCAAGGAGAAGGGCTGCATTCTTTATGACCTACACGAAAGTACGACCGATACGTCGCGTTTCGTATTTGTGGAGCAATGGGAAAAGATGGAAGACCTGATGGCGCATGGCGGCAACGACCACATGAAGCCGTGGCGCGCGGTGGTGAAGGAATGCATGTGCGCTCCGACCAAGATCGAGATCATCACGCCCGAGAAAGTCGATATCCGTTGATACGCGCGACAAAGATTCATCCGCAACACAAGTGGACCAAGGCCGCCGCCGATACCGTCGTGCTTGGTTACGACGACCGGCATCGCCGACGCATGGCGATGACCGGCACACGCGGGCTCGAATTCCTGCTCGATCTGGAGGAGGCACTTGCGCTGCGCGGCGGCGATGCGCTGGTTCTCGAAGATGGACGGCTGATCGAAGTGGTCGCAGCACCCGAAGCGCTGATCGAGATTCGCGGCACCGATCCGCATCATCTGGTGCGCGTGGCGTGGCATCTCGGCAACCGGCATCTTCCGACGCAGATCGTCGGCAAGGGACTTCGTATCCGCCGCGATCATGTCATCGAGGAGATGGTGAAGGGTCTCGGCGCAAAAGTGATCGAGATCGAAGCGCCGTTCGATCCGGAGGGCGGCGCCTATGCGGGAGGCGGCCATGCGGGCCACGATCACGTCGCGCACGATCGTGCCGCGCATGGCGACGAACAACATGCGCACGGCCATCAGGACCACGGCCACGTCCACGACGAACGTTGCGACCACGATCACGCCCATCACGGTCATTCCCATGCTCATGACCACAAACACTGACGGCGGCAAAATCGCGTCGCCGGAGGCGCAGGAATCCGCGGCGTTGTTCCGGCTGATGACATGGCTGTCGCCGTCGTTTCCGGTCGGCACGTTTTCTTATTCGAGCGGGATCGAATGGGCGGTTGAGGCCGGCGACATCACCGATATGCCGTCGCTGCAGAATTGGCTGGCGGCGATGCTGGTCGATGGTTCGGGTTTCTGCGACGGTGTATTTCTGTGTCACGCGCATCGTGCGGCGTCAGATTCCAACGCCAAAGCAGTGCAGGACATTTCCGTACTCGCAGCGGCATTCACGCCGTCGCGCGAGCGCCATCTGGAAACCACGTCGCAGGGCCGCGCATTCATGGAAATCGCGCGCTCGGCCTGGAGCTGTGACGCGCTGGACCTTCTGCCGTCAGATCGCGCCGCGCTGATTGCATATCCCGTGGCCGTCGGCGTTCTCGCGGCTGGCCACGAGCTGCCGCTGCGCGCGACGTTGCACGCCTTCCTGCATGCGGTGACATCGAACTGGATTTCGGCGGGCGTGCGGCTCATTCCACTTGGACAAACCGACAGCCAGCGCGCGCTCGCGGCACTCGAGCCTGTCATTTCCAGCGCGGCTGAGAAGGCGTCGAATGCAACTCTCGACGATCTCGGCAGCGCGACGTTCCGCGCCGACATCGCCAGCATGCGCCACGAAACCCAGTATACGAGGCTGTTTCGATCATGAGCTTCATCGCCTTCGCGATCTTCCTTTTTCTCACCGCCGTTGCGGGACTTCATGTGCTGTGGGGCACGGGCGTGCGCTGGCCGTGCAAGACCGACGCGGAGCTGGTTTCGACGGTCGCGGGCAGCAAGAGCGGCAAGATGCCGACGCCCAATCAATGTTATCTCGCAGCGCTGGCAATCTATATTCCCGGCACCATCGCTCTGATGCTGGCCGGATTGATCGACGCGTCGGTGACTGCCTCGACAATTCCGCTGGCGGGTTCGGCGGCGGCGCTGGTATTTCTGGGACGCGGTATTGCGGGCTATGTGCCGGCATGGCGCGAGCGATTTCCGCGCGAGCCGTTCGCCACGCTCGACCGTCGTTACTATTCGCCGCTGTGCCTTCTGCTCGCGGCGGGATTTTTGATCCTGCTCATCAACAGACCCGGAACCTGACATGGCTAAATTCAACGGACCGCTTCGCGTCGGCATCGGCGGCCCAGTCGGCTCGGGCAAGACCGCGCTGATGGACCTGCTCTGCAAGACCATGCGGGCGCATTACGACATCGCGGCGATCACCAACGACATTTACACGAAGTGGGATGCGGAATTTCTGGTGCGTTCCGGTTCGCTGACGCCGGATCGCATCGCAGGCGTGGAAACCGGCGGCTGTCCGCATACCGCGATTCGCGAAGACGCATCGATGAATCTGGCGGCGGTGGCCGACATGCGGGCTAAATTCCCCGATCTCGACATGGTGCTGATCGAATCCGGTGGCGACAACCTTGCCGCCACATTCTCGCCGGAACTGGCGGATCTGACGATCTATGTCATCGATGTCGCGGCCGGCGACAAGATCCCCTCGAAAGGTGGCCCCGGCATCACGCGCTCGGATCTGCTGGTCATCAACAAGATCGACCTCGCCCCCCATGTCGGCGCGTCGTTGGAAAAAATGGACACCGATGCGAAGCGCATGCGCGGAGAGCGGCCTTTCGTGATGACCAATCTCAAGCAAAGCGTGGGTCTCGACACGATCATCCGCTTTATCGAGACCAAGGGTGGGCTGAAGGCGGCCGCCAAGGCCGGCTGACCGCACCAACCCGGTATCTAGCTGATAAGGTCACGATTTTAGGAACAACCGCCTGCACGAGCGGTTAGTCCGACATGAAACAAGCGCGCCCAATCCCGGTAAAAGACTATAGCGGCCTGTTTTTGGGCGCTATTTTGCTCGGACTCTTCATCATTGTGCTGAGTTTGATGGTGGCGGTCGGCCAGTCCAGGGCGCGAACGTCGCTGCTCATGGAGCGCGGTGAGAGATCGAGGGCGGTAACGCTACCTGCGGATTTGGCGTTAACGGCGACAAATTATTCGCAGGGCAACGGAACGAATCGGAGCGCGCTGGATTAAAATCAGATTGCCTGCTTTCAGGTTTCGGCGGGCACGATCCTATGGGACGTCCCGGGCAACATGGCCTTTGGTATGATAACGGCGGGGAAGTTTTTCAGGCACGCAATGCCGTGTGTTTCGTCGATAAGACCTCCTTTTCGACCTTGTCGTTTAGAGTAATCACGTGTTTCGTCTCGGCCTCATCATCACCCTGATGGCAATTATCGGCGTTCTGGCCTCCGGACTGGCGGCGTTCAAAATCCGTGAACAGGAAGATTCGATCGGACGCATCGCGATGGCGCGTGCGGTGGATTCCCATGCCGCGATTGTGCAGGAGCGTCTGGGCGAGCGGGAATTGCTGACGCGCGTCGCTGTGGGATTGTTTCGCTCGCCATCGAGCGACAAAGCCAATGCGCTCGTGCCATTGAGATCCTCGATCTATGCCTTCAAGACCGATTTCGTCGTGGTCGGCTGGATCCCGCGCGTTCCGCTCAGCGAACTCAACCAGATTCAGTCCGATTTGAAATCGGCGGGATTCCCCAATCCGGTTCTGCGCAACGCCGACGATCAACCGATCGAGCAGGCAAAGTTGAGCGGCCCGGCGACGGTGCTGATGGATGTCGAGCCGCAAAACGATGAGACGAAAACGTTCGTCGGCCGCGTCTTCAACAATTCGCCGGTGCTGGCTCCATTGTTTGAGCGCGTCGTGTCGGAAGGAAAACCTGTCTCGTCAGATCCTCTCACGCTGCTGCGTCCCGGCGGCCCGATGGGCATTGTTCTCGCAGCACCTGTCAAACAGAACAACGACGTCGTCGGTTTCATGACGATCTCCTACCGGCTGATGCCGTTGATGCTCGCCAACGATGAGTTGTCATCGTTCTCCGTCGCGTTGCGCGACCCGCGCGATGCGTCGAACAATCTCAAAGCCGATGACAAGGGGGAGATCGTCAATGCCCCGCTGATGCTCGACAGCGAAAATCCGCCGCTGCTGCGCGTCGTCAATTTCGGCGCGCGCGACTGGACACTGATCTATTTCCCGAAAGTCAGCACGGTCGCCAGAGCGCAGGATATGGCGATCATCGTCCTCGCCATCGGGCTGGCGATCACCTTCATCCTGTGCGGATTGTTCGGCTACGTGTCGTACAACAACGTCCGTCTCAGCCGCGAGGTCCAGACCCGCATCGGCTTCGAGCGGCGTTTGACTGCAGTGATCGATGAACTCAATCATCGGGTGAAGAACATTCTGGCGGTGATCCAGTCGATCGTGACGCGAACCATCCGGCACGGTGTCGATGTCGATAGTGCGCGTGAATTGCTGATCGGGCGCATTCACGCGATGTCGCACGTCGTCTCGCTATTGAGCGAAAGCCAGTGGCAGGGCGTCAAGCTCAAAGGGTTGTTTGAATCTCGCGCCATCCCGCATGGCGACCGTGTCGCGTTGAACGGCCCCGATATTGTCGTCAGCGCGCGCGCGGCGCAGAGTCTGTCGCTGTTGTTTTTTGAACTTGCATCGCATGCCGACGAGGGACATTCGCTGGCCGGAAAGCCGCCGCACGTCGTCGCGCAATGGAGCGTGACCGGCAAGGAGCCTGACACAGTCTTCGATTTCCGCTGGGAGGAATTCAACACCAGCGCCGCCACCCGCCGCGCCGACACCGAATTCGGCCTCGTGCTGCTCGACCGCGTGGTGCCCGAGGCGCTTGGCGGCACGGCAACGCGTTACTTTACCGATGTGAGTTATGTCTATGAGCTGACTGCGCCGATGGCGACGGTGGTGGATGAAAATGAAATGAATCGCACCGGGCGCCTTGGCGCGTTGCCCAGACGGTAAGCGGCCGGAACAAAGTTCCCCGCAGCGAATTGACCGTCGAACCGTTGGCAATGCCGAGAGGGTTATTCGATGGGACGTTATCTTCTATTATGGATGCTCGGAATTCCGCTGCCTATTCTGGTGTTGATCTGGGCCTTTGGCGGCCTTCACTAAGAACGGCGTCACGGAAAATTCGATAACAAAAAAGCAGCCACCGATGTGGCCGCTTTTTCAATTGTCGTTCTGCGGGAAGTTAGCCGCCGCCGCCGATCACAGCCCGGATCGTATTGTCCGGCCCGAAATCTTCCGCGCCATCGACGTAGAGCATCGAACTCAACTTGGAGCGCGCACGGTTGACGCGGCTCTTGATGGTGCCGACCGCGCATCCACAGATCGCGGCTGCGTCTTCGTAGGAGAAGCCGGAGGCACCGACAAGAATGAGCGCCTCGCGCTGGTCCTGTGGCAGTTTTTCCAGCGCTACACGAAACTCCTCAAACTCCAGATGCGCATTCTGCGCGGGCTGCGATTTGAGCGTCTTGGCATAATTGCCTTCAGCGTCTTCCACCTCGCGGCGTCGCTTACGATAATCCGAGCGAAACAGGTTGCGCAGAATCGTAAACAGCCATGCCGGCAGATTCGAGCCGGGCTGGAACGAGTCGATATGGGCGAGCGCACGCAGCAGCGTTTCCTGGACGAGATCGTCGGCCCGGTCGCCATTGCCGCTGAGTGAAATTGCGAACGCGCGCAGGCTCGGCACGGTCGCCAGAATGTCGTCGCGAAGCTGATCTGTGAGGGGCATTAGTCGCTCCCGTCTTTTTTAGTCCCGCCATCCACCTGCGCCGCGGCAGCGGGCGAATCGAGCTGACGGATCAGCTCGGCGAAGCGATCGGGCACGCCTTGGCGCACAACGTCGTCGTACATGGCGCGCAACTGATGACCGATCCTTGACTGGATTTCGGCATTCAGGCCGCCCTGCTTCGGCTTTGCATCTTTCATGGCTTGACCCATTTTTCCCCCAAGGGGTACCGTATTGAAATAATTAGACCTTTTGTCTGGTTGAAGCCTTCCAGCCCCCGCCTATGTAGTGCCTAATGCCTCCCACACCAGAAAGTTCCAGAAATCGGGAACTTTTATCCCCGCCGGGAGTAGATAGTCGGAGTTAGGGAAC
>JAYVYQ010000178.1:0-4475 GCA_043784125.1 Afipia sp.
CCTAACATGCGGGATAGATTTCACCGGGAGGGCAATTTGCGCGCAAACTATCCGAAGGCATAGGCTGCGACAACCGCGTTGCGGAGCTGTTTTTACTCATTCGCGAGTTTCGCCGCCCCGAAGCGTTTCTGGATTTTCTCGCGCAATCCATCCCTGACATTGCGATAGGCATCGAGCTGCAACTCGCGCCGGCCTTCGACGCCGACCGGATCCGGCGTCGGCCAGTATTCGACATCGGTCGCCAGCGTCGCCGTCATCTGCAGCGCTTTATGATGCGCCTCCGGCGACAGTGTCACGATCAGATCGAAATTAAAGCCTTCCCAGTCTTCGAGATCGGCGACGGTCCAGGGTTTGTGCTTGGAAATATCCAACCCGGCTTCGCTCATCACCGCGACCGCAAACGGATCGAGTTCGGCTTTGCTAACGCCGGCTGATTGGATGTAAAGCCCGCGCGGCACTAATTGCTTGAGCAGGCTCGCTGCAATCGGCGAACGCACGCTGTTTTGCCCACACATGAAAAGCACGGCTTGAGGCGAACGCGTCATGCGAATTTACTTTCGCGCGTGACCTGATCCGAAAACCGGTGCCCACTTTTCGGGATCACGCGCCCTCACCTTTCCAGTGCAGCACGGAGATCAGCGTGAACAGCCGGCGGGCAGTGTCGAAATCGACACGGACTTTTCCTTCAAGCCGCTCCATCAGGGTGCGCGACCCTTCGTCGTGGATGCCGCGCCGCCCCATGTCGATGGCTTCGATCTTGTCCGGCGTAGCTGTCCGGATCGCCTGATAGTAGCTGTCGCAGATCATGAAATAGTCCTTGACGATTCTGCGGAATGGCGTCAGCGACAGCAGATGCACGACGCAGGGCGTGCCGTCCTCGCGCTTGATGTCGAACATCAGGCGGTTGCCGGTGATGCCGATATGAAGTGTGTATGGGCCGACGTGATCGCCTTCGGGCGCGAACAGATTTTTCTCGACCAGATCGTAGATCGCAATCGCACGCTCATGCTCGATGTCCGGACCCGAGCGTCCGATCGATTCCTCATCGAGCGTCACCGCGATGACGCAATTCTTCGCATCGTCCGGTGAGGGCGCGCTCATGGCAGATTAAGACGCAATGCGACGCTGCGCGCATGCGCGTCGAGGCCCTCGGCCTTGCCGAGCGTGATCGCCGCCGGTCCCAGCGCGCGCAATTGCTCCGGGCCGCATTTGAGGATCGAGGTGCGCTTCATGAAATCCAGCACGCCGAGACCCGACGAGAACCGCGCCGAGCGCGCGGTCGGCAGCACGTGATTGGAGCCGCCGACATAATCGCCGATGGCTTCCGGCGTGTGTGCGCCCAGAAAAATCGCGCCGGCATTCTTGATCTTCGCGCTGATCGCCTCGGGGTCGGCGGTGACAATCTCGAGATGTTCGGCGGCAATGGCGTTGGCGAGCGCAATGGACGCGTCGAGCGACTTCACCAGAATGATCGCGCCGAAGTCGTTCCACGATGCGCGCGCGATTTTTCCACGCGGCAAGGTCGTCAGTTGCGCATCGACAGCGCGCTCGACATTCTTCGCAAGCGTCTCGTCGTCGGTGATGAGAATGGATTGCGCATTCACATCGTGCTCGGCCTGCGCCAGCAAATCGGCTGCGATCCAGTCGGCATTGGCGGTCTTGTCGGCGATCACCAGCACTTCGGATGGCCCCGCGATCATGTCGATTCCAACGCGGCCGAATACAATGCGTTTCGCAGCGGCGACATACGCGTTGCCGGGTCCGACAATTTTCGCGACCGGCCTGATGGTCGCCGTGCCATAAGCGAGCGCCGCCACGGCCTGCGCGCCGCCGACGCGGTAGATTTCCGACACCCCGCCGAGTTTTGCCGCCGCCAGCACCAGCGGATTTAATTTTCCATCCGGTGACGGCACCACCATCACGACGCGTTCGACGCCCGCGACCTTCGCGGGAATCGCATTCATCAGCACCGACGACGGATAAGCCGCCGTGCCGCCCGGAACATAAAGTCCCACCGCCTCGACGGCGCTCCAGCGCCAGCCGAGTTCAACGCCCTGCGCGTCGGTGAACCGCTCGTCCATCGGGATTTGCCGTTTGTGAAAAACCTCAATGCGGTCGCGCGCGAATGCCAGCGCATCGAGCGTCGCCGCGTCGCAGGCTTTCACTGCGGCGTCAATCTCGCTTGTGGTGATCCTCAAGCCGTCGGCCTTCACATCGAGCCGGTCATATTTTTTGGTGGCTTCGATCAGCGCGGCATCGCCGCGCTTGGCCACATCGTCAACGATGGCGCGTGCAGCCGCATCGATGTCGGCGGAGACCTCGCGCTTCATCGCGAGGAATTCGTCGAAGCGCGCTGTGAAGTCGGATTGGTGGTGATCGAGGCGGATCGGCATTGTCTTCAATTCCGGCAGACTTTTATACGTATTGGCGCGACGCCAAATCGCCGTCCACCCTTAGCATCCTGCCGCCGGGACGGCGAGTGACCGCCCCCTCAGACCTTGACGCCTTCGTCCAGACCGTCGCTTGGATCGCCGCTGAGATCGTCGGGACCAAGATCGGCCAGTTCGCATTCGAGGCATTCGACATCGAGCCGCAGCGCGCCGCCATTGGAAAATAGCAGCAGGGCGTTGCCGCCGGGCGCTTCCGCAGGGTGAAATTCGATGCCGAGCAGCGTCAGCGCCAGCTCGGGTGCCGCGATATCGATGTCGCGGGATTTGCAGGCCAGCACGCGGTCGAACCTCAATGCCGACACCAGCCGGCGCGACGTGTCCGTGCCAGTCAGCGCCTCGTCCCAATCGAGCCGCCGCATCCCGACCACAAGCCGCTTTTCGCTTTGCCGCCAGATAATATCGCCGGCGACGACCGAGGCGTCCTGAACATGCGCGGAAATCACCGCAAGGTCGTCCTCGTCGAGCGCAATCAATTTGCGTTGAGACATTCGCCCCGCCAATTTAGTTTCGGCATGATCTGATCCGAAAACCGGTTTCCACCCTCGGGTCAAAAGCCCGAGGACATGCTTTGCATGGTCATGCCTAGCCGCTGATGCGCTCGATGTTCGCGCCGCAGGCCGACAATTTTTCTTCAAGCCGCTCGAAGCCGCGATCCAGATGATAAATACGGTTGACCATAGTTTCGCCTTCCGCCGCGAGGCCAGCGATCACCAGCGATACCGAGGCACGCAGATCGGTCGCCATCACGGGGGCGCCTTTGAGACTCGCGATGCCGTCGATGGTTGCGGTTTCGCCGTCGAGCGAAATCCGCGCGCCGAACCGCGCCAGCTCCTGCACATGCATGAAGCGATTCTCGAAAATCGTCTCGGTGATATGCGACGAGCCTTTGGCACAAGCCATCAGCGCCATGAGTTGCGCCTGCAAATCTGTCGGAAATCCTGGGAACGGCGCGGTCGAAACCGTGACCGGATTGATACCCGCGCCGTTGCGTTGAACGCGGATGCCCTCATTGTTGGGCGTCACCGTCACGCCAGCCTGCACCAGCACGTCAAGCGCCGACTGCAAGAGTTCGGGACGCGCGCCGGCTAGTTGCACATCGCCGCCCGTCATTGCGACTGCCATTGCATAAGTGCCGGTCTCGATGCGATCCGGCAAAACCGTATGGCGTGCGCCGTGAAGTTTCGTAACACCTTCGATGACGATGCGGGGCGTCCCCGCACCCGTAATCTTCGCGCCCATTTTTTTCAGGCAATCGGCGACATCGACGATCTCAGGTTCGCATGCGGCGTTGGTGATGACCGTCTTGCCCTTGGCGAGCGTCGCCGCCATCAGCGCGACATGCGTGCCGCTGACCGTGACTTTCGGAAAATCGATCTCCGCGCCGATCAATCCGTTGGGCGCGGACGCAATCACATAGCCGCCGTCGATTTGTAACTGCGCGCCGAGTTTCTCCAGCGCCATAATGAGAAGGTCAACCGGCCGCGTGCCGATGGCGCAACCGCCCGGCAGCGACACCTTGCATTCTTTCATCCGGCCCAGCAGCGGCGCGATCACCCAGAAGCTCGCGCGCATCTTCGAGACCAGTTCATAGGGCGCGGTGGTGTCGATGATGTTCGCTGCCGAGATATGCAGCGTCTGTCCCTGATACTCGCGGTCGCCGGGGCGCTTGCCCGCCGCCATAATGTCCACGCCGTGATTGCCGAGAATGCGCTGTAACTGCGCGACGTCGGCGAGACGCGGCACGTTGTCGAGGATCAATGTCTCGTCGGTCAAAAGCGCGGCGATCATCAGCGGCAACGCAGCGTTCTTCGCGCCCGAAATCGGGATCGTGCCATTGAGTTTGTTGCCGCCGACGATGCGAATGCGATCCATGCCAAACCTGCTGAATTATAGGGGGATGTCTTAGCGCGTTTCAGTGAGAAGGGGAACGCCCCTCAGTGCCACGCGGCGTTCGGAAAACATCGTCATTTCAGGCCATTATGGCCAAAGCACGGGCAATTCGCAGCGATCCGCTTAACCACGCGG
>JAYVYQ010000179.1:0-17058 GCA_043784125.1 Afipia sp.
GTCCAGTCAATTTGCGTGATGTCACGCAAAATGACTGTCCTTGGTCCGAAAGTCAAAGTCTTTCGCATACGGACCGCTCTACCCTGCTCGAGCGAACTAGACTGAGTTGCTCACCACTCAGTGGATTATTCTCCAGTCTCCAACGCGAGTCTCCAAAAAACGGGAATTATTCAATGATAGCGCGGAGACTTTTCGGAATTTTCGGCAGAAAAGTTCGAATCTTGCTCGCGCAGAGATTTTGCGATGTCGAAGAAGCCCGCATTTGGCGGGCCTTTCCACCCTGTGAGAAGGAAATTCTCTGATTATGGGAATGGTTGGCTGAGCAACTAGGATTCGAACTCATTCAGTGTAGTTCGAACTAAGTCTCTCGACGCGCTTTTGCGAAATCGGGAATGCTAAAAATCGCTTCCACTGATTCACCCACCGCGTAGTGGTTTATTCTCCGGTCTCCAATGCGAGACTCCAGAAAACGGGAATTATTCAATAGATAGGCGGAGACTTTCGGGAAATTTTGCCGAAAAAGTTCGAACATCGCGCTTCTAGAGACTTTCCGATGTCGAAGAAGCCCGCTGTTAGCAGGCCTTTCTCGTGCTTTAGAAGAATATTCTCTGATTATCGGACTGGGTGGCTGGGGAACTAGGATTCGAACCTAGATACTCAGAGTCAGAGTCTGATGTCCTACCATTGGACGATTCCCCAAAGATGCCGAACGAACCCCTTGGCAATGCCACCCGGCATCGCTGATCTTCCGATCCGGCAAATCGATGTGGGCTCGATATAAAGGGGCTGCGCGCTGCGGTCTACCCCCGCTTTTCGGGACTCGCTGCGCGCGCGCCCGGTGGCGGCAATTTCGATGGCGCGGACTCTTTATCGAACGCAATAAAACGAGAGTTAACAATCGGTTAAACGAGATTTTGACCCGTTTTCAGGACAGTCGTCCAATATCAATATACCCCTTTGGAAATGCGCATTTTGCATCTCCTGCCTCCGGGACACCGAGACGCTCGGCAGCTTCCCGACTGCTACACCTACAATCGCCACATCGCGTTTAACCGTTTGTCCAGCAAGCCCTTGCATAGTCGGAGAAATGCAAGGCGCAGACAGGCAAAACCCAAACATGTTGACGACGACACAAGCGGCCCCGCTCGGACGTGTGATTTCGGTCCGCGGGTCGCAGGCCCGTATCGGAATTCTGTCCACCAATCAGGTCAACCTCTCTGGCGTGCGCGCCACGGTCGGGCAGTTTTTCGGAATCAGAACCGCAACCACAATCATTGTCGCCATCATCACCGAAGTGACGCGCGAGGACCTGCCGTCGTCGGACAATTATATCGTCAGCGCTTCCGTCGATCTGCTGGGCGAAATCAGCACCGGTTCAAACGCAAAGTTTCAGCGCGGCGTCACCAGCTATCCGACCATCGGCGATCTGGTGGACATCCTCACCCATGAACAACTGCGCATCGTTTACGCGCCGTCGCGAGCCGAGCAGATCAATATCGGCACGCTGCAACAAGATCCGACGGTCACGGCCTACGTCGATGTCGAGGACATGCTCAGCAAGCATTTCGCTGTGCTGGGCTCCACCGGCGTCGGCAAATCCAGCGGCGTATCACTGTTGCTGAACGAGATTCTGCTGGTGCGGCCAAATCTGCGCGTGTTCCTGCTGGACGTGCATAACGAATACGGCCGTTGCTTCGGCACCAAGGCTAACGTTCTCAATCCGCGCAATCTGAAATTGCCGTTCTGGCTTTTCAACTTTGAAGAAATCGTCGACGTGCTGTTCGGCGGTCGCCCCGGCGTCCCAGAAGAACTCGAAGTTCTGGTCGAGCTGATTCCTGTCGCGAAAACCAATTATACCCAATATCAGAACGCCGACCGTGTCGGCCTCAAGCGCATTGACGCCAAGACTGTCGGCTATACGGCTGACACACCTGTACCTTATCGCGTTGTCGATCTGATCGCGCTGATCGATGAGCGCATGGGCAAGCTCGAGAACCGCTCGTCGCGCATCGTCTATCACAAACTGATCTCGCGCATTGAGACTGTGAAGAACGATCCGCGGTACTCGTTCATGTTCGAGAACGCCAATGTCGGCGGCGACACGATGGCGGAAGTCATAAGCATGTTGTTCCGCCTGCCCGCGAACGGCAAGCCGATGACGATCATGCAGCTTGCTGGTTTTCCCGCCGAAGTCGTGGACTCGGTCGTGTCGGTGCTGTGCCGCATGGCATTCGATTTCGGACTGTGGAGCGACGGGGCCTCGCCGATGCTCTTCGTCTGCGAGGAAGCGCATCGTTACGCCTCTGCCGATCGCGGCGTCGGATTCGGCCCGACCCGCAAAGCCGTGTCGCGCATCGCCAAGGAAGGCCGCAAATACGGCGTCTATCTCGCGCTGGTGACGCAACGCCCCGCCGAACTCGACGCCACCATTATTTCACAATGCAACACGCTGTTCGCGATGCGGCTTGCCAACGAACGCGACCAAGCACTGCTGCGATCTGCCGTGTCAGATGCTGCCGCAAACCTGCTGTCATTTGTACCCTCACTCGGCACCCGCGAAGTGTTGGCATTCGGCGAAGGCGTGGCACTTCCAACACGCCTGCGGTTCAAGGAAGTGCCCGCACATCAATTGCCACGCACCGAAGCCATGGCGACGACTACGCCAACGGCTCACACCGGACACGACATCAATTTCGTTAGTTCCGTGCTGGAGCGCTGGCGTGGAGCGACGTCGCATCGCGAAGCGCCGAACGATCCAACCTTCAACGACCGGGGTGGCGAGCGTCTGCCGCAGCGCGTGCCGGAGGCACCGATGCTTCAGCCCTCGATGGGGCTCGACCCGGACCGTTTCTCACTGCTGAAGAAACCGTTGCGCTGACGCGGACCTGATCCGCGTCCGGATTGCTTTGCCGGTCGGCTGCCTTCGTCTATGGTCGGGGAAATTCATGTCCTGCCGGACCGACGAATGACCCAACATCCCATCAGCCGTTTTCCCGTTCCATCGTTGAACTCGCTGCCGGACGATATCCGCACGCGAATTCTGGGTGTGCAGGAAAAATCGGGCTTCGTGCCGAACGTGTTTCTGGCACTTGCCTATCGCCCGGACGAATTTCGCGCCTTCTTCGCCTACAACGACGCGCTGATGGAGAAAGACGGCGGCCTTACCAAAGCCGAGCGCGAGATGATCGTTGTCGCGACCAGCGCCGCCAATCAATGTCATTATTGCGTGATCTCGCACGGCGCGGTACTTCGCATTCGCGCCAAGAACCCGCTGATCGCCGACCAGATCGCAAACAACTATCGCAAGGCCGACATCACGCCGCGACAGTGCGCGATGCTGGATTTCGCCGTCAAGGTCTGCACGGAATCCCAGACGACATCACCCAAGGACTTCGAGGTTCTTCGTGGCCACGGTTTCAGCGATGACGACATTTGGGACATCGCCGCGATCAGCGCTTTCTTCGCGCTGTCCAATCGCATGGCCAACGTCACCGACATGCGGCCCAACGACGAATTCTACATGATGGGCCGACTGCCTAAGGCGTAACGCTTCATTCTGAAAGGCGTGACATTGCTCGACTGGATGGAAATTTGCCTGAGACTTGGCGTCGCAACCGTCGCGTCAGGTGCGATTGGCCTTAATCGCGACCTGCACGGCAAACCGATCGGGCTGCGCACGCTGGGATTGGTAGGGCTTGCGACCGCGCTTGTCGTACTATTCGTCAACCCGCTGGATTTCAGTCCCGACAAGTTCTCCGATGCCGCAAGTCGTGTCATTCAGGGAATACTGACGGGAATCGGCTTTCTCGGTGCAGGTGTCATCGTTCATGCGGATCAGTCCAAGGTGAAAGGACTGACGAGCGCCGCGTGCGTCTGGTTCACCGCTTGCATCGGAATCGTCTGCGGCGCCGGGCAATGGCGGCTGGTCGCAATTGCTTTGGCGATTGCATTTTTATTGCTGGTATTTGGCGGTCCTGCGGAACGGTTCACACACCGTTTGCTGACCGGCAAGACCGCAGATGAGGACGCGACGCAAGACGTAGGTCCTTCGCCAAGGCGCGGGCCGCCGAAATAAAGTGTGTCTCAGTCGTCGTCTGCAGGTCCGCACCAGCCAGGCAAATAAATCGCATCTTTGCTTTTCCCCGCGGACAACGCCTTTTCCAGCGCCTTGTCGAAATCGTCCTGAACAGACTTCTTCGACAGCCGACGACGCAAAAAATCGGCCCACAGAAACTCGCTGAACGGTATCGTGTCCTTGGCAAATCCACCCGCGCGGCGCAATTCACCCGCAAGGCTGCGAAACGGATCATCCTTCAGGCCTGTGACGTCCTTCGGCAGATCGCGATAGTCCCGCCGCTGCCCTTTCGCATCGTAAGGATAGACCCATCGGTGATTGTCGAGCACAACCCAGAATGCCTTTGGATCGATCATCGACAGATCGGCGACCACGGAAACCAGAACATCCTTTTCGCCTTCTTCGTGAAGCGCGCGCGCCAAATGATGATGGTCGATAACATAATTGCGCTTGTCAGGGCCAAGCACGACCGGGATCATGTGCCTGCCAAGCAGCTCCGCGCGCTTTTTCGATTTGTTAGCGCGCCAACGCTTACGCTTCTCCTTCACCTCACGCATGCCGACCGTCATTTGCGTGGGTCGAAGTGACAGAATCGAGACTGGCTTGAGAACGGGCTCGCGATTACTTGCCATGATTTGCTCCTGAATGCCGCACCAGCATCGACTTAGTTTGGGAACCCCGACAGGTGCAGATCGATCAATCTTTAGTGCGTTGCTGAAATCCTGCTTTTTCCATGACACATTCAACAGCGGTGCTAGATATATCGGTTAGCGACTTGCGGATTTTCCATATGCCTATTCAAGGACCCAGTGTCACGGAGACGGACGGTCGCGTGTTGAAATTCCGGCCGCAAACGCTGGCGCAGCCGCCGGGAGCCGTGAGAGATTCCCGCACTGACGGCGACGTAAACGCCAGCGCTGATGACGCGCCGGCTTATGGGCGCGACCGGGTTCAGCCAGACGATTACCGGCACCGGATGACGACCAATGTGGCAGCGATCCTCTTTACCGCTCTTTTGATCGGCATAGGCATATGGCTGGCGGTCAAGCTGGCGGATCTGCGTAACAAGCAGGATTGCGTCCTGATGGGCCGGCGCGATTGCGCCCATATCTCCTCCCCCCGGGATTGACGCCCCCGACCGCCCCTGCCGCCTACCCGCTAGGTTGCTTTCCCCGCCATTGAACTCGGAGCCTGCCTCCGTTATACGGGCCTCTGCATCCATGCCGGCCTCTGATGGGGGTCCGCAATAACAGAATTTTATCAAATATATCAAAGGCTTAATGATGGCTTCCACATTCGACCAGGTCGCGACGATCATTGCTGAAACCTGCGACATCCCCCGAGACACGATCACGCCGGAAAGCCATGCCATCGACGATCTGGGCATCGACAGCCTCGACTTCCTCGATATCGCCTTTGCGATAGACAAGGCATTCGGCATCAAGTTGCCGCTCGAAAAATGGACGCAGGAAGTCAACGACGGCAAGGCGACGACCGAGCAGTATTTCGTCCTGAAAAACCTCAGCGCGCGTATCGACGAATTGGTCGCCGCCAAGGGCGCATGACGCGCCCGCCATGCATCTGGAATATTTTCAGCTGATTGATCGCATCGCCGCTCTCGACATCGGCGAGCGGACCATCACGGTCGAAGCCCAGGTGCCGAAAGAGAACACGATTTTCGAGGGGCATTTTCCCGGCTATCCCCTGATGCCGGGAGTTTTGCTGATCGAGGCGATGGCGCAGACATCGGGCTGGTTGCTCATCGCGCACCTGAAATTCGAGCGCATGCCGTTTCTCGCCACCGTCAAGGAAGCCAAGATGCGCGATTTCGTAAACCCCGGCGATCTTCTCACCATCGATGCAAAACTAAGTCACGATGGATCGGGTTACGCCATGACGGAGGCGAGCATCAAGGTCGCCGGCAAATTGAAATGCAACGCCACGCTCACCTTCCGCCACACGCCATTTCCCAATGCGGATATGCGCGGGCACATGGAAGCCATGGCGACGAAGATCGGCTTTCCCCGCGAGGCCATGGCTCATGGCTGAAACCAAGCCACGCGAAGCATGGATCACCGGCATCGGTATCGCGTCGTCGCTTGGCGAGGGACTCGACGCGCATTGGGATGCGCTCAACGCAAAACAAATCAACGCCGACGTTACGGGTTTTGCGCCCTACATCGTCCACCCGATCGCAAAGCTGGCCTTCGAGGGACAGATACCCAAGAAAGAACAGCGCCAGATGGAAGCGTGGCAGCGCATCGGCACTTACGCAGCCGGTCTTGCGCTCGATTCCGCAGGCATCAAGGGCAATGCTGAAATTCTCAGCCGCACTGACATGATCGTCGCGGCCGGCGGCGGTGAGCGCGATCTCGCCGTCGATGCGGCCATCCTCAACGCCGACGTGCAGGGAAACGCCGCGCCCGGATTTCTCAACGAACGGCTGATGAACGATCTGCGTCCGACATTGTTTCTGGCGCAGCTCTCGAACTTGCTGGCCGGCAACATCGCCATCGTCCATGGCGTCACCGGATCGTCGCGCACCTTCATGGGTGAAGAAGCCGCAGGCGTGGATGCCGCGCGCATTGCGCTCGCACGTATTGCCGCCGGCCAAAGCGATATCGCGCTTGTCGGCGCCGCCCAGAACGGCGAGCGTAAAGACCTGCTGATGCTGTATGAGTTCGGCGGGTTCAATCTGAAGGATAAATTTGAGCCGGTATGGAAGCGCGAGAATGGTTTCGCACTTGCTTCCGGCGGCGTGTTTCTGGTGATCGAATCCAAAGAGCATGCACAGGCGCGCGGGGCAAAGCCGTTCGCGAAACTTTCGAACGTCGTCGCCGATCATGCGCTCCGGAAAACAGCGGGCAACGTCACAGCCACTCTGGAAAAACTGTGGGTGAAGCTGGGAGCGCTCGGTGACGCCAGCGCGATCATCACGGGTGCGACGGGCGCACAGCCCGTCACCGCCGAAGAGCGCGCATTTCTGGACAAGCATCGCGGCGTTCCCGTGCGCGCGACAGGCACGCCCTTCGGCCACATCATGGAAACGCAATTTCCACTGGGTATCGCGCTTGCGGCGCTCTCGATTTCGCGCGGCAAACTGTTCGCAGCCAACGATCCAACCGGCCTTGAGGTTGAAATGACCAAGCCGCCGTCCCAAATTGTTGTTGTCGGAGCCGGTCACTGGCGCGGCGAAGGCATGGCGCTGGTCGAAGCGATCTAGACGGCGAACGGAGGCACAATGTCTGCAAATCGGGACAAGTTCGGACGCCCCATCGTCGTCGTAACAGGCATGGGCGTCGTGACCTCGCTTGGCGCAGGGAAAACCGACAACTGGGCCAAATTGTCCGCAGGTGAATCCGGCATCCGCACCATCACGCGCTTTCCAACCGACGGCCTCAAGACGACCATGGCAGGTGCCGTGGATTTCATCCCCGTCGAGCCGTTCTCATCGACGGTGCTGTCCGAGAAATTGGCGGATGTCGCCACGCAAGAAGCCATTGCGCAGTCGAACATCGGCACCAAAGGTGATTTTCCGGGGCCGCTGTTCCTCGCGGTTGCACCCGTCGAGCTTGAATGGGAGCCACGGCAGGAAATCGCGCGGGCGACCGGATTGAAGTCAGGCATCGACTACGACTCGCTGATGCGCGCCAGCGGCGGCGGCAAGTATGAGAGTTTCCACGAGCGTTATTTGTTCGGCTCAGTTGCCGATCACATCGCGGAAGAATTCGGCACCAAGGGTTCGCCGATCTCGCTGTCGACCGCCTGTGCATCCGGTGCCACCGCGATCCAGCTCGGCGTCGAGGCGATCCGCCGTGGCGAGGCCGATGCGGCTTTGTGTGTGGCGACCGACGGCTCGGTCAATCCCGAAGCCTTGATCCGTTTCTCGCTGCTCTCGGCGCTGTCCACTAACAACGATCCGCCGCAATCGGCGGTGCGTCCCTTCTCGAAAAACCGCGACGGCTTCGTCATGGCCGAGGGCGCCGGTGCGCTGGTGCTTGAGAGCCTTGAGGCTGCCACTGCGCGCGGCGCAAAAATTCTCGGCGTCGTCGCCGGTTGCGGTGAACTCGCCGATTCGTTTCACCGCACAAGATCCAGTCCCGACGGAAAGCCGATTGTCGGTTGCGTGCGCAATGCGCTGACAGACGCCGGGATGGGCGTCGAGCAGATCGACTACATCAACGCGCACGGCACCGGCACGCCGGAAAACGACAAGATGGAATATCTCGGCATCTCGATGGTGTTCGGCGATCGCGCAACGAAAGTTCCGGTATCGTCGAACAAATCGATGGTCGGCCACACGTTGTCGGCTGCTGGCGCGGTCGAGGCGGTATTTTCGCTACTGACGCTGGAGCACCAGCGCATCCCGCCGACGATCAACTACGATGTTCCCGACCCCGCAATCCCGTTCGATGTCGTCCCCAACAAGGCCCGCGACGCCAAAGTCACCGCCGTGATGTCGAACTCATTCGGCTTCGGCGGCCAGAACGCGTCCCTGATCCTCACCCGCGAGCCGATCTAGCCTTTCCAGACGCCTTCCGGCGGTTGACGCCAACCTGCGAACCGGCGATATCGAGCCGACAATTCATGATCTTTTTCGTGCCGGAGGCACGGTCTTATGCGTGCGCTCACTCTCGTTGCCGATCGTCAGCTTGTGGTCGCGGATAGTCCGCCGCCACCGCCTCCTGCTGCCGGTGAAGTTCAGATTCGCGTCAAGGCCGTCGCGCTGAACCACATCGACGTGTGGGGCTATCGCGGAATGGCATTCGCCAAGCGCAAGCTTCCGCTCGTCGTCGGCGCTGAAGCCTCAGGCGAAATCGCAAGCGTCGGTGAAGGCGTCACGCGATTCAAACCCGGCCAGAAGGTCGTGATGTATGGCGCGCTGACATGCGGCGTTTGTCCCGCCTGCAAAGCGGGCCGCGACAACCTCTGTGAAAACGTCGCGGGTATCATGGGCTTTCACGTCGACGGCTTCGCGCGTGAGTTGATGAATCTCTCGGAGCGCCTCATCATTCCGGTGCCGGACGGTGTGACCGATATTGAAGCGTCATGCGCGCCGATTGCATTCTCGACCGTGCAGCACATGCTGTTCGACAATGCCAAACTATTGCCTGGCGAAACCGTGCTGGTGCATGCGGGCGGCTCCGGCATCGGGACGGTCGCGATCATGATGGCGAAGGCCATCGGCTGCACCGTGATTACGACGGTCGGCGACGATTCGAAGATCGAAGGCGTTAAAGCGCTCGGCGCCGATCACGTCATCAATTATCGCAAGGACCGCTTCGAGGGCGAGACACGCAAGATCACCAAGAAAAAGGGTGTCGATGTCGTGTTCGAGCATGTCGGCGCGGATACATTCAGCGGCTCGCTGTTGTCCATGAAACGCGGCGGACGCCTCGTGACCTGCGGCGCAACCTCCGGCCCGACGGCGACGATCAATCTCATGCAGTTGTTTCAACAGCAGTACCGAATCTTCGGGTCGTTCGGCGCAACGATGAAGAACATCGCGGAAAGCCTCGACAAGATGGCTGGCGGCATGAAGCCCGTGATCGATACCGAAGTGCCGCTCGACAATGTTGCTGCCGCGCTGGCGCGCATGGAAACCCGCCAGGTGTTCGGCAAAATCGTCATCACCTTCTGATGCGACGCCTAGTGCTCCGCGCCCGGGCGATCCTGCGCGATGCGCTCAAGCCCGTAACCGGCGCACTCATCGGCGGTCTTGCTGTCGGACTTCTGAAACTCGTTCGCAATTTCGATCCCGACAAGACGGCTGATTTCTTCGCATCGGTCACGCGTACAATCGGACCGTGGCTACCAGAGCAAAAAACTGGGCGCGCAAATCTCACAGCCGCGTTTCCCGAAAAGTCTCCTGATGAGATCGAAGCCATCCTGAGCGGCGTGTGGGATAACCTCGGTCGCGTCGGCGCGGAGTTTGCGCAGATCGACCGCATCTGGGATTTCGATGAGAGCCGTCCAAACACCGGGCGCGTCGAAATCGCACCCGACTCCGTCGAGCGGTTTCTCAAGCTTCGCGACGACGGAAAGGGCGCGCTGATTTTCGCCAGCCATCTGGCGAACTGGGAATTGCCCGCCCTCGCCGGTCCGGCTTACGGACTCGATTCAGCGATTCTGTTTCGTCGGCCGAATATCGCATCCGTCGATCGCGCCATTCAGAATATCCGCTCGGTCAATATGGGCACGATGATCGCCACCACGCATGACGCGCCCTTGCGTCTGGCACAGGCGCTGCAGAAAGGTGTTCACGTCGGGATGCTGGTGGATCAGTATTTCGGCCGCGGCGTCGATGTCACGTTTTTCGGGCGGACCACAAAAGCAAATCCCTTGCTCGCACGCCTCGCGCGTCAGGTCGAATGCCCCATCGTCGGCGCGCGGATCATTCGACTTCCGAACCACCGTTTTCGTGCCGAGTTGTCGGAGGAAGTGACGCCGGTTCGCGATTCCGAGCGCAAGATCGACGTGCAGGTCACGATGCAGGCCGTGACCAGCGTGATCGAAGGATGGGTGCGCGAACATCCCGAACAATGGCTATGGCTGCACCGCCGATGGCGCTGATTAGCGTCCGGTCTTCACCCGCGTCCACAGCCGGTTGATCGTGCGCTGGGTCGGCGCATCGCGCGCCGTGATGACGAACAGGCGATTCAACGTCGCCTCGTCAGGATAGACCGTCTTGTCGTTGAAAATCTTCGGGTCGATCAGTTTCTGGCTGGCAAGATTGCCATTGGCATAAGACAGATAATCGGAATTCTTCGCCGCCACATCGGGACGATAAAGATAATTGATCAGCTCGTAAGCCTCGGCGACATTCTTGGCATCCGCCGGGATTGCGAGGTTATCGAAAAACATCTGCGCCCCCTCCTTCGGGATCGCGTAGCCGATCTCGATACCGTTTTTCGATTCCGCAGCGCGGCTCTGCGCCTGTTTGATGTCGCCGGACCATCCGACCACAAAACAGATTTCGCCCGTGGCCAGCGCGCTCAGATATTCCGACGAATGGAATTTGCGGACATAAGGCCGCACCTTCGTGACCAAGTCTGCCGCCTTGTCGAGGTCGGCCTGCTTGGTCGAATTGGGATCGATGCCCAGATAGTTCAGCGCTGCGGGAAGAATGTCGTCCGCCGAGTCCAGCATGTGGATTCCGCAGTCCTTGAACTTTGCAAGATTTTCAGGCTTGAAAACGATATCCCAGGAATCGAGCTTCGCATTCGCGCCAAGAATATCGTGCACGGATTTGACATTGTAACCGATGCCGGTGGTGCCCCACATATAGTTTGCGGCGTAAACATTGCCGGGGTCGTACACCGCGAGACGCTTGGTCACTTCGGGCCATGCATTGACCAAATTTGGCAGCTTCGACTTGTCGAGCTTCTGGAAAATTCCGGCGGTGATCTGACGTTGCAGAAAATACGCCGTCGGCACCACGACGTCGTAGCCGGATTTTCCCGCCAGCAACCGCGTCTCAAGCGTCTCGTTGGCGTCGAACGTGTCGTAGGTGACCTTGATGCCGGTTTCCTTGGTGAACTGCTCCCGCACGTCGGGCGCCATATAGTTCGACCAGTTGTAGAAATTAACGCGGCGTTCCTGCGCCTGCGCGGCTGACGAAAATGCCGAGAGCGCGGCAATAGCGGCGAGAGTTCTAGTCAAAGTGTTCATGACATTTCACCATCACGCATGAAGGACATGCGACAGCCGCTCCAGCGCGGCGTCCAGCGTCTCGTCTTTCTTGGAAAAACAGAACCGCACCACCGACGTGACGTGATCTTCTTCATAGAACGCCGACACCGGAATGGCCGCGACCTTGTGCTCGTGAACAAGACGTTTGCAAAAGGCCTCATCGGTTTCGTTCAACCCGAGCGGCGCGAGATCGACGTTCACGAAATACGTGCCTTGCGATTTCAGCACCGGAAACCCGATGTGAGAAAGCCCCTCGCTCAAACGATCACGGCTGCGCGCCAAATCGCTGCGCATCGTCAGGAAATAGTCGTCTGCCTTGCCCAGACCGTAAGCGGCGGCAACCTGAAGGTTGGGCGGCGTCGTGAAGGTGATGAACTGATGCGCCTTGGTCAGGACGCGCAGAATTTTTGGCGACGCGCAGACAAATCCGACCTTCCAGCCCGTCAGCCCAAAGATTTTTCCTGCCGAGCCGATCTTCACCGTGCGGTCACGCATGCCCGGCAGCGTGATGAGCGGGATGTGTTCCCGTCCGTCAAACACCACATGTTCCCACACTTCATCGCAGATCGCGATCAGGTCGAACTCCTGACAGATGCGCGCCAGCATTTCGATGTTTTCGCGCGGGTAGACGACGGCGGCTGGATTGAGCGGATTGTTGAAGACAACGTATTTCGTCTTCGGCGTGATCGCTTTACGGATCGCGTCTTCCTGCAACAGCCAGTGCGGCGGTTCAAGCCGGATGAATTTCGGAATTCCTCCGGCAAGGCGAATAATCGGCACGTAAGAATCATACATCGGCTGAAAAACGAGAACCTCGTCGCCGGGCTCGACAAGACCGAGGATCGAACCGGTCAACGCCTCGGTCGCGCCCGAGGTCACCATCACCTCGCTCATCGGATCGAGCTGGAGGCCATGCCAATGCGCGTAGTGCTTGGCCACGGCCTCACGTAATTCCGGGATGCCCATCATCGACGGATACTGATTGTAACCGTTGAGGACGGCGTCCGCCGCCTTCTCGCGAACGTCGAGCGGTCCAGGGTCTTCGGGAAAACCCTGACCGAGATTGATGGCGTTCAGGTCGCGAGCAGCCTGCGACATCACATCGAAAATTGTGTTCGGCAGGTTCGCAAAAATCCTGTTCATGCGAAATCAGCCGCCGGTCTTGGACGGAAGCCCCGCCGCCTTCCATGCCAGCATGCCGTCGGCCAAATGCGAGTCGTAAGGCTTGCCGCCAGCCTGCGCGGCCAGCGATGCGGTGACCGAGCGTTTACCTGAACGGCAGGCGAAAACCACGGTCTTGCCTTTTGGATCGGGAATCTCATTGGGATCGAAAGTCGACAGCGGCAGCACCACGGCGTCGGGATAGGCCTCGACCGCGACTTCGTTCGGTTCGCGCACATCAATCAAGAGATAGCGCCCGTCCTTGATTCCGGCGGCGACGTCTTCAGCCGACAGGTCGTGAACTGTTGGAGTCTGGCCCGTCAAAGATGCCTCCCGGAGAACGTGCGAACGGCGCACAAACTCCCTTTTTATGCGAAGAAAATCAAGCGGCTCAAATCGTGACCTGAGTGCCGACTTCCACGACACGGCCTGTCGGAATCTGGAAGTAGTTGGTCGCGTCGTTGGCCGACCGGCTGAGCTTGATGAAAAGCAAATCCTGCCAGCGCGGCATGCCGGAATGGATCGCAGGCTTCAATAACCGCCGCGACAGGAAGAACGACGTGGACATGATGTCGAATTGCCAGCCGAGCTTTCGGGCGATGCCGAGCGCCTTGGGCACGTTGGGAGATTCCATAAAGCCGAACTTCAGTGTGACGCGTGCAAACAACTCGCTGACTTCCTCCAGCCTGACGCGCTCCGACAGATCGACGCGGGGGGTGGGTGCAGTCTCCACAGTGAGAATGACGTTCTTCTGATGCAGCACCTTGTAGTGCTTCAGACTATGCATCAAGGCGGTGGGAGCAAATTCCGGATTGCTCGTCAGAAATACAGCCGTGCCGGGCACGATGATCGGCGGCTTCTTCGACAGCATGCCGATAAGGTCGATCAACGGGAATTCCTGCTTGTGCGTCTTGTCGAACAGCAGCTTGCTGCCGCGCCGCCACGTGTACATCAACAACATGACGAGGCCGCCGAGCGCGAGCGGGACCCAACCGCCCTCGAACACCTTGAGAAGATTCGCCGACAGGAACGTCAGGTCGAGCAACAGGAATGGCGCGATCAGCGCGGCGGCGGCGAGCGGCTGCCATTTCCACACCTTCCAGATTACAACGAATCCCATCATCGCCGTCACCACCATCGTTCCGGTGACGGAAATGCCATAAGCCGATGCGAGCGCGCTTGACGAACGAAACAGAATAACCAGCATCAAAACCGCAATCAGCAGAAGCAGATTCACCTTCGGTATGTAGATCTGTCCGGCGTGGATTTCCGAGGTGTGGGTAATTTCAAAGCGTGGCATCAGGCCGAGCTGAATCGCCTGCCGCGTCAGTGAATAAGCGCCGGTGATGACGGCCTGGCTGGCAATCACAGTCGCCGCCGTCGCAAGCAACACCATCGGCACCAGCGCCCAGTCGGGATACATCAGGAAGAACGGATTCTCGATAGTCGCCGGTTCGGCAAGCACCAGCGCGCCCTGCCCCAGATAATTGAGCGCCAGCGACGGCAGAACGATTGCAAGCCAGGCCGTCTGGATTGGACGCTTGCCGAAATGCCCAAGATCCGCATACAGCGCTTCCGCTCCGGTGACGGCGAGAAAGACGGCACCGAGCGTCACCAGACCGATCACGCCGTGATTCGCGAGGAAGTTGACGGCATAGAAGGGATTGAACGCGAGCAGCACCTCCGAATGACGCATGATCGGCGGAAGCGCCGCCACCGCGATCACGACGAACCAGACGCACATGATGGGACCGAAGAACGCCGCGACGCGCGCCGTGCCGCGCGATTGAACGGCAAACAAAATAATGAGGATCGTGACCGTAAGCGGCACAACGTAAGGATCGAAGGCTGCGGTCGCGAGCTTCATGCCTTCGATGGCGGACAGCACCGATAGCGCCGGCGTAATGACTGCATCGCCGTAAAACAAAGCACCACTAACGATACCGAGAAAGACAATGACGCCGCCGCTCGTGCCCAACGCCCGCTGCGCCAGCGCCATCAATGCCAGCGTTCCGCCCTCGCCGTTGTTATCGGCGCGCAGCAGGATGATGACGTATTTCAGCGTGACCACAACAATGAGCGCCCACAGGATCATCGAGAGAACCCCGAGAACTGCGGCGCTGTTGACGGCTGTTGCGGTCGCTCCAGCCGCCGTGATCGCTTCGCGAAACGCATAGAGTGGGCTGGTGCCGATATCGCCGTAGACGACGCCAATGCTGCCGACCATCAGCCCGGCGAAGCCGGCCGTCGAATGGACCTCGCCATGACCATTTGCCGCCGGCGTTTCCGCCGCAGCGATGGCATTGTCGGATGTCATTGGGGCGGCCCCGATCATTTGTGCAAACTGGACAGGCGCAGGCCTATACTCCTGCTCAATGCCGTATGGATAGACGGATTTCAGACGTCGGTCATGCAAAGGCGTGGACCGTTACAAAATGTCGAAAATAAGCTTATTGAATCAGATAGTTACCTGCGTGCCGACTTCCACGACGCGGCCTGTCGGAATCTGGAAATAATCAGTCGCGTCGTTGGCGGACCGGCTCAACGCGATGAAAAGATGATCCTGCCAGCGCGGCATTCCCGATTGCGCGGCAGGCTTCAGCGAGCGCCGCGAGACGAAGAACGAGGTCGACATGATATCGAATTGCCAGCCGAGCTTGCGCGCAATGGCGAGCGCCTTCGGCACGTTCGGCGATTCCATGAAACCGAACTTGAGCCGGATGGTCGAGAATTTATCGCTGATGCTTTCCATACGGACACGGTCGGCAAGATCGACACGCGGCGTCTCGGCGGTCTGGATCGTCAGGATGACGTTGTGCTCGTGAAGCACCTTGTTGTGCTTCAGGTTATGCAGCAGCGCGGTTGGCACATAGTCGGGATCGCTGGTCAGGAAAACCGCTGTGCCCTTGACGATATGGGGCGGCCGCTTCTCCAGGCTTCTAATGAGATCCGTTAACGGGACTTCGGTGCGCCGGGTCTTGCTGGTCAGAATCGCAGCTCCTCGCCGCCACGTCCAGACCAATCCGCACATAATAATTCCGAACGTCAGCGGCACCCACGCGCCTTGAAACAGCTTCAGCAGGTTTGCGGAGAAGAACGTCAGATCGACAATGACGAGCGGCGCGATCAGTGCAGCAGCCGTCCACGGCCGCCAATGCCAGAGCTTCCAAATCACCACGAAACACATGATGCCATCGGCGACCATCGTGGTGGACACTGCGATGCCGTAGGCTGACGCAAGCCCGCTTGATGTTCTGAAGAGTCCGACGAGCAGCAGCACGCCGATCAGCAACAGTATATTGACGCGCGGCAAATAAATTTGTCCTGCGTGACTCTCGGAGGTGTAGCGAACCTCGAAACGCGGCAGCAGTCCAAGTTGAATGGCCTGACGCACCAGCGAAAATGCGCCGGTGATGACGGCCTGGCTGGCGATGACGGTTGCAGCAGTCGCAAGCCCGATCAACGGCACCAGCATGCTTTCCGGCGCCATTTTGTAAAATGGATTCTCGATGGCTTCGGGATGCGACAGAACCAGCGAGCCTTGCCCGAAATAATTAATCAGCAGGCACGGCAGCACGAAGAAAAACCACGCGGCCTGAATCGGTTTGCGTCCGAAATGTCCAAGGTCTGCGTAAAGCGCTTCACCGCCTGTGACCGCGAGAAAGACCGCGCCGAGAATGACGAGGCCGATGACGCCGTGCGTGAGCAGGAACGAGACCGCGTACCAGGGATTGATCGCGTACATCACCGTGGGATCGTCGCTGATGTGCATCAGGCCCAGCACGCCAAGCGTTGCGAACCAGACGATCATGACGGGTCCGAAGGCGCTCGCGACAATTGCCGTGCCGCGGCTTTGAACGCTGAACAAAATAATCAGGATGAAAATCGCGAGCGGCACAACGTAAGGCTCAAGCGAAGGTGCCGCGAGGTTGAGACCCTCGACCGCAGACAGCACGGAAATCGCCGGCGTAATCATCGCGTCGCCGAGGAACATCGAGCCCCCGACAACGCCAAGTGCCAGCAGGGCCCAGCTTCGGCGGCCGAGCGCGCGTTGCCCGAGCGCCATCAGCGAGAGCGTTCCGCCCTCTCCGTTGTTATCGGCGCGCAACAGCAGCAGTACGTATTTGATG
>JAYVYQ010000180.1:0-2329 GCA_043784125.1 Afipia sp.
CGCAAACCGAGCAGGGCGTGAAGCTCGCCATCGTGCCGCAGACCAGCGACGGCGATGGTGCACCGTTGGCGCCGACGGCTGCCGGGACGTCCTCGGCGCCGTCCGCAATTCCTGTTTCCGATGAGGCGGCAAGCGCGCCTGCAACCAATGTCGCGCCGAATATTGCAGCACCAAAAATCGCGCCGCAGGTCGACGCACCGATCGATACGCGCGCGGCGCGCCCGCTGACGAATATCGAGGCGCTGGTCGTGTCCGCCGTCGTGCAATCGGCAGCGGCGAAGCAGGCCAGCCTGTCGCCGTTATTCGCCAACCTGAATGTCGCCGCGACATTGCAATCATTGCCGCCGGCGTTGCAGGAGGCTGCGGCCAAACTGCTTGCCGTCCGCCCTGAGTTGAACACCGCCCTGACCGGCGGCGACGTGAAGGCGGCGTTTGAAAAATCCGGATTGTTTCTCGAACAGTCGCTGGCGACGAAAGCCGCTGCGGCGCCTTCGGCACCACAGGCTGCGTCCCTGGCGGGCGACACCGCCGAGGCGCCGGATCTGAAGGCGGCCTTGATCGTATTCCGGCAGACCGTCGCGTCTTGGTTGGGCAATGCGGTGGAGTCATCGCCTCTCGCATCGCCGTCGGCACCAAATTCCACGCAGCCATCGGCGGCGTCAGAAGAATCCGCGCCGCATGCCGACGCATCGTTGCCGGGCGCGGCTCGTGCAACAGCGCAAGGCGGACAAACCACCTCCCCATCGATCGTGCCGCCGCAGACATCGGGCGTTGAGTATGACGAAATCATGCTGCCGCAGGCGTCGATTTCTGTCGGGGACGAACACAGCGGCATCGATCCGAAAATTCAGATTTACGCGCCGTCCGAACCGTTGCCCACCGCAACGGCGCGAGCGACGGCAGCTAATGCCGGTTTGTCCTCGCTGCAGGAGGTGCTGCAGGCATTTCCGAAAGGCGTGCGCGATGCGGTTGCGGCATTGCTGGAGGCGGAGGGTAATACGCCGCGAACAGGTTTGAATAATGCCCCCGGTGCCCGCGCCGCAATGTCGGATACGACCGACGTGCCGCCGCCGCCATTTCGAGGTGCGGCGACATCGGCGCAACGTGTCGCAGCACCTTCGCTTGCGTCGGATGCGGAGCCGACCGCCGTCGCGCGGCATTTGGTTGACGACACCGACGCTGCCATCGCGCGTCAGACACTCCTTCAGGTTGCCTCGCTGCCGGATCGCATCGACGCGCAAGGCATTCGAACCGATGCCAATGCGCCGCGCTGGAATTTCGAGATTCCGTTCGCAACGCCGCAAGGCACCGCCGTGGCGCAATTCGAGATTTCGCGTGACGGTAACGGCGTCAGCGTCGATCCATCGCGAAAAGTATGGCGCGCGCGGTTCTCGCTGAACGTCGAGCCGACCGGGCCTGTGCATGCATTCGTGACATTGAGCGGTGAGCGAACTTCCGTGCGGATGTGGGCGGAGCGTCCATCAACCGCAGCACAGCTGCGCGCCAACGCGCCGCAGCTCACGCATGCGCTGCGTGAAGCCGCATTGGAGCCGGGTGACATCGTGATCGGCGAGGGCGCGCCGCCGCAGCCTGCGCAACCGTCCGCCGGACATTTTCTGGATCGCGCGCTATGAGCATGGACGTGAAAAACAAGCTCGCGGTCGCGCTGCATTACGACAAGAAGGGTGCCCCGCGCGTTGTCGCCAAGGGCAAAGGCACGCTCGGCGAAAAGATCGTCGAGATCGCCAAAGAGCACGATATTCCGATTCAGGAAAATGAAGTGCTGGCGGGCGCGCTGTCCAATGTCGAACTCGGCGACGAGATTCCCGCCGACCTTTACAAGGCCGTCGCGGAAGTGCTGATTTTCGTGATGCGGCTGTCGGGCCGGTTGCGCTGACCACATTTCCACCACGATAACGAACGAAGACCGCGCTCCTCAAAGAGGAGCGTCCCGTGTTGAATCGTCGCAACGTCTTATGTTGTCTCGCTGCGACGGCAGTTCCGTCGCGTGTTCTCGCTGATGACAACCCACGCGTGAAGGTTCAGGCCGGTCTCGCGAAGCATTTCGCCGACGAGGGAACTGAGGGCACGTTCGCCGCGCTGACACCCGGCAAAGGACATGTCATTGCGAGCGATGACAGCCGAATGGAGAAAGCCATTCTTCCGGCGTCCACCTTCAAGATTCCGAACTCCGTCATCGCGCTGGAAACCGGTGTCGTCGCCGACCCCGACAAGGACGTGTTCAAGTGGGACGGCAAGACTTACGCCATCTCGGAATGGAATAAGGATCATACGCTGCAAACGGCCATCGCAGCGTCCGCAGTCCCGG
>JAYVYQ010000181.1:0-5084 GCA_043784125.1 Afipia sp.
AAGAATGTCGTGATCCCCTACACCCGCGTCGGCGTCATCGGCGGCATCATGCTGGCACTCGGTCGCGCGCTCGGCGAGACGATGGCGGTGACGTTCATCATCGGAAATTCGTTCCGCATCAACGGCTCGATCTTCGCGCCCGGCACCACGATCTCGGCGGCGATCGCATCCGAATTCGCCGAGAGCGACGGCCTGCATCAGTCGGGGCTCATTCTGCTCGGCCTGCTGCTGTTCATTCTCACATTCTTCGTGCTGGCCGCAGCCCGCATCATGCTGGCGCGGCTTGAGAAGAAGGCGGGCAACTGATGTCGGATCAAACCATCAACCCGATCTACGCTTCGCGCCGCCGCAAGGATATTGTCATTCGCGTGCTGTGCGTCGGTGCGGCCTTGTTCGGCGTCACCTGGCTGGCGCTGATCCTGTTCACACTGTTCACCAACGGGCTTGCAGGTCTGCATCTGCAGATCTTCACCGAAAACACGCCGCCGCCGGGTTCGGCCGAGGGCGGATTGAAGAACGCCATCGTGGGTTCGATCATCATGACGGTGATTGGCGTCGGCATCGGCGCGCCGCTGGGATTGTTTGCCGGCACTTATCTGGCCGAATACGGCAAGCACGACAAACTCACGGAAGTGATACGGTTTATCAACGGCATTCTCTTAAGCGCGCCGTCGATCATCATCGGTCTGTTCGTGTATGGCGCGATTGTCGTGCCGATGGGCGGCTTTTCGGCGCTTGCGGGCGCGCTCGCGCTCGCCGTGATCGTCATTCCGGTGGTGGTGCGTACCACCGAAGACATGCTTGCATTGGTGCCGAACCCATTGCGGGAGGCAGCGTCCGCGCTCGGCCTGCCACGATCCTTGGTGATCCGCCGCATCGCCTATCGTGCTGCGCGTGCGGGTCTTATCACCGGCGTGCTGCTGGCGACCGCCCGCGTCGCCGGAGAAACCGCGCCGCTGCTGTTCACCGCGTTGAGCAACCAATTTTTCAGTCTCAATCTCACCAAGACGATGGCGAACCTGCCGGTCACGATCAACAATTTCGTGCAAAGCCCGTATCCCTATTGGAAGCAGCTGGCCTGGAGCGGCGCGCTTCTCATCACCCTGACCGTATTGGCCCTGAACATCGGCGCACGCATTCTCGGTGCCGAGAGGACGAAAACATGAGTGAGTTGTCAGTCAACGTCGAAATGCCGCGCGGTCACATGCCGCCGATGACGAGCGAGGCCGAGTCCCGCGCGAAAGTCACCGCGCGCGATCTCAACTTCTATTATGGCGACTTCCACGCACTGAAGCACATCAACATCGTGCTTGGCGAAAATCGCGTCACGGCCTTCATCGGCCCGTCGGGCTGCGGCAAGTCCACGCTGCTGCGCATCTTCAATCGCATGTACGATCTTTATCCGGGTCAGCGCGCCGAAGGCCATCTGCATCTGGATTCGACCAACATTCTCGACCCGAAGCTCGATCTCAATCTGCTGCGCGCGCGCGTCGGCATGGTGTTCCAGAAGCCCACGCCGTTTCCGATGACGATTTATGAAAACATCGCTTTCGGCATCCGGCTTTATGAAAAGATTTCAAAATCCGAAATGGATGGCCGCGTCGAGGCCGCGCTGCGCGGCGGCGCACTCTGGAATGAAGTGAAGGACAAGTTGAACGCCAGCGGATTGAGCTTATCTGGCGGACAGCAGCAGCGCTTGTGCATCGCCCGCACGGTCGCGGTCCGTCCTGAAGTCATTCTGTTCGACGAGCCATGCTCGGCGCTCGATCCGATCTCGACTGCGAAGGTCGAGGAATTGATTACCGAATTGAAGGAAAAATATACCATCGCCATCGTGACGCATAACATGCAGCAGGCGGCGCGCGTGTCGGACAAGACCGCGTTCATGTATCTCGGCGAACTGGTCGAGTTCGACGAGACCACCAAGATTTTTACGTCGCCGAAAGATCGGCGGACTCAGGACTACATCACCGGCCGGTTCGGCTGAGGGAGCATTGATTATGGCATCCGATCACACAGCCAAGGCGTTCGACGAAGACCTCCAGGAACTGACCCGACTCGTCGCCGAGATGGGCGGCCTTGCCGAGCGGCAGATTGTCGATTCGGTCGATGCACTTATTCGCCGCGACATCGGCCTCGGCAAACGCGTTGCCGCGTCCGACGTCGAGATCGACCGGCTGCAGCGCGTCATCGAGGAGCGCGCGGTGCTGACCATCGCCCGCCGCCAGCCGATGGCGATCGATCTGCGCGAAATCGTCGGTGCGATGCGCGTCGCCGCCGATCTGGAGCGGATCGGCGATCTGTCGAAGAATATCGGCAAGCGCGTCGCCCAGCTCGACAGCGATTTTCATCCGCTCAAGCTCATTCGCGGCCTCGAACACATGACCGATCTGGTCCAGAGCCAGGTTAAGGCGGTGCTCGATGCCTATGCGGCGCACGATCTGCCAGCCGCGATGGTGGTGTGGAAGGGTGACGAGGAGGTCGATGCGATCTGCACGTCGCTGTTCCGAGAACTTCTGACCTACATGATGGAAGACCCGCGTAACATTGGCTTCTGTATTCATCTGATGTTTTGTGCCAAGAATATCGAGCGGATCGGCGATCACGCGACCAATATCGCCGAGACGGTGTTCTACATGATCGAAGGCCAGCAGATGCTCGACCAGCGCCCGAAGGGCGACATGACGACATTTGCGACGGCCGTGTCGGGAAATTGAAGGACAGCCGATGAACGCGCGCATTCTGGTGGTTGAGGACGAAGAGGCGCTCACGACGTTGCTTCGTTACAATCTCGATGCCGAAGGCTACGAGGTCGAGACCGTGATGCGCGGCGACGATGCCGACACGCGGCTGAAAGAGCATGTGCCCGATCTGATCGTGCTCGACTGGATGCTGCCGGGTCTCTCCGGCATCGAACTGTGCCGCCGTCTGCGGGCGCGGCCCGAGACCAAACAAGTGCCGATCATCATGCTGACCGCGCGCGGCGAGGAGAGCGAGCGCGTGCGCGGGCTTGCGACCGGCGCTGACGATTACATTGTGAAGCCGTTTTCCGTGCCGGAATTATTGGCGCGGGTGAAAGGCCTGTTGCGGCGCGCAGCACCTGAGCGGCTGGCGACCGTGCTGAAATTCGGCGACATCGAACTCGACCGCGATCGGCGTCGGGTTGCGCGTTCCGACCGCGCCATCGATCTCGGCCCGACCGAATATCGCCTGCTGGAATTTTTTCTCGAACATCCGGGCCGTGTTTTCACGCGCGAGCAACTGCTCGATGGCGTGTGGGGCCGCGACATCTATATCGACGAGCGCACCGTGGACGTTCACATCGGCCGGTTGCGGAAATTATTGAACGCGGAACGCGATCAGGATCCGATCCGCACCGTGCGCGGCGCCGGATATGCGCTCGACGATCGGTTTGCTAAGGCGGATTGAACGTTAGTTTATTTTTGTCATCACCGGGCGCGTCCCGGTGATCCCGATAGGTGGTGCGGGGACAAGCGAAACGCGCCGCCACCCACGTTTCCGCCATTCGATTCCAAGTCCGTCAGTTTTCCGTAACAAAAAAGCCTCATCGCGCGGATGAGGCTTTTTCGTAATCGCGAGAAGCGGTTAGATCACTTCCCGGTTATTTTCCATTTGGACCGCGGCGTCTGCGGTCCGAGGCCGGCTGATAGGCCACGCGCGAGTGGTGTGCACAGTAAGGAAGGCTGTCGAGCGCCTTGCCGCCGCAGAAAAAGAAATCCGGGCTCGACGGATCGCCAACCGGCCAGTGGCAGGTATTTTCGTTGAGCTGTAGCAGGTTGAGCCGCTGGCTCATCGGCACGACGTTGTCATAGGCAATCGGATCGGGTTCGGCTTCGACCTCGAAGGCCTGCGCCAGCGCCGTGTTTCCACGTGAAACCGGGCGGTTGATGCGCATCATCTGCTGCGCGGGCCGCACTTTGCGCTGCCGTGGCGCAGAAGAAGATGGGCTTTTCGCGCGGCCTGAAAGGCCCAAGCGGTGAACCTTTCCGATCACCGCATTGCGCGTGATATTTCCCAGTTCCGCAGCGATCTGGCTTGCCGACAGACCGGCTTCCCATAGTTTTTTCAATTGCTCAACGCGATCGTCGGTCCAGCCTATTACCGTCATCGCCCGTTTCCTTTTATATCGCGCCGGCCATTGGTGACGCGGCGTCGCGATTGCGAACTCGAAAAACTCAATTGGCAGAATCCCTTAGAATCCCTCCGCGTTCGCCGGCCGCGCTTTTTGCGACCGGGCGTTACCGCCTCACACAGGACCATCGAGATTTAAAACCGCCGCACGAGATGTCGTACCTAACAGTCAGAATGCTACAATATGGCATGACTCACGCGCAAGAGTCGGGCTTCGCGCGTCCACATGTTCCGCCCTTAAAGCAAGTAAATTCGCTTTTTCTGCGGCTCGGCGCGGAGAGCGTGGCCATGCAGTTCAAGTTAAGTCGCTGAAAAACAGCCCCATTCTCGCTCGTTCGGCCGCTTTAGAAATCCTGAAGACAGCCGTGTTATGTTGACAGTCGAGGTTCCGACAATACAATCATCGCTGCGTGCCGCCTTTCCGGGCGGCACGTTTTGTTTCCGGGGCAGGCAATTGAGCGGATCGGGCTTTTAGCGCTCGCGATGCTGTCCGCTCCTAACGTTCGATCAGGTCGTCATGAACAAGAGCGCCAAGCCGCACGTCGAGTCTCACATGCTGCCCGTCTTTGCGCGGGCCGACGTCGCTTTCGAGCGCGGCGAAGGCGCATGGCTGATCGCAACCGATGGCGAGCGCTATCTCGATTTCACCAGCGGCGTGGCTGTGAATGCGCTTGGTCACGCGCATCCGCATCTGGTTGCAGCGCTCCAGGAGCAGGCCGCAAAGCTGTGGCACGTCTCCAATCTGTTTCGGATTCCCGAAGGCGAAAAGCTTGCAAACCGCTTGTGCGAGGCGAGCTTTGCAGACGTCGTCTTCTTCGCAAATTCCGGCGCCTAGGCAATGGAAGCCTGCATCAAGATGGCGCGCAAATTCCAGGCTGTGAACGGCAAGCCCGAGCGTTATCGGCTGATTACATTCGAGGGCGCGTTCCACG
>JAYVYQ010000182.1:0-15230 GCA_043784125.1 Afipia sp.
GAAGTGCGCAACCGCATGAAAGCCAAGGAAGCTGCCGGCGGCAAAAAGACCTTGCTGCTTGGCCCCAACTGCCCGGGCCTGATCACCCCCGAAGAAATAAAGATCGGCATCACTCTGAGCCAGGATCAAACTCTCAAGTTGGACTTGAAACTTTAAACCGGCTGATCACAACGTTTGACGAGGTCCCACCATTGTTAGCCCAAGTTCTTGCGAACAAGGGCAACCTGCTGTCTGCGATTCACATCGCGGACAACGATGGTGTAACCTATGTAAACGTGTACCGCCGAAGTCTTTCGTCCGGCCCCAACCTATTGAAAAACCGAAGTTTAACAACGTGCTGAGACCCGCAAGGACTCCGCCGTCCACGTTTCTCTTTCTTCATCTTTACTTGTCAAACAGCCCGGGGGTCCGAGACCCCAACTCAATTTCAAAGCGCTCATCCGACGACAAATAACAACCGACAACTATCGGCTGTTTATTCACTCATCGTAGTGAGGAGCTTCAAAGGCACGAAAGCATACCGGGGCCAAAGCCACGGCAGCGCCGCACCGAGTGGCCGGTTTATAGGCCCCCCTACCGAAGGTTGTCAACGGCATTGTCAATAAAACGTCGCATCAGTCCCGGCTCATGTGAACCGGCGAGAACCCCTGATTTCGCAGGGCTTAATGCCGTACTTGAGCCACATTCCTGCGACGTTCTGCTCATCAAATATGCCAAGATCTGCTGGATGCAAGTATAGATACCGGCGGTCGGGCTCTACGGATTCGGCAAATGTCGGGACATCCCCGTGCAGAGTCGATTTTGGAGTCGTAACGGGACCGCGATAGACTATCGCAAGCCTGAACAATCGCCCCACTCGAAGGGCAAAGACAGGAATGACCGGCGCAAAATCGACGCGCCGAATGCTGGAAGACTTTAGGGGACGGGGTTTGAACCACGGGACGTCACGCGGGGGACACTATGGGCGTGCCGGGATCATTGATCTCGGTCACGAGCCACCGCTATCCGTCGATGGTTCTGAAGCCGCCGTGATCGATCGCCGCCGTGTGTCGGTGCAATGGTTCAGCGGAACGATTTTGACAGGTCTGTGCGGCGCAGCTCTCATCGGCGGCGCCGTTTTTGCGTCGCTCGATGGCGAAATGACATTTGCGAAAGTGCCCGAGCGTGTCGAAGGCGTGTTGCGCGGTGCATTTGCCGGCGCCGACAAAGCATCCGCCGTACGCAAGAGCGACCGTCTGCCGCCCGCCAGCGAAAGTGCCGCAGCCCGTCAGGTCATTCGCGTCTCGCAAGTGAGCCGCGCCGGCAATCGCGATGTGATGCGCGTGCGTCCCTTCGTGCGTATCTCGGGCAATCTGTCGCTGACGACGAGCGACCTGTCTGCAAAAATTCCCGCGTTCGATGCGCAACGGATCTTGACCGACGTCGGCGGAGCGTCGCCGATGGAAGGCGACGATCAGAATGCCAATGCCGCCGAGCCGGACGCCGAAGTTTCTTTCGTGATGCGCGACCTAGCCGCTGCTCTGCCCCGCGCGAAGATCGCCGCAAACATTCCGATCGACGAAATCGTGCTGCGGGTGCGCGATGCGTCGAACTGGAAAGGCAATGGCGGCGTTCGCTACGCTGCCAATGGCGGCCTGTCGGATATCAAGATGGCGTATGCCGCCGAAGGAACGCCCGATCCGTATGCCGGATTCGAGACCCGCATCGTTCCTGAAAACGTCACGCTGCTGCCGAAGACCAAGGATCAGACCACTGGCGGCAATCCAGCCAGTGAAAAAATTCACATCGTCAAGAAAGGCGACACCGTCCAGACGATCTTGCGCGATCAGGGCGCGTCACCGGGCGAAGCACTTGCAGTTGCCAACAATCTCGGCGCGAAGGGGCGCGATGGCGGCCTGAAGGAAGGCCAGAAGCTGCGGATCATGATGGCGCCAACGACGCTCGGTGGACGTTCGGTACCGGTGCGTGTGATCGTCGCCAACGAAACCACCATCGAGGCCGTCGCCGCCCTTTCGGATCTTGGCAAATACGTCGCCGTCGATCCTCAGAGCTTCAATACCGTCACCGAGACCGCCAGCAACAGCGACGATGACGACGATGATGACGGCACCGGCGTGCGGCTCTATCAAAGCATCTACGAGACGGCATTGCGCAACAAGGTTCCGGCAACCGTCATCGACGACATGATCCGCGTCTATTCCTACGACGTCGATTTCCAGCGCAAGGTTCAGGCTGGCGATTCGTTTGAAGTGTTCTTCGCGGGCGAAGACGAGGCGCCGATCGCATCGAGCGAAAAACCTGAAGTGCTTTATGCAGCACTCACCGTCGGCGGCGAAACCAAGAAATATTATCGCTTCCAGACACCTGACGATGCGGTCGTGGATTACTACGACGAGACCGGCAAGAGCGCGAAGAAATTCCTGGTTCGCAAGCCCGTCAGCAACGCCATCATGCGCTCCGGCTTCGGCGGACGCCGCCATCCAATCCTCGGCTACACCAAGATGCATACCGGCGTGGACTGGGCGACACCTTACGGCACGCCGATCTTCGCATCCGGCAACGGCACGATCGAAAAGGGCGGCTGGGAAGGCGGTTATGGAAAATACATCCGCATCAAGCATCCGAACGGCTACGAGACCGCCTATGGCCATATGTCGGCTTTCGCCAAGGGCATGGAGCCCGGCAAGCGCGTCCGTCAGGGTCAGGTGATCGGCTTCGTCGGTTCAACGGGTCTGTCGACTGGCGCCCATGTCCACTACGAAATTCTCGTCAATGGCCGCTTCGTCGATCCGATGCGCATCAAGCTGCCGCGCGGTCGTTCGCTTGAAGGACCGATGCTCGCGGGCTTCGAGACCGAGCGCGATCGTCTCGACGGCATCATGGCCAATCGCCCCGGCGGACGTCCGCCCGCGCAGGCCTCCAAGAGTCAAAAGACCGCAGAGGTCGGAGAGCGCTGACGCGCCGCCTCGATTGAAGCGTGCGCGTCAGATCGTTTTCACCGCTTAGTGCAGTTTGCCGCGCTTCGGCGCACGCTCCTGCGTGCCGACCTCAACGGCATTGCCGTTAAAGATCAGACCGTCCTTGCCGGCCGCGACAGTGACCGTTTCACCGTCGTTAATTTTTCCCGCCAGAATCATCTCAGCCAACGGATCCTGAACCGCGCGCTGGATGGTGCGCTTCAACGGACGCGCGCCGTAGGCCGGGTCCCAGCCTTTCTCAGCGAGCCATTCGCGGGCATCGGGCTCCAGCACCAGATTGATCTTGCGATCCTCCAGCAGCTTCGCCAGCCGGTGCATCTGGATGTCCACGATGCGCGTCATCTCGTTCTTCTGCAGCCGGTGGAACAAGATGATCTCGTCGACGCGATTGAGAAACTCCGGACGGAAGCTCGAGCGCACGATGGCCATGACCTGATCGCGCACGGCGTTCGTGTCCTCGCCCTCCGCCTGTCCGACCAGATATTCGGAGCCGAGGTTCGACGTCATGATGATGAGCGTGTTGCGGAAGTCGACGGTGCGGCCCTGGCCGTCGGTCAGACGTCCGTCATCCAGCACCTGCAGCAGCACGTTGAACACATCCGGATGCGCTTTTTCGATCTCGTCGAACAGCACGACCTGATACGGCCTGCGCCGCACGGCCTCTGTCAGTGAGCCGCCCTCGTCATAGCCGACATACCCCGGAGGCGCGCCGATCAGCCGCGCAACCGAATGCTTCTCCATGTATTCGGACATATCCATGCGCACCAACGCCGTCTCGTCGTCGAACAGATATTCGGCGAGTGCTTTGGTCAGTTCGGTTTTACCGACACCCGTTGGTCCTAAGAACATGAACGAGCCAATCGGCCGGTTCGGATCCTGCAACCCCGCACGCGCGCGGCGAACGGCAGTCGCGACCGCCTTCACCGCCTCTGCTTGCCCGATGACGCGCTTGGAAAGCTGCTCCTCCATCTTGAGCAGCTTCTCGCGTTCGCCCTCTAACATGCGATCGACCGGAATGCCGGTCCAGCGCGACACGACTTGCGCGATGTGGCTCGCGGTCACGGCTTCCTCAAGCACGGCGCCGCCTGCCCGCTCACTTTCCTCGATGGCTTTGAGCTTCTTCTCAAGCTCCGGCACGCGGCCATAGGCCAGCTCACCGGCGCGCTGATACTCGCCGCGGCGTTGTGCATCCGCCAACTCCTGACGCGCCTGCTCCAACTCGCTTTTGAGTTTCTGCGCATCCGACAACTTGCTGCGCTCCGCCTGCCAGCTCGCCGTCAGCGCGGCACCCTTTTCCTCAAGCTCGGCCAATTCCTTTTCCAGCCGCTTGAGGCGATCCTTCGAGGCGGAATCGGTTTCCCTTTTCAGCGCTTCCTGCTCGATCTTCAGCCGCACGATTTCGCGGTCGATATTGTCGAGTTCTTCCGGCTTGGAATCGATCGCCATCTTCAGCCGCGCACCGGCTTCATCGATCAGATCGATGGCCTTGTCGGGCAGAAAACGATCCGTAATGTAGCGATGCGACAGCGTCGCCGCGGCAACAATCGCGGAGTCGGTGATGCGGACGCCGTGATGCAGCTCATATTTTTCCTTCAAACCGCGCAGGATCGAGACGGTATCCTCCACCGATGGCTCATCCACGAACACGGGCTGGAAGCGGCGAGCGAGTGCCGCGTCCTTTTCGATGTGCTTGCGATATTCGTCGAGCGTGGTCGCGCCGACGCAATGCAACTCGCCCCGCGCCAGCGCAGGCTTGAGCAGATTGGACGCATCCATCGCGCCATCGGCTTTGCCCGCGCCGACCAGCGTATGCATCTCATCAATGAACAGGATGATCTGGCCGTTCGAGCCGGTCACTTCGTTCAGGACAGCTTTCAGCCGCTCCTCGAATTCGCCGCGATATTTGGCGCCCGCAATCAGCGCGCCGAGATCGAGCGACAGCAGCAGCTTGTCCTGCAGGCTTTCCGGCACGTCACCGTTGACGATGCGCAGCGCGAGACCTTCGACGATCGCAGTCTTGCCGACGCCGGGTTCGCCGATCAGCACCGGATTGTTCTTGGTGCGGCGTGACAGAACCTGAATCGTGCGGCGGATTTCTTCGTCGCGGCCGATCACGGGATCGAGCTTGCCGTCGCGCGCGGCCTGCGTGAGATCGCGCGAATATTTCTTCAGCGCATCGTAGGCATTTTCCGCCGTTGCCGAGTCGGCGGTGCGGCCCTTGCGCAGCGCGTTGATGGCGGTGTTGAGATTTTGCGGCGTGACGCCACCATTTGCCAAAAGTTTTCCTGCGTCGCTGTCCTTGTCGAGCGCAAGCGCGAGCAGCAAACGTTCCACGGTGACGAAACTGTCGCCTGCCTTGTCGGCCGCCTGTTCGGCAGCGTCGAACGCGCGCGCGGTCGCAGGCGCTAGATAGATCTGGCCGCCGCCGCCGGACACTTTCGGCATTTTATTGAGCGCGTCTTCGGTGGCTTTCAGAATGGCGCGAGAATTGCCGCCGGAGCGATCAATGAGTCCCCCGGCCAACCCCTCAGAATCGTCGAGCAGCACTTTAAGTACGTGTAGCGGCGTGAATTGCTGATGGCCTTCGCGCATCGCCAGCGATTGCGCAGATTGGATAAAGCCCTTCACCCGGTCGGTGTATTTTTCGATATTCATTCGTGATGTCCCTCAGCCTGCCGTTCCGCCCCGGAGGCACGTAAACAGCATCGTCAATGGGGTCCGCGCCGGCATTGAGCTTCATCAATCCGGATACGGGAGTCACCGGGTTTTTCCGGCTTAAAACCGATGTGGGAACCGGAATCCGCCTGCGAAAGAGGCACGCATAAAAATTCGCGCCAGTGGCGGCCTACGCTGAAAAAACGCTAGAAAGCATCATGCCGACCAACCTCACTGCCAAGATCGCCAGTATTTACCGCTATCCCGTGAAGGGCCTTTCGCCCGAGCCATTGCCGCGCGTCCAGCTGACCCCGGGGCAAACCCTCCCCGCGGACCGGCGCTATGCGATCGAAAACGGGTCGAGCAAATTCGACCCAGAAAATCCGAAATACCTGCCGAAGGCCTATTTTTTGATGCTGATGCGCAACGAGCGCCTCGCGAGCCTGCAAACGCATTTCGACGACGCGACAAACATTTTCACCATTCGTCATAACAGCCGCGAGGTTGCACGCGGCAATCTGGAAACCGCCGAGGGCCGAGAGGCCGTTGAGGATTATTTCAAGCGTGAATTCGCCAGCGACCTGAAAGGTGCGCCGAAAATTCTCAGCGCACAAGGCCACAGCTTTTCCGATGTGTCGGCGAAAGTCGTCTCGATCATCAATCTTGCGAGCCTTTCGGCCATCGAGGATGTGGCTGGTCAGCCCGTCGATCCATTGCGGTTTCGCGCCAATCTTTACGTCGATGGCTGGTCGGGCTGGCACGAATTGTCGCTGATGGGCGAAACGCTGGCCATCGGCGATGTCCGGTTGAAAGTGAAAAAGGACATCGTGCGATGCGCGGCGATTAATGTCGATCCCGTCACCGGCGAACGCGATATGAACTTGCCGAAGACAATGGTTCACCATTTCGGTCACGATGATTGCGGCGTCTATGCCGAAGTCATCACCGGCGGCACCGTTGCCGCCGGTGATATGATCGAGATAGTTAGTCCAGAGCTTCAGCTCCGACCTTCTTAACTCGAAGGCAAGACGTAGGCGTAGATACGTCCGCGCGAAATCGCCGCTTCGCGGACGCGGTTGCCGTTATTGCCCGAGATCACGATCGGATTGCCGCTGGCATCCATACCGCTAACGATCCCGACATGGCCGCCGCGACGGCCACGCGACATCACCGCAATCGCGCCGACCTGCGGACCTGACACGCGTTGACCGTAACCCGCGAACGAGCGTGCCATGTCCGAGCCGGTGCCGTGATGGCCAGAGCGTTCAAGCACCATGTTCATGAAGCGCGCGCACCACAGGCTTCCCCGGCCCGTCGGATTGCCGCCGATGTAGCGCCGCGCCTCATCGACCACGTTCGACGAACCGAAGCTCTGTGCGTTCTGGAACGCTGCGGCGGCGGGTTGCGCTGCGCGCACCGCGATTCGTCCACGGTGCGTACGACGAACGTGCATTCCGTGATGTGATTGATGAGCGGCGTGATGCCGTGACGCTCCGTGATGGGGCCGCGCCGATGCAGGGTTGGCCGAAACAGCGATTGCCATGGTGCTGAGCGTCAAAGCAGCCGCGCATAGCGGCAAGCGAAGTGATGCAGATCGAATCATCCAATAGTCCTCGTTGAACCCCCGTTCCCCGATGTCCCGACTCCGGGACAGCACTCATGGGCGTAAAACGAATTTGGATGTGGCCAGAGCAAGACTCGATGAGGCACGCAGCGAGTCATTTCGCGGTGATACCAAGATCATTTCATGGCGAGAATGATGCAGCCGTGCCGTATTGTGGCCGCGAGTGTTAAATGAAATTAATCGCGCCGGCTGAGTAGAAACACGCCCTGTTCGCCGAACATGTTCCAGAACCACCACGGCGCATTGAGCCGCAGCGGCCGCCCGTCAAGATCGAGCGCGACCGCGCGCTCCATCTTGACGTTGATCTCGTCGCAGAGCTGCACGAAATCCTTGATGGTGCAGAAGTGAATGTTCGGCGTATCGTACCACGTCGCCGGAAGATTGTCGGTGCGCGGCATCTGACCTCTGATGAGGAGCTGCAGGCGCATCTTCCAGTGTCCGAAATTCGGAAATGACACGATGGCGCGCTGCCCGATGCGCAAAAGGTTTTCCAGCACCACGCGCGGCTGCCGCGTCGCCTGCAGCGTCTGCGACAGAATCACGTAATCGAACGCATCATCGGGATAATTCACAAGGTCCGTGTCCGCGTCGCCCTGCACCACGGCGAGCCCCTTGGCCACGCAATGGTTCACGCCCTCGCGCGACAGTTCGATGCCGCGCCCATCGACGCCGCGTGTCTCCAGCAGACGCAACAGATCGCCTTCGCCGCAGCCCACGTCGAGCACTTTCGAGCCAGGTTCGACCATATCCGCCACCAGCAGATGATCGCTGCGATAGCCGCTATCGTTGACGGGCAGAACCGCCGTGAGCCTGAATGCCTGATCTTGAATTGTCATCTAGCGGCTCGCAGTCGTCAGGCCATGCGAGGACGCGGCCGATTCCAGAAACGCGCGTGAGATGTCGATGAATTCCGGCACGTCCAGCAGAAACGCGTCGTGGCCCCTGTCGGTCTCGATTTCGGCGAACGACACCCGCGCGCCGCTGGCATTGAGCGCGTGAACGACAGCGCGCGATTCGGATGTCGGAAAGAGCCAGTCGCTGGTGAAGGACACCACGCAGAAGCGCGTGCGCGTGCCGCGATAGGCTTCGGCCAGCACGCCCTTATGGTCGGCGGCGACATCGAAGTAATCCATCGCACGCGTCAGATAGAGATAAGAGTTGGCATCGAAGCGATCGACGAACGACGAGCCTTGATGGCGCAGATAGCTTTCAACTTCGAAATCCGCGTCGAACGAAAATGTCGGCACGGCGCGGTCCTGCAAGCGGCGTCCGAATTTCCGGTGCAGCGCTGCGTCCGACAAATATGTGATGTGCGCAGCCATACGGGCAACGCCAAGCCCGCGTTGTGGACGTGTGCCTTCCTCGAAGTAGCGGCCGCCCCGCCAATCCGGATCCGCCATCACAGCCTGACGGCCCAGCTCGTGGAACGCAATGTTCTGCGCCGAATGCCTTGTGCTGCACGCGATCGCGAGCGCAGAGAAAACGCGCTCCGGAAAAGCCGCAGCCCATTGCAGCGCCTGCATGCCGCCCATCGATCCGCCGACCACGGCAAATAATTTCTCGATGCCGAGACGATCGAGCAGCATCGCCTGCGCACGCACCATGTCGGGAATGGTGATGACGGGGAAATCCAGCCCCCACAATTTACCTGTCGCAGGATTCGTCGATGACGGACCCGTGCTGCCCATGCAGCCGCCGACAACATTGGCGCAAATGACGAAGTATCTGTCGGTGTCCACCGGCTTGCCGGATCCCACCATCGTGTCCCACCAGCCGGGTTTGCCCGTGACGGGGTTAATGTTGGCGACATGCTGATCGCCGGTCAGCGCATGACAAATCAGGATCGCGTTGGAGCGGTCGGAATTGAGTTGGCCATAGGCCTGATAGGCGATCTGAAACGGCGCGAGGTCGATGCCGCAATCCAGATGCAACGGCTTGTCCGCACCGAACACGGCAAGCAGCGAGGTGGGATGATCCGCCTCGTGCGCGCGCTCGCCGGTCTGCGCCTTGCGGCTGTCTGGTTGCGTCTTTGACATCGCGATATGGGCCTCCGCCGATCCTCGCGGACCGGCAACGGATCTCAGGCCATAAAAAACCCGGCCTGAACGATAGGTTCGGCCGGGATCACTTGTGTCCCCGGCCTGTTTAGCGAGTTGTTTAACGTGGCTGCAAGCCGGCCGGCTCAAATGACCACGGAAGAACTAAAACACTAATCCTATGAGCGATTTTCGTCAAGGCGAGCCGCATTGCCCCTTTGGATTGTCGCGCTGTTGGTTACCAATCCGGCCAATGTTTTCTTTGCTTTCAAGGGACTTGGCTCCTATCAATGCGGCCAGCCCAACCCCTCTCAAACCAACCAGACGCAGCCCTAGAGGCTGCATGTATCAAGTTGCGACCCGATGACGAAAACACCCGCGCCCTCGCTTCAAGACCTGCGCCGCGAAATCGATGACATCGATGAGCAGGTGCATAACCTTTTGATGAAGCGCAGCGACATCATCAGCCGCCTGATCTCGGTCAAGAAGACCCAGGAGGTCGGTTCGGCTTTTCGTCCCGCGCGTGAAGCGGAGATGATGCGCCGCCTCGTGCAGCGTCATCGCGGCATGCTGCCGCTCGACACCGTCGAGAGCATCTGGCGCGTTATCATCTCGACCTTCACTTACGTGCAGGCGCCATTTTCCGTTCATGCGGATTTGTCCGCCGGTGAATCGGCGATGCGGGATTCTGCGCGCTTTCACTTCGGTTTTACCGTTCCGTTCCTGGCGCATTTCAGCGCCGAGGCTGCGGTCGATGCCGTTGCAAAATCCAAAGGCGATCTGGCGCTGGTGTCAGCATCGAGCGCTCGCTCTCCATGGTGGAGCGCACTTGAGCCTGCGGGCTCGCCGAAGATTATCGCGCGGCTTCCTTTTGTGGAGCGCGCCGATCATCCGGCTGCTATCCCGGTTTTTGTCGTCTCGCGGGTGGCGGCCGACGCCATGGTCACGGAAGTCGAGATGTGGAGTGTGCGTGTCTCAGGATGGAGTGCCGACGTCGCGCGCGCGCTGTCGCCTTTGTCGGAGATCATCGCCGTGCCTGACACGGCATCCGATGGCGCGGCGCTATTGGTGTCGGTGCCGGGAACGACCGGGCTTGAGAAAATCACCGCCGCATTGGTGTCAGCAGGAGCGTCGGTGCGGTCTTCGGCACTCGTCGGCAGCCACGCAACGCGCTATACGGTGACGCCAAGCAGCCCGTCAAAAGCGTAAGTTTTCTTTCTGGAGCCTCTGAGATGTCTCGTCCCGTGCCGAAGCCCGGCATTCTCGATATTGCGCCCTACACGCCCGGCAAGAGCGGCGCGGGTATGAGCGGCCAGTTCTTCAAACTGTCCGCAAATGAAACTCCGCTCGGCCCGTCGCCGAAGGCGATTGAAGCCTATAAGGCCGCCGCCGATCATCTGGAAGATTATCCGGAAGGCACATCGCGCGTTCTGCGCGAAGCCATCGGACGCGCATTTGGCCTCGATCCGGATCGCATCATCTGTGGCGCGGGATCGGACGAAATTCTGAATTTCCTCGCGCACACTTATCTGGGCGTCGGCGACGAGGCGATTCACACCACGCACGGCTTTCTGGTCTATCCGATCGCCACGATGGCGAACGGCGCGGTCAACGTGATTGCGCCAGAGAAAAATTTTACCGCCGATGTCGATGCGATCCTCAAAGCCGTGACACCGCGCACCAAGCTTGTGTGGCTCGCGAACCCGAACAATCCGACTGGAACCTATGTTCCGTTCGATGAGGTCAAGCGGCTTCGCGCGGAATTGCCGCCGCATGTGCTGCTCGTGCTGGACGCAGCCTATTCCGACTACGTCTCGAAGAATGACTATGAGTCGGGGATTGAGATGGTCGCAACCACCGACAACACGGTGATAACGCGGACGTTCTCGAAAATCTTCGGCCTCGCCTCGCTTCGCATCGGCTGGATGTACGGACCGGCGAACATCGTGGACGCCGTCAATCGCATTCGCGGACCGTTCAACGTCTCGACACCGGCGATGCTTGCTGCCGTCGCAGCCCTTGAAGATACCGCGCATCAGGATATGTCGCGCGCCCACACGGAAAAATGGCGGAACTGGCTCACCGAGGAAGTCGGCAAGCTCGGTCTTACCGTGACGCCGAGTGCTGCGAACTTCATCCTGATTCACTTCCCGCTCGACAAGGGCAAGACCGCCGACGACGCCGATGCGTTTCTGACCAAACGCGGACTGATCCTGCGCGCGCTGAAGAACTACAAACTGCCGCATGCTTTGCGCATGACTGTCGGCACCGAGGAAGCCAACAAGCTCGTCGTTGCGGCCCTCGCCGAATTCATGGGGCGCAAGTGAGCGCCGAACCATTGTTCGCGCGAGTAGCCCTGATCGGCTTCGGGTTGATCGGCGGGTCGATTGCGCGCGCTGCGCGTTTGCAGGGACTGGCGGGCGAGATCGTCACCACAGCGCGTTCTGCCGCAACCCGCGCACGCGTGCTTGAACTCGGTATCGTCGATCGCGTGGTCGAGACCAGTGCGGAGGCGGTCAAAGACGCCGATCTCGTTATATTGTGCATTCCGGTCGGTGCCTGTGGACCGGTCGCGGAAGAAATTGGGCCGCATCTTAAACCGGGCGCGATCGTGTCCGACGTCGGCTCGGTGAAGGGTGCGGTCGTGCGCGACATGGCGCCTTATCTGCCGAACAATGTGCATTTCGTGCCGGCACATCCCGTTGCGGGCACCGAGCATTCGGGGCCGGACTCCGGTTTCGCAGAATTGTTTGTCAACCGCTGGTGCATTCTGACACCGCCGGCAGGAACCGATCAGGCCGCAGTTGAAAAGCTGCATGCGTTTTGGGCCGGGATCGGCGCCAAGGTCGAAGTCATGACGCCGGATCATCATGACCGCGTGCTTGCAATCACCAGCCATCTGCCGCATCTCATCGCCTACACCATCGTCGGCACGGCGGATGAACTGGAGCAGGTGACGAGTTCGGAAGTGATGCAATTCTCAGCGAGCGGCTTTCGCGACTTCACCCGCATCGCGGCGTCCGATCCGACCATGTGGCGCGACGTGTTTCTCGCCAACAAGGATGCCGTGCTGGAAATGCTCGGTACCTTCAACGAGGATCTCTCTAAGCTGACACGCGCGATCCGCCGTGGCGACGGCGATGCATTGTTCGAGCATTTCACGCGCACCCGCGCGATCCGACGCGGCATCATCCAACTCGGACAGGATTCGGCGGCCCCCGACTTCGGCCGCACGCACGCCAGCCTCCCCAAGCCCGATAAGTGATTTAGAATAGCGGCGGCGTCTGCCCGATTCTAAGTGGGCCCAAAAACACCACGCCTTCCACAAACCGAAGCGAAAGCGCCAGCGCCTTGCGCCCGTCGAGCGTGGACGGCTGGCCCAGCAGGTTGATGCCCGCCACAACGCCAGCATTGGCATTTTTCCGGGCCACGTTGCCGAGGCCGGGAATGATGCGATCGAGCGCGCCGATGACTTTGTTCACGTCCTCGGCTCTCACACCCGGTGCAATTCGGTCGACCGTCGATTGCGGGACGCCTTCCTCGAGCAATTTGTCGATGCCGAGCAGCGGCACGATCTTCTCAAGGCCCGCAACCGTCATTTTCAATTCGCCGCTGAGAAACCCGCCCGGTGTAATCCCAAGCGAGCCAGCCGCGACCGCAATCGTATCGGCCTGCTGCACGCGTGACTGGGTAAAATCGAGACGGCCATCCGCAGCCTGAATTTCCCGGAAGCGTTCCGGCCACGGCTTGGGTGAGAGATTTTTCAGGCCGTGCAGCTGTGCGCGAATGTCAGCGTCGAACGGCACCGCGAGAACAGGATGAAGCCCCTGCACATTTCCCGATGAAAGCTCGAGCGCAATCTCGATCACCGGATTCTCCGCGATAGAGCCGTCAAGCAATCGCGTGTGAAATTCGAGATGCGACGCGCGAAATAAGGGCGACTGCCCGCCATTATCGATGCGATCAACCGCAGGATTATCGAACGCAAATGACACCCGCTGCGGCAAGACCGGCAATCCTGCCACGCTCGCACGCCCTGCTTTCCAGTTCGCCGTAAACGAAGCAGGCTCGCCTCTGCTGCTCACAATCGCGGGCCCGGTGAACTCGGCGATAATCTTCGTCGGATCGTAGATCTGCGCCAGCACCAGAATGCTTTTGAGTTGCGCCTGCAGCTTGATGCCGCTCGCAATCTGATCCGGCGTCTGCGACGTCAGCGTCACGACCGGATTGTCGCAACTCACCTCCATGCGAAACGGAAACCCTGCGACCGAGCGTTTTGCACACTCATATGTCCGCCCCGACTTGGCTTCGCGCGTCTTCCAGCCGTCGAATTTTTCATCGACCTGAGACGCCGCATAAAACCAGAACGCACTCCACGCTACCGCCGCACAGAGCACCGCAACGGGCATCGCAAAAAGCGGCCAGCGACTCCGGCGTTTGGTTGGAAATCGATCGTGCATGAAAGACCTAAATCATCCGAATTAGGCATTTAGAAGATGCGCAATTCGATTTGAAGTCCAGCCGGTTGCGCAACCGCCATCCTGCTGATAGGCGTGACGAATGGCTGCGAAAGCACTTTCCGAAACGGATTTCCCCGATGGCGATCTCTGGGTCTTCGGTTACGGCTCGCTGATCTGGAAACCGGGATTTGCGTTTCTGGAACAATCGCCCGCGCGCTTAATCGGCGAGCATCGTTCGCTCTGCATCTATTCGATGGTCCATCGCGGCACTTATGAAAGGCCGGGCCTCGTACTGGGACTGGATCGCGGCGGTGCCTGTCAGGGCGTGGCATTTCGCGTGGCGCAAGGCGACCGCAAGGCCACCGTCGCCTATCTGCGTGAGCGCGAACAAGTCACCGGCGTCTATCGCGAGGTGATGCGATCCGTCTGGCTGAAAGGCGACGCGCGCGAACGCGTGCGGGCGCTGGCGTATGTCGCTGACCGCAGCCACGATCAATATGCCGGCCGCCTCTCGCTTGAGGAGCAACTGCGATTGGTCAAGCAGGGGCACGGTGCCTATGGCGACAACGCCGAATACGTCATCTCGACGGTCGCGGCATTGGAAGCGCAGGGCATTCGCGATATGCCGCTGCACAGGCTCGCTGCTCTTTTGAAGGGCGGCGACACGCCGCTCCACCGCGCAAGCTAGCGACCGAAATCAATCCTGCGTGCGCAGCGGCGCGGAAAATCCAACCAGCCTCACCTGCTCTTCACGTCCTGCTTTCACAAGACGATTCGTTGCGTCTTCGATTGCGGTGCTGACGCGTTCGGTGAATTCATCGCGCGGAAGGCCGGGCGGAATCGGATCGAGAAATTCGACGACGAGCGTTCCGGGATAACGCATGAATGTCCGGCGTGGCCAAAACAGCCCGGAGTTCAATGCAACCGGCAAACACGTCACGCCGCAATCGACGTAAATCTGACTGACGCCGTATTTGTAGTCAGGGGGTGCGCCGACGGCTCGGCGCGTGCCTTCGGGGAAAATAATAAGTTGGCGTCCCTTGGCGACTTCCTCGCGCGCACGCCGCGTCATTTCCCGCAAGGTTCGTCCGCCCGCGCCGCGTTTGACGCCGATCATATTGGCCTTGACGAGATACCAGCCGAACAGCGGAAGCCAGCGCAGTTCGCGCTTGAGAATATAAAGGGGCTCATCGAAGAACTGCAGCATCGCGAATGTTTCCCAAGCCGACTGGTGCTTGGGCGCGACGAGCAACGGCCCTTGATTGACTTTCTTGAGTTTCTCCAGCCCGCGATATTCGACCTTGGTGTTGCAGATGATCCGCATCAGCCAGATGCTGGTCTTGCCCCAGTTTTGCGCGATCCAGATGATGCCCCAGCGCGGCATGATGTAGGTCGGGATGCCGAGCAGCACCCAGAACGTCAGGTTGAGATAAAAAACGATATTGTAGATCAGCGAGCGGACAAAAATCGAAACCAT
>JAYVYQ010000183.1:0-9451 GCA_043784125.1 Afipia sp.
CGCCGAAGAAAATTCCACAAGCTCCGGCCAAGTTGCCGCGCGTCACCGGGGATAAAACCAAAAATCTCGACTTCCTGTTCGGTGCGCTGAAAGCCGCGCCCGACGAGGAGAGTGCCAAGGCTGTCGAGGCGCGGATCTGGTCGTTGTGGACCGCAACCAACAGCGACACCGCGGCCCTGCTGATGTTGCGTGTCAAACTCGCGATGGACAGCAAGGATATGGATGTCGCGCTGAAGTTGCTCGATGCCGTCATCAAATTGCGTCCGGACTATATCGAAGGATGGAACAGGCGCGCGACGCTGTATTACATGCAGAACGATTACACCCGCTCGATGGAAGACATTCGTCAGGTGCTGATCCGCGAGCCGCGCCATTTCGGTGCGCTGGCGGGACTGGGTATGATCATGCAGGAAACCGGCGACGAGAAGCACGCACTCGACGCCTTTCGCAGGGCGCTCGCCATCAATCCTCATCTCGAAAAGATTCCCGATCTCGTGAAGACCTTGAGCGAGAAGGTCGAGGGCCGGGATATCTAGCCGCGTCATCGATTGCGGCAGCGTGACGACCGCACGCGAAACCTATCCCGCTCAGAAACGTAGTTTCCCTTGTGCAAAAGCTTCTTCGGATTCTCTCAATGATATTGTCCGGTCTTGCGATCGCGCTGGTGGTGCTGGCGCTGGTGACGCAAGCCGGCGTGCTTGTGCTGTCGCGGACGTATCCGCCGCAGGACAAGTTCGTCGATGTCGCCGGTGGGCGGATTCATTATGTCGAACTTGGGCCCAAGGATGCGGCGGGTCTTCCCGTGGTTCTGGTCCATGGCGCGAGTTCAAGTCTGGAGACGATGCGCAGGCCGCTCGGCAATCTGCTTGCGAAAAATCATCGTGTCGTTTTGATCGACCGGCCCGGACTCGGCTGGAGTACGCGTGACAGCATTCGGGACACCACGCCTGCCATTCAAGCCAAAATGATTGACGAGGCGCTTGGCAGGATCGGAATCACGCGCGCGATTTTCGTCGGACATTCTCTGGGCGGCGCGATCATGCCGGAATTGGCGCTGGCCTATCCGCAGCGCGTGGCGGGATTGGTCATGTTGTCGCCGGTCTTGTATCCATGGCCCGGCGGCGTCGGCCAGTTCAATGAGCTTGCCACAGTCCCGGTGCTCGGCCCGCTTCTCGCCTACACCATCACATTGCCGATCGGGTCGTTTCTGGTTGAATCCGGAACGCGTTATGTTTTCTCGCCACAGCCAATGCCGGACGGATTCGCCGACGACACGCAGGTGAAACTGGTTTTGCGTCCGCGCGTCTTTCTCAACAATGCGTGGGATCTGAATACGCTGAAGGCCGAAGTGGCGAAACGATCGCCGGACTATCCGCAGATCAAGGTGCCGGTCACTATTTTTACTGGCGATACCGATCACGTCGTATCGCCGACGATTCATTCGAAACATTTTGCGCAGGCCGTTCCACAGACCAAGCTGATCGTGTTGCCGAATGTCGGCCATATGCCGCAAGTGGCAGAGCCTGATCTGACCGTCCGCGAGATTGAAGCGATGGCAGCGCAAGCCTCTCGCACCGATGCAGCGGCGGCGAACTAAAGCCGCGAGGAGCCGGAGACTATCCGGCTCCTTGAATCAGTAATTCTCGGTGAGATAGTCCACGATCTTGCCGGTGTCGGCATCGTCGATCGGCGCGCCGTAGACCTTGATCATCTTGGTGACTTCGGCCTGCCAGAAATCTTTCTTGAATTTCGGGCCACGCGGCTGCGTCTTGACGTAATCGGCGGAATGGCAAGCGCCGCAATTGTTCTGGACAACATCGAGATTTGTGCCCGGCTTGAACGTTGTCGTGTCTTCGGGAACTCTATAGTCGAGCGGCTTTGCATTGATTTGCGACATGCCCGCCGCCAGAACAACAGCAGCTGAGAGCGAAAGCGCGATAAGTCGGGATCGGTTCATGATCGCTCTCCTCAGGTTGCCGTGACGCGAACGGTTTCGACGCCATTGCGCAGATAACCGGCCGGATTCCACAAGGACTCCATGGGTTGCACCTTGCCGTCATTGCTGGTTGCGCGAACCTTCAGTTCACTCGGCCCTACGGCCAGTTTCACCCTTGTCGTCCATTCGCGGAATGAATACTTGCCGAGATCTTTGCCGAGCTTTGTGGGCATCCATGTCTTGCCGCCATCGGAGGAAACCGAAACCTCCTTGATGCCTTTGCCGCCATCGAAAGCAATTCCTTTCAGCGCGGTATTGCCGGCCTTTACTTTGGCGCCGTCTGTGAGGTTCGTGATGAAAGAGCGAACCGTAAAGCGATTGATCGGGATCGTTGCCTTCGGCGCAGTGCCGGGCTCGACGCAATTGCAGTCGTTGTCGGGTATTCGGTAGGCAGTCTTCATCCAGAAATTGTCGAAGACGCTATCGATGACAGTAATCTCGTTGAGATGCTTGACCCAATAGGTGCCGTAATAACCCGGCACGACGAGCCGCAAAGGAAACCCATTGAGGAACGGAAGATATTCTCCGTTCATCGCATAGGCCAGCATCACGTCGCCGTCGAGCGCATGGTCGATGTCGAGTGCCTTCGCAAAATCCGGCGTCTTGTCCACCACCGGGCCATCCATGCCGCTGAACACAACTTGCTTTGCGCCCGCCTGCACGCCGGCTTTGTCGAGAACCATTTTCAATGGCACGCCCTTCCAGCGCGCGTTGCCCATCGCGCCGTTTCCGAGCTGGCCGCCCGCCACGCGAGGCGTGAACAATCCACGGCTGTTGCCGGAGCACTGATTGACGGCGACGAGTTCGACCGAAGGCATCTTTCTGATGTCCGCCAGCGACAGTTTCAACGGCTTGTCGACCTTGCCCTTGATCTCAAGCGAGAAAGTGTCGGGGTCGAGATCGTAGGGCAGACCGGCAAGGTGATAGCGCACAAAGAACGCATCGTTCGGGGTGATGACGCCGTCGTTGAAAACCGAAAACGGAGTTTCAAGCTGCGGCGGCCGCGCGGTGAGCCCGATCAACGGTCGCTTTTGCGGGTATCGCACAAGCGGACGTTCACCATTGTCGAAGGGTAGCGTGATTGATTCGGCGAATGCACGCAGGGGATTGGTCGCAACACCCGCACCGAGCGTCGCGAGAAAAGCGGTTAAATTTTTAATGAGATTCCGTCTGTCGATCATGGCGCAACTCCCTTTGGACGAGCAGTCCTGACGGCGATATCGATTCGCCTTCAAGTTTTGTTCGAACACAACCGGGCAGGAAGTGGACGAAAAAAACTTTCGCATGCAGCATGATCCGCGAATCCGCAGGTCGCAAGCGCGACCTTCGTTTTCGTGCAACGCACAACGTTCAACTGTATTTGATTTCAGATATCCGCGTCGCGATCCGGGCCGACATAGGCGATGCGCACCATGTTGGTGGTGCCGGGCGTACCAAGCGGCACACCAGCGACGATAATCACGCGCTGGCCCGCTTTTGCGAATCCGTCGCGAAACGCGATACGGGCTGCGCGGTCGATCATGTCGTCCTGATCGTGGGCATCCTCGGCGATAACGCAGTGAACGCCCCAGACCGCCGCGAGCTTGCGGCCTGTTGCGACATTGGGCGTGATCGCGACAACAGGCGGGTGTGGCCTCTCGCGTGCCACCCGCATCGCGGTCGAGCCGGAATCGGTCCAGCAGATGATTGCCGATAGATCGAGTGTCTCGGCGATCTGGCGCGCAGCGTCCGCAATAGCGTCGCCTGCGGTGGCTTCGGGTTCGGGCCGTTGTGAGGAAATGACGCCCCGATAGGTCGGATCGCGCTCGACCTCCTCGCCGATGCGGTTCATCGTCTGCACCGCTTCAACTGGAAATTTTCCCGCCGCCGATTCAGCCGACAGCATGATGGCATCGGCACCCTCGAACACCGCCGTTGCGACGTCGGACACTTCTGCGCGTGTGGGCACCGGCGACGTAATCATCGACTCCAGCATTTGCGTGGCGATCACTACCGGCTTGCCGGCCTTGCGCGCCATGCGCGTCATCTGCTTCTGGAGACCCGGCACGCGCTCAGCCGGCAGTTCGACGCCGAGATCGCCGCGCGCAACCATGATTGCGTCCGACGCTTCCATGATTTCGGCGAGACGGTCGATCGCCTGCGGCTTTTCGATCTTCGACATTACGGCGGCGCGGCCACGCACCAGTTTCTTGGCCTCGATCACGTCGTCGGCGCGCTGCACGAAGGACAGCGCGATCCAGTCGATTCCAGTCTCGAGTGCGGCTTCCAGATCGATGCGATCTTTTGACGTCATCGCCGACATCGGCAAATCGGTGTCGGGCAGGCTCACGCCCTTACGGTCCGACATCTTTCCGCCTGTCACGACGCGCAAGCGAGCGTGTTCGGGCGAGGTTTCCTCCGCAATCAGCCGCAATTTGCCGTCGTCGATCAGCAGCGCATGACCGGGTCGCAACGCCTGCAGAATTTCAGGATGCGGAAGGTGAACGCGGGTTTTGTCCCCGAGTGCAGGATTGGAATCCAGCGTGAAAATTTCGCCATTGGTGAGATGGGCCGAACCTTCGGCGAATGCGCCCAGCCGGAGTTTAGGTCCCTGCAGATCGACGAGGATGCCGATGGGACGCCCATAGCTGCCCTCGACATTGCGGATCGTTGCCACTAGTTCGCGCATCTTGTCGTGCGGCGTATGGCTCATGTTGATGCGAAAGACATCTGCGCCGGCTTCGAATAATTTACGGATCGTCGCGCTGTCCGACGAAACCGGTCCGAGCGTGGCGAGAATCTTGATGCGACGCAGACGTCTCATTGCTGTTTTCCGGGCGCGCCGGGCAGGCTCGGATTCGGTTGCGTGGGTCCCGGCGCATTCGGCAGACCGGGAAGCCCCGGCGACTGCTTCGGATTCTGTTCGCCCGATTCGGTCAATTGCACGGTCCATGCGCGCTGTTCGCCGGTATCGACTTCAAAATAGCCGGTGCGGTCGAAGCCGCGTGCCAAACAATCGTCGGTGCCCTTGATGGTGAATTCCTTGTCGCGCGAACACATGAAGGCCTGTCCCGACCATTCACCGCCGCGATCATAGTCGATGGCATAGATGTAATAATAACGGGCGACCAATGTTCCACGCAAAAGCGTCTCGCAACTATGCGATGAAACGTTCCACCAGCCCTCGGTGACCCAGCCTTCATTATCCTTGTAGCCGAGCGCGATGCCGACCCGGCTCGAAGTGTTGTTGCAGAGTCGAAAATCTGCCGCCGCAGGGGCGCTCCATGCGCATAGCGTCACCAACGCAACGAGCCCGGTCAGGCTGGCGATGAGGGTGCGGCGGAATGATGCGCGGTTCGGGCTGAAATCGGAATCTGTCATTTAATCAAGATATATCAACTGATTGTTGATTTCGCGTAACATCGGCGTTGGTGTCAACGGTCCAGCGCAACGAAATCGCCCGATCTGAGCCGGTAATGCATCATCTGAACGGATTTTGACGGGCGATATGGCAGATTGTGTGACACGATCCCATGTAGAGGCTTCATTCAGCGCCGCGCCAACTCCGAGAGACCTTCCATGAGCATCGACGGCAAGACCCAAACCGAACTGGAGGCGGCCGTATTTCGCCGCCTCGTCGAGCATCTGCGCGGCCGAACCGACGTGCAAAATATCGACATGATGAATCTCGCCGGTTTCTGCCGCAACTGCCTGTCGAACTGGCTCAAAGATGCGGCCGACGAAAAGGGTGTTGCCCTGAGCAAGGATGAAAGCCGCGAGGCCGTCTACGGCATGCCTTATGAGACGTGGAAGGCGAAGCATCAAAGCTAGGCGACGCCCGCACAGACTGAGGCGCTCAAAAAGAGCCACGCTGGACACTAACGCTGCCATCCCGCGTGCAAGACAAATCGGCGCTGATGCGCCGATTTTTGTTTGTCCTGTGGTCACTGTGGATGATCGTCCGGCCTGCCTTGACCTCAACGGCGCTACTCTTGAGTGTGAAATGCAGACGACGTGCCTGACAGTCACGCCGTCTTTCCGCTTCACGACTAAGTTCAGGAGTATCCGATGGCCACCGCGGCTGCCGCCAAGGAAGAAACCGCTCACCGTTTCGCGAAAGATCAGCTCAAGGCCATCATTTCGCGCATCGAAAAGCTCGAAGAAGAAAAGAAGACGATCTCGGACGATATCCGCGATGTCTATGGCGAAGCCAAGGGCAACGGTTTCGACGTCAAGGCGCTGCGAACGATCGTGCGGCTGCGCAAGCAGGACGAAAACGAGCGTCAGGAACAGGAAACCATCCTGGAAACCTACATGCAGGCGTTGGGGATGTTGAGCTGAGAGCAGCTTCGCCGCGCGCTTTTAGCGTAGCGCGGCCGTTCGCATTCCGAACGACGTGGTTTGCAGCATCACGATCGCCGATCCGGTAAACCGCTCACAGATGAGTCCCATCTGCGGATCGTCGGAGAAGCTCATCGCCAGCGACGTTTTCGGTTTGACGAAATGCGTTCGCATCACAGTCATATCCTGATCGCCGAGGATCGCGGCAGATAGCGACCGGCTGGCGCTCGGTGCGAGTATCATCGCACGCAGCCAAAGCTCGCTCATTTGCGAGGATGCGAGGCGAAGGATCTTCGCTGGTTTGCTGGCATTTGCATCCTCGACTGCATTGCGTTCGACAGGTCCCGTCGATGCAACGATCTGGCTGCGATCAACCGGCGCATATGCGAGCGCATCAGAGGCGGTTGTTCCGACAGTCGTAGGTTCCCGATCATCGGCGGATGCGACGACGGCGCGCGCCTTCTGGGTTGCGGTCTGGGCCGGTGTCACAGGTTTTGCGACCTGCTCGTTATCCCACAGGCCGCGCGCATTGATGACATCGACCGCAGTGTCCGGACCGCGTGTGGCGACTGGCTTCAAAGGTATCGCAACTGCGACCGTTTGCGGCTCGGTGGCTGAGGCAACCTGATAGGCCGCGGCAGCCGCCGGCTTTGCACGTGGCAATGGAATCGATTCCACCAGCTTCTCGGCTTTCGCCGCAACAGCTTCGACTGCCGCAACCGTCTTGGCTTTCAAACCAGGTTTCGACTCGGCAGGTGCGGCTTCTTCTTCATCGTCAGCATGCTTGTGAAACAACAGACCCGCGAGCAGGCCCGGTTTGCTTGGCTCCTCGGTGCCATCGCCACGCTTCTCGATATGGGCGAGCGCCAACTGATAACCGGCCAGCGGCTTGCCGTCGGACGGCACGTGAACGGTTCGTCCGTCGGGGAAAACCTTCACAAGCTGGTCGTGATTCATGCGCGGCCAGTGGCGGATACTCCCGACGTCGAGATGTACGAAAGGCGAACCCGATGTTGGATAGAAGCCGACGCCGCCACGCTGCAGACGCAGACCGGCGAAACGAATTTGCTCAAGCGGAATGCCGGGGATGAGGAAGTCCATCGCGTGCCCCTGCATATGCTGGCTGAAGCGCGCGACCCCTGAGGAGCGGCGGCGGAGCATCGCGTTGGTGGCGGGCGAGCGATAGGCGGAGATGATCTGGATCGGCTGTTTGCCGTCGACGTCGCGATAGACTTCCCAGATGATATCGAACAGCCGCCGATCCATCGTGGTTTCGTCCTGGCTGCGCCAGTCGCGGAGGAAATGATTGAGTTTCTTCAGCGCCGCTTCATCGTAACGGCCATTGCGCTTGAAGGTGATGGTGAGGTCTTCGTCGGAATGGGTGTGGTGGAAAGACAGTTCGCGGGTGTCGTTGTCGGCGGTCGCATTATGAACTGAATTGGCGCCGGCAATCAGGAGCAGGGTGGCGAGGCCCACGCGCCATCCGGTTCGCGGGAGCGCTACAGGTCCGGCGCTGCGTGGAAATCGTCCCGCCACTCAGAATTCCCGTCAGACGTCAGTCGGTCGATGTGATCCCCCGCAACCCCACGCGGCGGGAGAGGATGAACATAGTCTTAAAGGGGAATTGTTAACCGAAATTTACGCCTTGGTCCCCAGTCGATGCGGCGATGTAGCCCGTCGAGTATGGCAAAAAAGGGCCGGTAGGCGGGTGTGGGTCTGAATGCTTTGCCCCGCACGGTTAATACGAAAGGGCCCCGCGCGAGGCGGAGCCCTTAAAATCGGTCGAAAACCCTGAAGGCGGATCGAATCGCCGTCTCAGCGAGGTGACCGGCGGGCACGGACCGGAGCAGGCGGCGGGGTCGGAGCCCCGAACAGCCGCTGGAAGAAGTTCGGCCCGTTGCTGGCGTAGGTATCGCCGGGGATGTTGATATTTCCGGTCGGCTTCACGTAATTCGGCTGCGAATGGGCGATCGCTGCTTCCAATTCGCGGCCCGGCGCGCCCTTGAGCATCGGGATCATGGCGGCGTCGCGGCCATAAACGTCCTTACGCATCTGGAGGTTGCCGGCATCGTCCACGAATGCCGTCTGGTAGGTGATGTTCACCGGAATCGGCGTCGGGAAGTTGATGTTGATTTCGCTCTTGCCGTACATCGCCTTGATCTTTTCCGGCGTGTAGTTGTCCTTCGGCAGCGCGATGCCGAGCAGCGTGGCTGCGTATTGGTCCGGATACTGCACCCGCATGCAACCGTGGCTGAAGGCGCGCTCTTCCTTGGCGAACAGGTTCTTGTCCGGCGTATCGTGCTGATACACGAGGAACTTGTTCGGGAAGTTGAAGCGGATGCGCCCGAGCGCGTTGGCTTCACCTGGAGGCTGCGAAATACGCACGCTGCCATCCTGCGCGCGCGAGAGTTTCAGGCCCATGCGCTCGAGCACCTGCGGGTCCTGCTGCAGCGCCGGCAGATATTCGTTGTAAATGATCGACGGTGGCACGTTCCACGTCGGGTTGACCGTGATGAACTTCATCGTCTCGGTCAGAAGCGGCGTCGCATGCGTGCCCGGTTTGCCGGTCACGACGCGTGTGGTCCAGACCTGTGCGCCGTTCTGCATCACCTTCAAGGTGTAGTCGGGAATGTTGAGGATCACATAGGCGTTGCCGAGCGAAGGCGCGCCGAGTTCGCGCGGCAGCCAGCGCCAGCGCTCCATGTTGACGCGAACGATGTCGATCTGCTTGTCCTTCTTCGGACCGTTGAGCGCGCGCACCGTCTGGTCGTCGAGGATGCCGGTGACCTTCAGATCGTTGCCCGCCTGGAATTTACGAACCACTTCAGAGACCTTGGCATCGTAATGCGTATCGTCAGCGTTCTCGGTAATGTCGAGCTTGGCGCGGATCATCGGCACACGCGCGTCTTCCATCACCTCCGGAGCCGGTCCCTTCTTGGGCGGCTTGACGAACTTCAATGTCGCGCCTTCGGCGATCTGCTTGGATGTATCTTCGCTCGCGCCCGTAAGAGCAGCGAGCTTTGCCTTCAACGCCTGATAGCCCTTGTGCGGCGGGTTGTAGCCCTCGAGTGCAGCAGATGCGTCCTTGGCGGTCGAGATATTGATGAGCACTTCAACAGGATCGAAAGGATGCTC
>JAYVYQ010000184.1:0-4214 GCA_043784125.1 Afipia sp.
GACGCGCGCGCCTTCGGCGACCCATGCTTCGCCGTTATAATCCTTGTCGAGACCGGCCATGATCCGCAGCAGCGTCGATTTGCCCGAGCCGTTGACGCCGAGCACGCCGATCTTGGCGTCGGGATAGAACGACAGATGGATGTTAGCCAGCACCTTGCGGGTGGGATAGGCCTTGGTCAGACCCTGCATGAAATAGACGAATTGGCGCGCCATCTTGATCCTGATCGTGTGGGGATTTGCTGCGCTTGATGTAACGACGGGAACCGCAAAGGGCAACCATTTGGAAAGCCTAACGGCGATGAATCCTTATCGTCGCCGGCTGCGAAAAGCCCCTGTTAATCGCCGCGCGGCAAGCTGCGCGCTCGGATTTAACGGGAGCGCGTCACGACAGAAGCCGTGGCGTCAAAAAACAGAACGTCATCATGACAGCCATTCTCAATTTACTTACAGGACGCTGCACCGCCCAGCCGGTGTCGCTGGCACCGATCGGATGGATGATCAAAATCCTTGCTTTCGAGCGCGCGTTCTATAGAGCCGCGTTCGATCCGTATCATCCGGAACAGCACTATATGCGCGGCCCGGGCCCGGCCTGTGCGGCGAAAGCCGCTCACCGCAGCTAACGGATCGACAACCAAACATTAAGCATGCGCGGGACGGCCGATGGTTCCGGCCCGTTGCCTTGACGCGCCTGACGGCTTAAGCCCGACGTTCCGGCGAACAAGGGCACCGTCATGAAACTGCGCTGCGCGATCCTCGACGATTATCAGAACGTGGCCCTGAAGCTGGCCGACTGGCCCTCGCTGAAAGACAGGATCGACATCACGGTGTTCGACAAGCCGTTCGGCTCAAGCGCCGACGCAATCAAAGCGCTGAAGGATTTCCCGATCGTCTGCGCGATGCGTGAGCGCACGGCGTTTTCCCGCGACGTCCTCACCGCGCTGCCCGACCTGAAATTGCTGCTGACATCCGGCATGCGCAATGCCGCCTTCGACATGGACGCCGCAAAAGAACGCGGCGTGATCGTGTGCGGCACCGGCGGCTTCGGCAACGCCACGGCGGGCCTGACCATCGGGCTTATGCTCGAACTCACCCGTCACATCGGATATGAAAACGCGCGCATGCATGCGGGCGAAAGCTGGCAGACAACGATGGGCCGCGATGTCGAAGGCATGACACTCGGCATCGTCGGCCTCGGCAAGCTGGGTATCAAGGTTGCGACCATTGCCCAGGCACTCGGCATGAACGTGATCGCGTGGAGTACCAATCTCACGCATGAGGCCTGCGCGGCGGCCGGCGTCACTTACGCCAGCAAGGAAGAATTGTTCTCGAAGGCGGACGTGATTTCGATTCATCTGGTGTTGAGCAAGCGCTCGCGCGGTATTGTTTCGCGCGAAGACCTCGCACGGATGAAGCCGACCGCATACCTCATCAACGCCGCGCGCGGGCCGATTGTGGATGAAGACGCATTGCTCGACGCGCTCGAGAGGAAGAAAATCGCGGGCGCAGGCCTCGATACGTTTTCGGTCGAGCCGCTGCCGCTTGATCATCCGCTGCGCAAGCTCGACAATGTCGTGCTGACGCCGCATCTGGGTTACGTCACGCAAGAAAACTATCGCAAGTATTACACCGACATGGTCGAAGACATTGCGGCGTGGCTGAATGGTGCGCCGGTGCGGGTGATGGCCTAAGCGAAAAATCCGTAGAATACCAAGCAAAGCTATTTGACGCCGCCACTCAGGACTCTACGCTGACCCAACGAGAATTTCCTGTGACGGAGTTGCCGAATGCCGGTCGTGTACCGCCCAGCCCGCGTGCAGGATTTGGAACGCGCCGATGCGCTTGTTGTTACGAGCATCAACGATCTCACCGCGCGCCACGGTTTCGGGGCGATCGCCAGATCGCAGGCGATCAATTTTCAATTGTTTTCACTGCAGGACGATCCGGACGGCCTGTGGATCGCGGAGGAGAAAAATGACATTCTCGGTTTCGCATGGAGCTGGGTGTGCGGCGAGTTGTGGTTTCTCGCGCAGCTGTTCGTATCGCCCGCCCATCAGGGCCGCGGCATCGGCAACGAACTGCTGACGCGGACATTCGATCACGCGCAAAAATCCGGCGCGACACACAGGGCCCTCATTACTTTCACCTTCAACACCGTCTCGCAGGGTCTCTATATGCGGAACGGACTGCTCCGCAGTGCCCGATCTATAATTTCAGTATCGCGCGAGAGCGCCTGACGAGTCGATTGCAGGGTGCGCAGTTTCGCCATGTACGCATTGAGAACACGGCAGCGCATCTGCACAGCCTTGCCGCGGTCGACGCTCAGGCTCTGGGCGTATCGCGCGAGAAGCACCACAAATATCTGATCGACGATTCTGCGACCAACGATTTTCTTCTCCACGCGGGCGATACTTGCGCGGGCTACGTTTACATCGGCAATGACGGACATATCGGACCGCTTGCGGTCGCGCAGAATGACGCCCTCGGGACTGCATTTGAAACCGCGCTGCATATTGCCGCGCAAAGCAGCTCTTCGAACGTATCGGCGTTTGTACCGGCAACAGGCGAAGCAGCCTTGAGGCTCGCAGTCGAATACGGCATGCGCATCACGCTGCCGATGGTGCTGATGGCGACGCACGGCGTTGGCGACTGGAGCCGTTATCTGCCGCGCAATCCGGGTTTCATGTGAGAAAAAGCACCCCGCGCTAACAAAAAGCCCCGCGCGAGGCGGGGCTTTTTTTATTCAATCCGGAATTCGGAACTAGCGGATCACAACCGGCGCCGGCAGTGGCGGCACGGCGGTCGGTCCCTGATTGGGAACGCCCATCGCGGTGTTCGGACGCGGCGCATTCACCGGCCCTCCTCCGTTGGCAACCGGCGGCCCACCGTTTGCTGGGCCCTGATACGGCGCAGTGCCCGCGTTTTGCGATTGATAAGGCGCGCTCGGTCCAGGCTGTGTTGACGCCGTGACTTCCGGCGGCTTGCCGCCCGGCAGCACGACGACGCGGGTGCCGACCTTGGTTCGCTCGAACAGATCGGTGACGTCTTCATTCAGCATGCCGATGCAGCCCGACGAAACGAACCTGCCGATGGTGGAGGGCTGGTTGGTGCCGTGAATACGGTACACCGTGCTGCCGAGATACATTGCGCGCGCGCCGAGCGGATTGCCGTCGCCGCCCGCCATGAAGCGCGGCAGATAAGGCTGGCGCTCGATCATTTCGGTCGGCGGATGCCAATCCGGCCACTCGGCCTTGCGGGTGATCTTCTGCACGCCGGTCCATGTGAAGCCGTCGCGTCCGACGCGCACGCCGTAGCGGATCGCGCGGCCATTACCGAGAATGTAATAGAGCTGCGTGTTCGGCGTATCGACGATGATGGTGCCGGCGGGCTCCTTGGTCGGATAATTCACTTCCTGACGGCGCAGGCGCGGATCGAGTTCCTGACGCGGGCCGGTTTCCGGCTGCTCCGACGCAGGCAGCGCCGACAATTGCACAGGCCGCCCATCGGCGCCGATCGGCGCGGGGGGCTGTTGCGAGACTGCGTTTGGCGGACCGCCACCGTTGATGGCACCGGGCGGACGCATCCCGCCGTCTTGATGATCATAAGGAGCTTGGCGATCGGCATAAGGAGCTGGTTGCTGCTGCGGGCCGCGATCTGAATAGGCTGGCGCAACGGGCTGACCGGCAGGACGTCCATAACGCGGATCGTCGGGCGACAGGATCGGGCCGGTATAGCCCTGCTGTTCGTAAGTCCGCGGCTGATAGTTGTTCGGCTGCTGCCGATAATTCGGCTGCTGCTGATAACCCGGCGGCGACAGCGCGACATCGCCACGGCTGCCCGAAGCGTCGTCGTCTTCAAGCCTGTCGAAATCCGGGCCGCCGCGCGCATCGGCGGTGTAACCCTCCGGCGCTGTCTGCAGCGGCTGCGAATATCCCGGCGGCGGATAGGATTGCGCCAAAGCAAGCGAGGCGGTCAGCGGCATGGCGGCCACACCGGCTGAAAAAAACGCAGTCATGACTGATAGGCGAGTGAACATCATGCCCCTTGTATAGTGCGGACCCGACACCGCAACGTTAACGGGAATTCGCGCAGGATAGCGGCACATTCAAGACTTTTGCCGAAAAAACCGGCTTCCGGACGTGACATTTTCGCGAGAATTCTTGTTCCCGGCCGGCCTTTTGGCGCTGCGGCGAGGTATTTGATCCTCCACACTTTTT
>JAYVYQ010000185.1:0-3927 GCA_043784125.1 Afipia sp.
GCGCGAATACAATGAGCTTCCGGCGCTGGACGGGCACGCCGATCGCCGTCATCCGCACGGCATTTTCGCGGATGCCCACAAGCGACCGGCCGAACGGCGAGCGAACCAGATGACGAACGAAAAGCAGACAAACAAGCAAAACAGCACCGGCATAAACAAAGCCGGCCCGGCCGTACATGTCGAATTCAAACAGCCCGAAAATCGGCTTCACGGTAATGCCTTGCAGGCCGTCCGCGCCCCCCGTCCAGTCAGCGAAATGATTGGCCAATTCGTAGAAGATCAGCGTCACGGCCATACCGAGCATCAGCAGCGCCAAGCCTTTCGTCCGCAAGATGATGAAGCCCATGACCAGGCCTACCAATCCGGCGGCGGCCGCGCCCGCCGCCAGCCCGGTGAATGGCTCGTTCCAGCCCGCAACGGCAAGCAGCCCGGAGGTATAGGCGCCCACGCCAAAATACGCCGCATGGCCTAGGGTGACGATACCAGTATATCCAAGCAAAAGATCAAGAGAGAGCGCGAACAGGATCATGATCAGAATTTGCGTGCCGAGCGGCAGAAATTCCGGCACCAATACATAGGCGGCGCAGACGATCAGCCACGGCACAAGCTCTAGGAGATTGAATTTGCGGGCTTGCGCATGCTGCAATTCGCCGACGCTCACGATGCAGTTCTCCCGAACAGTCCCGCCGGACGGAACAACAGGACGATAAATACCGCGACGTAGACGAAGAACGCGCCGAACTCCGGCACCAGAATTTTGCACGCGGTATCGCCAATGCCCAGGATCAGCGCGGCAACGAAGGCACCGGTGATCGAGCCGAGCCCGCCCATCGCAACGACGATCAAGAAGTAAATCAGGTGCTCCATCGCATACCCCGGAGCGATGGCGACAATGTCGGCACCGAGCCCCCCACCCAGCGCTGCGACGCCACTACCGAGCGCAAACACGATTGTGAACAGGGCGTTGGTATTGATGCCAATACATCGTGCCATCGAACGATTGTCGACGGCCGCCCTGATACGCGCACCAACCAATGTCCGTTCAATACCGAGCCACAGAGTGACAAAAATCAGGCAGCCCGCCACGATCAGAAACGCCCGGTAGGTCGGGAAATCTCGTCCATCGATAAAGAAATGGCCTGTGATGGCGGGCGGCAGGTTGACTCGCTGCGGCAGCGGCCCGAAAGCAAAATGGGCCGCGGCCGTGGCCATGAAGATGAGCCCGATCGTCATCAATGTCTGATCGAGTTCACCCGCGCCATAAAGCCTGCGGTACAGCAGGCGCTCCAGGACGATGCTGACCAGCGCAACCAACAGCGCCGACAGCGCGAGCGACAGCGCGAATGGCACATCCTCCGTTCTCATAAGCCAGAGAGCTGCGTAGCCGCCGGCCATGGCGAAAACGCCATGAGCCAGATTGACGAAATTGAGCATGCCCATCGTCAGCGAGAGGCCTACCGAGATGACATACAGCACCATCGCATAGGCGACACCGTGGAAGGCGATGCTGACGACGATGTGGAAGACGTTGCTCATTTCCGGTCCGGCTTCACATCACCGCTTTCACTGCGGATTCAGAATCTTCCACTGATCCTTGACGTTGTGAATGGTCTCCATGTTGACATTGACCAGCTTGTTGCCAACCTTTTCAACCTTGTCGATGTAGACGTCCATCGTCACGTCCCGCGTCTCAGGATCGATTGCAACGGGCCCGCGGGGGCTCGACGGATTGCTCCAGTTCTTCAGCGCCTGCATCGAACCGTCGCCGGTGACCACGCCCTTTTGCGCCTTGATCGCGGAGAATATCGCCGCCATTCCATCCCAGCCGCAAACCGCCATGAAGCTTGGAATTGAGTCGTTGCCATATGCCTTCTTCCAAAGCTTGATAAACGCGACGTTTTCCGGACGAGGATCGTTCGCCGAGTAGATCGCCGCAGTGGTGGTGCCCAATGCAGCATCGCCCATGTTGTCAAGTTCCTCGTCGCTCGCAATGTCGCCGGGCCCGAGCAGCGTAATTCCCGCTTGGGTCAGGCCCGCTTCGGCGAATCCCTTGACCGCGGCAGTCGTGATCCGGCCGGCGTTGGTGAACATAAACAGCGCGTCCGGCTTCGCATCCTTGACACTCTGCATGTAAGGCACGTAGTCCGGCGTGCTTTGCGGCATGTGGATGCGGCCGACGATCTGCCTGCCATCTCCCACGAAGCCGGCCTCGAAGGCCTTTTCCGAATCTATGCCGGCCGCATAATCGCTCACTGCGATAAAGACCTTGTTGAATCCGTTTCGTGCCGCCCACTGGCCCAACGTATGTGCGGTCTGCCATTGCGTGTAGGAAACACGCGCTATGTAAGATGAAAGCCTGGTGAGGTTCGACGTCGATGCGTTCATGAGGACGAGGGGCGTCTTCGATTCGGTCGCCAATGGTGCGATGGCTGCGGCGTTTGGCGTGAACACAATGCCCGCAAGAAACTGCACGTGGTCACGCACGATCAGTTCCTGGGCCAGCCGCTTCGCAACGCCCGGGTTCGGGCCCGTATCATCCCGCTTGATGAGCTCGACCTTAACGCCGGGCGGCAACTCCGCTTGATGATTGTCGAAATAAAGCTGGGCGCCCCGGTCGATATTTTCTCCGAGCGACGCCGAGGGCCCGGACAATGTAGCGATCATGCCGACCTTGATCACCTTGTCGGCTGCGAGCGCAGGGGCCGCCGTCAGGATGACGGACGCAACCGCACAGAAAGATATTTTCCGGAACATTTTCATTTCGAGAATCCCCATGTGTGAGCTCACGTACTTGCATCAAATATCGATGCCGGCTTGTTCCGCGCAATCAAGCGAGGTTCGTTCCGACCAGACCCAGCGCACACGTCGCGATCGACTCTCCCGACGTGAATGCGTCGATTTCCACGCGCGTTGAGGCGAATTCGACGCGGCGGAATTTGTCCTGGTCCTCAAACGGCACCGTCGCGTCGATGCCGAGTTTGGTACGGACGCCTTCCTTGCTGACCCGGACGTATTCGTGACCGCGCGCGCCGGGTATCAGAATCAGATCGGATGAGGCTTCCATACGCGTCGCCACGGCGTATTCGACATCGATCGGGTCACGGATATCGATATCATGATCGACCACGGTGATAAGATCGAGATCCTTCAGCGCGCCAAACGCGGCAAGCATTGCGTTGCGCTGCAGACCGTTGTGCTGCCTGCTCTGCTTCTTTACTTGGATCACAGCGTGGAAACGATGCAACCCGCCCGACGTCATCTCGACGTCGGTGACGATCGGCATCGACGACTGCAACACCTTCAGCAGACTGGCTTCCAGCACATATTTGCGCAGGATGACGGTCTCGCGACCGAAGCCATTGATGACGTGATAGATCGGGCGCAGACGGTGCGTGATCGCGGTGATTTTCAGGACCGGCGCATCCGCCGCCGGTGCGGCGAAGCCGATGAATTCGCCGAACGGGCCCTCGGGCGCGACGTCATCGACCAGAATTTCCCCTTCAAGAACGAATTCGCCTTCCGACGGTACCAGCAGGTCCTGCGAAACCGCCTCGACGACGGTGAGCGGCTTGCCGGCCAGACCGCCGGCGACAGCGAGTTCGTCGGCGCTTTCGGGCATCTGCGAGCCCATCGTTGCTGCGGTAAAATGCAGGGCCAGGTCTGTGCCGATACAGATTGCCACCGGGAGTGACTTACCCTTCGCCTTCGCCCGCTCGAAGGCGATCCGAAGATGACGGCCGAAATCGAGCTTGATCGCCACACGATCCGGCCCGAGGAGTTGCAGCCGGTGATAGGAGGCGTTGTAAACCCCCGTCACGGGATCCTTCACCACGACGATGCCGGCAGTGATGTATCGGCCAGCATCGTTAGGCGCGTGAAAGAGAGCCGGAAGCAGCTCGGTAACATCGAAGCCGGTTTTCAACACGA
>JAYVYQ010000186.1:0-2649 GCA_043784125.1 Afipia sp.
ACCCACATGTCCTGGGTCTTCATGGCGGGCGATCGCGTTTACAAGCTGAAGAAACCTGTTCGCTTTGTCTATCTCGATTTTTCAACCCTGGCACGGCGAGAGGCTGCCTGCCGCGCGGAATACCTGCTGAACCGGCGGCTCGCCCCCGACATCTATCTGGACGTCGTTCCGCTGACGATCTCACGATCAGGTCTCGCAATCTCCGGCGACGGGCCTGCCGTGGATTGGCTGGTAGTCATGCGACGGCTGGAGGAGAACGAAACGCTCGAAGTGGCTTTGCGCGACGGCTGGCTGAAGCCATTGCAGCTCCATCGCCTCGCGGCAACGCTTTGCGCCTTTTACGCGCATGCGCCCCGGTCCAGCTTGAACCCGAGCAGTATCTTGTCTCGTGGCAGAAGGCGCTCGTCGACAATTGCCGCGTGCTGTTCAACGCTCGCCTCGGCCTTCCTCAAGGCGTGGTGGAGCGAATCGTCCATGTACAGCGCCGTTTTGCCAAAAAATGCTCCGCCCTGCTGCTTGAGAGGATTCACAAGCGGCGGTTCGTCGATGGCCACGGCGATCTTCGCCCCGAGCACATCTGGCTGCGCGAGCCCGCGACGATCATCGACTGTCTGGAATTCGACCCAAAACTGCGGGCGCTCGATCCGCTCGATGAAATCGCCTTCCTGCATCTGGAATGCGAACGCCTCGGCGGTTTGTGGGCAGCCGAGCGGATCAGGCGGCGCTTGGCGCACGCCCTGGATGACGATGCGTCCAGCGGACTTTTTTTGTTCTACCGCAGTCATCGGGCGATGCTGCGCGCGCGGCTGTCGATCGCCCATCTGCTCGATGCAAATCCCCGAACGCCGGAGAAATGGCCCCGTCTCGCCCGCATCTATCTCAGGCTCGCCGCCGCCGATGCCGCGCGCCTCGAACATATTCTCGGCAGCCGCAGAACGGTGCGGCAGCGCTAATTCTCGAGCAATTTCAGAATACCAGGAGATCGGTGAGCGACTTGTCCTCATGGAGCAGACGGATGGCCTCCGCCAGCAATGGCGCCGCCGGCACAATCTTAAGTTTGTCGCGCACCGGGCCCGCCGGAAGACGGAATGGCGGAACGACGTCGGTGGCAATGATGCGATCGATGGCTGGATCGGCAAGCGCCGTTTCGGCACTCGGCATGAACAGTCCATGAGCAACGCAGGCAAGGACTCTCCGGGCGCCACGGGCGCGCGCAGCGCGCGCCGCCCGCACCAGCGTGCCACCGGTACTAATAAGATCATCGACGATGATGCAGGTGGCGCCGGCGACATCGCCGACGAACAGGTCGCCCGAAACTACCCCGCCGCTGCGGTGTTTTTCGGCAAAAGCCTTGCCGATCGGCCGGCCCAGCATCGTTTCCAGTGCTTCCCGCAGCAGATCCGCGCGCTTTCCGCCTCCCAGATCCGGCGAGATGACGCAAAGAGGCTCGTCGCCGATGGCTGTCTTGATTGCATTAATCAGCAATGGCGCCGCTGTCAGCGCCACGGCGCGGCAGCGAAATGCATTCTCAAAGGCGGCCTCGTTGTGTACCTCGAGCGTGACGACGGCATCGCAACCCATCGCTTCGAAAAGTGTCGCGACATAACGTGTCGTCACCGGGTCGTTCGCCATGGTGCGGCGGTCCTTTCGCGCATAGCAGAGATAAGGCGCGACCGCGGTTACCCGCCTGGACCCAGCGTCTTTCAGCGCGCCGATGAAAAACAGCAATCGACAGAGCTTGTCGTTGGCGCTTTGGTTGGGGGCTCCGTGAAGGCTATGGATCACGTAGACGTCGGCGCCAGCAACGGGATCGAGTGGTCTCGCCTTGTGCTCGCCGTCTTCAAAATCCCGCTCTTCATGCGCGCTGAGGGGATGCGCCAGCAGCTTGCTGATATCGCGCCCGAGATCATCGGTTCCATTCAAGGCGAATAACCGCAGATGGCGGCTTGCAACCGGTCCGACGGCGGAAGGAGACCACATCTGATTTGCAATCACGGCGTGCCTCTGGTTCGATCCGCTTCAGGTGTTTACTTTTACGTCATTGAATGGAAGGCGTTTTGACTTGGGTCAACACGCCGGTGATTGACATTTGTGCGCGTGGCAGCCGGTTGATTTCGGTCAATTGATACGGCCTGCAAACAGCTAGGCTTACAGAGACATCACAAGAGACTTCAAAATGCTTCAATCCGAGAGTGATCCCGACCTGCAGATGATGCAGCGCTGCATCGCATTGGCTGAATCCTCGGCCGACGACGGCGAGTATCCCTTTGCCGCTGTGATCGCGAGTAACGGCGCCTTCCTGTGCGAGTCGGCCAACAGGGTAAAGCGAGACCACGACGTCAACAGTCACGCGGAAATTGTTGCCATTTCCAAAGCTCAGGCGATCCGCGGAACGAACCTGTCGGATTGCACGATCTATGCGACCGTGGAACCATGCGCACAATGTTCTTACGCCATTCGGGAGGCCCGGATCGGTAGAGTCGTCTATGGCCTGCGATCGCCGCTGATGGGTGGACACTCCCGATGGAATATCCTCTCGGATCCCGATCTATCGACGGTGCTTCCTGAAGTATTCCTGCCGGCGCCCGAGATCGTGCCTGGATTCATGCAAAGTGAGATCGAAGCCGTCTTCCATAGCTGGAACCCATT
>JAYVYQ010000187.1:0-5551 GCA_043784125.1 Afipia sp.
ATCGCCGCGATGCAGAAATGCGGCTTCAAGGAATTTCCGAAAGACCTCGGTGGCTTCCGCGAACTTATTAAAGGCCTCAAGGCGAACGGCACACCGGCCGGCATGGCGCTCGGTCACGCGACGGGCGATGCGAATGGATGGCTCGCCTGGGCGCTTTGGGCGCACAACGCCTATACGGTCGACAAGAATGACAAGGTGACGATCAATTCGCCGGAAACTGCGAATGCGCTGGAATACGTCAAATCGCTCTACGATAATTTCATTCCCGGCACCGTGTCGTGGAATGACAGCTCGAACAACAAGGCGTTCCTTGCCGGTCAGCTCCATCTGACAACCAATGGCATTTCAATCTATGTCGCGGCGAAGAAAGAAAATCCGGCGATCGCTGCCGACATGGATCACGCGCATCTGCCGGTGGGCATCAGCGGCCAGATCAAGGAGCAGCATCTCGCGTTTCCGATTCTGATCTTCAACTTCACCAAATATCCGCAGGCCTGCAAGGCATTCACGGCCTTCCTGATGGAGCCGCCGCAGTTCAATCCGTGGATCGAGGCCGCGCAGGGCTATCTGTCGCACTTCTTGCTCGGCTACGACGCCAATCCGATCTGGACGGCGGATCCAAAAAATACGCCGTATCGCGATGTCGCAAAGCTTGCGAACACGCCCGCAGGCGTCGGCACGCTCAATGAGAGTGCGGCTGCGGCCATCGCGGACTTTGTCGTGGTCGATATGTTTGCGAACTACTGCACCGGCCGCGACGATCTCAAGGGCGCCATGGCGTCGGCGGAGCGCCAGTTCAAGCGCATCTATCGGGCGTGATGGCGTTCACGTAAAGCGATTGAAGAAAGAATCGGACTGCCCTGCATCGACAGGACGGTCCGATAAATTCTCGGTCTGCGCGTTCTCAGTTTGTGATGTGAGCCGTCGAAACCGCTTTCTGAAACAGCGTGTTCATTGCCTGCGAGATCCCATCGGTCGGACTGACTTCGAAGTAGAAGCCCGGCGAGGAACACGCCTGCATGTTCGCGGCGATCTGGCTGTTGGTCGAAGGTCCATATGGACCGGGATTGAACGGCGCAACCCACTGATTGTACCAAGAGTTTGTCGGCAACGCGAGATAGGTCGTGTAAAGCACAGCGATCTTGACGCCGCGCGCCTTCATCGCCGTGCACAACGCCGGATTGATCGGTGACTGGCAGCGGGTGCCGTTAGTTGTTGGCTTGAAACAGGCAGGGTTTGCCTCGTCGGCAACGCCGTCGGACACGAAAAACAGAAACTTCTGCGGCGATGTCGACGTGCCGGGACCGGGTGTCGGGATCGCAGCATCAATCTGCGGAATGATGGCTGTGAAATTGGTGTCCTGATCGTTATACTGGTTCTGACCGTTCACTGTCATCAGATCGATGTTGCCGGCCTGGGTTTTCGCCGTCGATAGGCTGGACGTGAGTGGCGCGACCGCCGTCAGTCCGGCTGTCGATGCGGACGCGCCGAAGGTGTAGATCGCCATCCGAAACTGGTTGCTGAAAACCTCGGTGGTTGCCGCGGTGTCCATCAGGCTCTGAGCTGCGGAGCGCACGACGTCGATACGCGTCGTCACGTTCAGCGATTTTGCGAGATTATAATAGTTGTTGGAGGTGCTGGTGTCGTGGCACGCAAAAGCGCACTGATCCGGTGTATTGTTGACCATCGTGTTGACATCGGCAGGCGTAGCCGCGACCCCCATCGATGGAGAATTGTCGAGCAACAGATAGAAATCGATGAACACTGGCATCGTTGCCGTCGAGACGGACGTACCTGTGACCGTCATGTTGTTCTTGCCGAGCGCCTTCATGAAGGTCGTGTTGATGGTCGCTGAGAACTGCACTGTTGAAGTGATGGTGCTGCCGGACTTGACTACGGCGGCTGTCGAGCTGTTAAGCGTATAGCCGCTCTCGCCGGTCATGTTGGCAGTGAAGATCTTCAATGCGTCGGGGCCGCCGACCGCAATGGTGCCGTCGCTCGCCGTGCCAGCGGCAAGATAAGCTGGAGAATTTTTACCCACCGAGCCGACGCTTGCGGCATCTGACGCGGCCTGCAGCTTGCTGCGCAGACGCACCGCCATGCTGTAGTCGACCGCACAGCCGATGCTTCCCAGAATCGGTATGATGGCGATGGCGAAGATCACCGCGACATTGGCGCGCGTGTTATTGCGAAAGCGAAAAAACAGGTTTGGCATTCTGTCCGTCATACCGTCACCCGGTGTTGAAATATTTCAGCAAGATAATACCGGGAGGGAGTTGCAAAATACTTATAAATCAGGGCAATTCCGGCCAATTGCACGTAACGATTAAGACGACGTGAAAATGCGGCGCGCGCCGGTCTCTTGGGCGGTCTGCCGTTTAGATTCTGTCAACCTTAAGGAACAGTGCCCACACCAGAGAGATGACGCCGACATAGAGCAGCCATTGCGGATTTTGGCAGAACAAATCGCCATAGGTACAGAACGGACGCGTCCATGAGGGCGCGTCCCTGTTAGAGGCGAAATAAAACAGCGCTGAACTTGCAAGAATACCGCATGCGACTTGGAGCATCGTCCGATCCTTCAGTCTCGACAATGTCGAGGCGGAAGTATCGGCTTCGATTTTGTTTTTTCAAGCGCGGGAATGCGTCGCGCGGGACTGAGCCTGAAGATGGAAAATCAATGTAAAATCGATGCGCCGGTTTCCGGGGTATTTGGCCCGCGATGACGCAGGGCCGAGGCCCTCAATTGTCCGATTGCGGACACTTTATTTTCATTATAGCTTTATTTATCAGCTACAACTCAACGTCCGCCGACAATGCTGAACAGCGTTTTCGGTGTTTTTCCTTGATGCTGAACGAAATCGATTTTGAAAGTTTTGATCCGTGCAACTTGATAAAAATGCGCATCATTTCTGCGAGGCGGTCCTGGCATGACACCGACTCCCATCGCGCGCGTGTTTGTGCTTGTCGTCGGCGACAAGCCAATTCTTGCTTTCGAGGCGCGCAACACGCCGGAGGCGAGAGAGCTTTGCAGCGAGCCTTGGTTGCTCGACGATCTCGCGGCGCTGAAATCCGAAGGACGCCCGATCTGGAACGGACAGGACAAGATCAGCGTGCGGCCCGGGACGGCGGATGAAATTTTGCTGTTCCGCGAGGCTGACGGCACCGAAGATGCCGAGGAAATTCTGCTGGTCTATCTGGTTGCACTCGACGACGCTTGAGCGCGTTATTATCGCCGCGCGCCGGCTGCATCGCATTTCTGCGCCGTCGATAAAATCCGGGCCGCGCGCAACCGAACCGGCGCATCGACCATCATGCCATCGACCGACGCCGCACCGTCGCCGGAGTTTGCGATTTTCTTGGCCCAATCAATTTCGGATTGCGCCGGGCGGAAGCCGGACAGCACCGGCGCGATCTGTTTCGGATGGATGCACAGCTTGCCGCCGAAGCCGAACGAGGCTGCGTAGCGCGCATCGTCTTCGACTTCGTTCGTGTCGTCGAATGTCGGCGTGACGCCTTCGAGCGGCATCGCGATTTTGGCGAGCCGCGATGCCAGCACGATTTCCGCACGGGCATGAAGGAGCGCATGCCGCTCCATGCTGCATCCAAGATCGGCGCTGAAATCGATATAGCCAAAAGCGAGCCGATCCACGAGGCGCGCGATGTCCCGCACATGTGCCAACCCCTCTGCGGATTCGATTAGCGCGATCACAGGCAAAGCGCCCAGCATGCCGCGCAGTGTCTTCACCTGTTCGGCGGATTCGGCTTTCGGCAGCATCACGCTGCCGATGCCGAGATTTTTCACGGCCTGCACATCTTCATCGTGCCAGCGCGTGCCGTAGGCGTTGATGCGGACGACGGCATTGGCCGGCAGCGGCGACGACGCAATCGTTGTGCGCGCGCCATCTTTGTCGTTCGGCGCAACGGCATCTTCCAAATCGAGAATAACGCCGTCGGCGCCCGATGCCGCAGCCTTGGCAAACCGGTCGGGGCGGTTGCCGGGCACGAACAATGGCGCGAGAAAATCGATAGTTGAATCGGATGGCATGTTGTTGCGTTCTCGATGAGGCTTCCAGTCACGAACTGGAGCGGCGGGAATTGACCAAAATGGCACGCGCGGGTGACTGCGCCAAATCCATAATGTCATTTCTGCATTCACCTAAACACATGGTTTTCCTAGTTTTTCGCCGCTGAAACCGCTATAGCCGCCGGATGCGCCTGCGCGACATTGCCTGACGTGCGGGTCTGGGGCAAAGGTGATGCCAGAGGGGCCGGCAAGGCGTTCAAAACGGGCGCTGCGGCAGCGCATAAGAAAGCGCGATCGAGACCAACGCATGGCCGGGACTACGTCGCATCCGCAAACTAGATTTCTGTCGCGATCCTGGCGGGATTCAGCCGCGTGGGGTCGTGCGACCGATATTCTGGCCGTGCTCGTCGCACTGTCGTTGCCGTGGTCGACATCGCTGGTCGCGATTTTTATCGTTGTCTTTCTTTTCTCGCTGATCCCGGCATTCGACGCGAACCGTTTCATCGAATCGGTGAAGCGGCCCGCATCCTTGGCGCCCGTGGCCTTGTTTGCAGTGGCGTTACTCGGCATGGCGTGGGCGAGCGATATTTCATGGACGGCGCGGCTGCAGGGATTGGCGCCGGTAGCGAAGCTGCTGCTGGTTCCGTTATTGATCTATCATTTCGAAAAATCAGAACGAGGAGCGTGGGTCGCGATTGCGTTTCTTGGTTCATGCACAATTGTGATGCTGACCTCATGGCTCATGTCGATCGACTCGCAGCTGATCATTGAGTCGGGCAAGGCCGTCGGCGTGCCGGTCAAGAATCCAATCGCGCAAAGTCAGGAATTTGCTCTGTGCGCCTTCGGCGCGCTTGGCGCAGCCAGTTATTTTTTCCAGGTTCGAAGCAGGAAACTCGCGACGCTAATGGCCGCATTGGCGGCCGGATTCCTCGCTAACATGATGTTTGTCGCTACCTCGCGGACCGTACTCGTTTGCATTCCGGTTCTGCTGATAGTCTTTGCGATCGTCCACTTGAAGCGCCGCAGCGCCGCGATCTTGTTGATTGTCGCGCTTGCCACCGTTGCAATGGCCTGGTCGACATCGCCCTATCTGCGTTGGCGCGCATCGGCGCTCGTCAGCGAGTATCAGCAATATCACGACAACAATGCCGTGACATCGACGGGGCAGCGGCTGGAATATTGGCGCAAATCGATCAAGTTCATTGAGGCAGCGCCAGTGTTCGGTCACGGCACGGGATCGACCAAAGCGCTGTTCGAGCGCGACGCGGTCGGCCAGACCGGAGTATCGGCCGAGGTGATCGGCAATCCGCACAATCAGACTTTGAATGTCGCAGTTCAGTGGGGTGTTCTGGGCCTGATTGCACTTTTCGCCATCTGGATCGCGCATCTGAAAATTTTCCTGCCGCCGTCCGGGCTGGCCGCATGGATCGGCCTCGTCGCGGTCGTCGAAAACGTCGTCAGTTCGCTGTTCAACTCGCATCTGTTCGATTTCACCGAAGGCTGGATTTACGTGCTGGCTGTCGG
>JAYVYQ010000188.1:0-3677 GCA_043784125.1 Afipia sp.
GTCGCTGGCTACGTCGACAATCAGTCAACAGCTCCCGTCATCGAACTCGGACCAGGCACCGGCGCCATTACGGACGCATTGTTGGCGCGTGGCGTGCTCGAAAAGCGGCTCGTGCTGGTGGAATTCGATCCGGGTTTCTGCGCGCTGCTGCGCGAGCGCTATCCGCAGGCAACCGTCATTCAGGGCGACGCCTATAATCTCGACAAGACTCTTGCCGAATTGAAAGAGCCCGGCTCCGCCATGGTGTCCGGTCTGCCACTCGTCACCAAGCCGATGCTGATCCGCGTGAAATTGATGCGCGACGCATTCCTGAAACTGGAGCCGGGCGCGCCCTTCATCCAGTTCACCTATTCGGTGGCCCCGCCAATTCCGAAATCCCAGCCCGGCGTTTTGACCCAGGCGTCTGAACGCATCTGGATGAATCTTCCGCCCGCACGCGTCTGGGTGTATCGCAAGGGATAGTTTTTCTCCTTCGCGTCACGGACCGGATTGCCTGCAAAAATATGGCCGCTCTCAAAATCCTCGTCATTCCCGGCTCGCTGCGCACCGGCTCGCTGAATGCGCGGCTTGCGGCTGCCGTCGTGAAAGAACTGGCGCTGGCGGATGTCGATGTCACGCTGATCTCGCTGGCGGATTTTCCGCTGCCGATTTACGACGGCGACCTTGAGGCGAAATCCGGCGTTCCGAAAATCGCGGTCGATCTCAAGCGCATGATCGGCGCGCATCACGGCGTCTTCATCGTCACGCCGGAATATAATTCCTCGGTGCCGCCGCTGGTGAAAAACACCATCGACTGGGTGACGCGGGTGAAGGAACGCAACGAGACGCTGGGTCAGGTGTTTCGCGAGCGAGCCTTTGCGCTTGGTGCTGCGTCCGAGGGAAAGTTCGGGGGATTGCGGGTGCTGATGGCGCTGCGGCAGATTCTCGCGCTGGGCTGCGGTGCCACCGTGATTCCGACCCAGATGGGCCTGTCTCACGCCGACAAGGCGTTCGACGACATGGGCGCGCTCAAGGAAGAACGCGATGCGAATTTGTTGCGCGCCACGGTGCGGCAATTGATCGACGTGTCGCAGCGGATGATGTGAGGTGAGATGACGCACGACATTGCAGCCCGCGACCGCCTCATCGTCGCGCTCGATCTCTCCAGCGTCGAGGCCGCCGAAGCGTTGATCGCAAAGCTCGGCGACTCGGTGTCGTTCTATAAGATCGGCTATCAGCTCGCTTATGCGGGCGGTTTGCCGCTGGTGGCAAAACTCGCAGATCGCGGCAAGAAAGTTTTCATCGATCTCAAACTGCACGACATTGGCAACACGGTGGCGAGCGGCGTGCGCAGCGTCGCCAAAATGGGCGCGACGTTTCTGACTGTTCACGCTTATCCGCAAACCATGCAGGCGGCGGTCGAGGCGCGCGGCGATCATCTGAAAATTCTCGCCGTGACGGTTCTGACATCCTACGACGACGACGATCTGCACGCGGCGGGCTATCGCCTCGACGTGTCGGACCTTGTCGAAACGCGCGCTCTGCAGGCCGAAGCGCTCGGCGTCGACGGCATCGTGTGTTCGGCGGAGGAAGCCGAGGCCGTGCGTGGCATCGTCGGTGCGCAGATGTCGCTGGTGACGCCGGGAATTCGTCCGGCCGGCGCGAACGTCGGCGATCAGAAACGCATCATGACGCCGACGCGCGCGATTGCGGCCGGCGCGGATTATCTTGTGGTCGGCCGTCCCATCGTGGAGGCGTCCGATCCGAAAGCCGCAGCCGAGTCCATCGCGGCTGAAATCAAGCAAGCGCTCGGCTGAACGCGCGCGACAAAACGGGAGACGAACATGCCGAAGGGTTACTGGGTCGCTCGCGTCGAAGTTCACGATCTCGAAGGCTACAAGCGCGACTACGTCGCCTTCAACGGCCCGGTGTTCGCCAAATATGGTGCGAAATTTCTGGTCCGCGCCGGGAAATACGAAGCCCCCGAAGGCAACGCGCGCTCGCGCAACGTCGTCATCGAATTCAAGGACTACGAGACCGCATTGGCCTGCTACCACTCGCCGGAATATCTGGCGCTGGTGGCCAAGCGCAAACCTCACGCCGAGAACGACATCGTCATCGTCGAGGGCTATGACGGCCCGCAGCCGTAAGCCGTTTTGAGTGTTCCGCGCAGCCTGCCGCAGCGCATGCTGACAAAGCGGTATACGCCCGCTATACCCGCCCTTATTGCCGGGATTTGAACGATGTCAGATATGCGATTGATTGTGGCGGGAGCCGGCGGCCGGATGGGCCGCACGCTGGTTCGCGCCATTTCCGAGACATCCGGTTGCGTCGTGGCCGGTGCGCTCGAGGCGCCCGGATCGGAGTTTATTGGCATGGATTCAGGCGTGCTGGCGGGTCTGCCCGCCAACGGCATCGAGATCTCCGGCGATCTGTGGACCATCTCGAAGGACGCCGACGCCATTCTGGATTTCACGGTGCCCGCCGCCACCATCGCCAATGTGGCGATCGCCGCGCAGCGCGGCATCGTCCATGTCATCGGCACCACGGGTCTGTCGGCGTCCGACAATGCGGTGATTAAAAGCGTGACGCAGCGCGCGGTCGTCGTGCAGTCCGGCAACATGTCGCTCGGCGTCAATCTTCTGGCAGCGCTGGTGAAGCAGGTGGCGAAGTCGCTGGATGAGGATTTCGATATCGAGATTCTCGAAATGCATCATCGCTCGAAAATCGACGCGCCGTCCGGCACCGCCTATCTACTGGGGCAGGCCGCCGCCGAAGGACGCGGCGTCGATCTCCACCAGCGCTCGGTGCGTTCGCGCGACGGCCATACCGGCGAACGCAACACCGGCGACATTGGATTTGCCACGCTGCGCGGCGGCACCGCGACCGGCGATCATACGGTGATCTTCGCAGGTCCCTACGAGCGCATCGAACTGTCGCACAAATCCGAGGATCGCATGATCTTCGCACGCGGCGCACTCAAGGCCGCGATGTGGGCGCGCGACAAGAAGCCGGGTTTCTACACGATGGCGGATGTTCTCGGCCTCGGCGATAAATAACAACGCAATCGGAAACTGGAATCAGAAATGAGCGACCGTCTTCTCGTGCTCGTGCGTCACGGCCAGAGCGAATGGAATCTGAAAAATCTTTTCACTGGCTGGAAAGATCCTGATCTCACTGAACTCGGCGTCAAGGAAGCGATTGCGGCCGGCGGCAAACTTAAATCCGAAGGCTTGCAGTTCGACATCGCATTCACGTCGGTGTTGAAGCGCGCGCAGCGCACGCTCGATCTTGCGATGACCGAGATGGGCCAGACCAAAATTCCGGTGACGAAACACCTCGCCCTGAACGAGCGTGACTATGGCGAGTTGTCGGGCCTCAACAAGGACGACGCGCGCGCCAAGTGGGGCGAGGAGCAGGTGCTGGTCTGGCGGCGGTCCTATGACGTGCCGCCGCCGGGTGGCGAAAGCCTGAAAGATACGCTGGCGCGCACGCTTCCCTACTATGTGCAGGAAATCTTGCCGTGCGTGTTGCGCGGCCAGCGCACGCTGGTCGTCGCCCACGGCAATTCGCTGCGCGCCCTCATCATGGTGCTGGAGAAACTCACGCCTGAGCAAATTCTCAAGCGCGAACTCGGAACCGGCGCGCCGGTGATTTACCGGCTTAATGCGGATTCCACCGTGGCGTCGGTGAAGGAT
>JAYVYQ010000189.1:0-22295 GCA_043784125.1 Afipia sp.
AAGCGTCGGCTCGATCGCGCGATGGTCTCAACTGCATGGAGCGGCGCACATGACGCCGATCTGGTTTGCCTGCTGCTCGATGCACGCGAGGGGATCGACGAGGAGGCCGATGCGATCCTGAAAAAACTTGAAGGCGTCAATCATCCGAAGATATTGGTGATCAACAAAATCGATCTCGTGCCCCGCGAGAAACTGCTGAAGTTGACCGCGAAGGCAAACGAGCGATTGAAATTCGATCAGACCTTCATGATTTCCGCAATGTCCGGCGACGGCGTTGACGATCTGCGCGCGGCACTTGCCAAGGAAGTTCCCGAAGGTCCGTTTCACTATCCGGAAGACCAGATGTCGGATGCGCCGCTGCGGCATCTGGCGGCAGAAATCACCCGTGAAAAAATCTATCGTCACCTTCATCAGGAATTGCCGTATCAATCCACGGTCGAGACCGATTCATGGACAGAGCGGAATGACAAGTCCGTGCGGATCGAGCAGACGATTTTTGTGGAACGCGACAGCCAGCGCAAGATCGTGCTCGGCAAGGCGGGTGCGACGATCAAATCCATCGGCTCGGATTCGCGCAAGGAAATCGCCGAGATTGTCGGCCAGCCGGTGCATCTGTTCTTGTTCGTGAAGGTGCGCGACGGCTGGGGCGACGATCCGGAGCGTTACCGCGAGATGGGTCTGGAGTTTCCGAAAGAATGAGTTCCGCACCCGCCACGATCCCGAAAAACATCTTCTATTTCGAGGTGCTGCTGTATCTGTCGCTGGCGCTTGACGCGCTGTCGATGCCATTTCGCGACGAGTCGTTCGACAATTTGCCGGATATGTCGGCGTCTGTCGGCAAGCTGATGACGGCAGCTCTCATTCTGCTGTTCGTCTATCTGGTCTGGCTGGCTGCGCACCGCCGCAAGAACTGGGCGCGCATGATTCTGCTCGCTTCGCTTGTGATGTCGGGACTGTCGATCGTGGCGTCCATCGGGCAAACCGGACTTCAGATCGAGACAGTCGTCGATATCGTCTCCGCCTTATTGACCGCATTCGGGCTGTATCTGTCGTTCACGGGCGACGCTGTCGGCTGGTTCAAGCCGTGGGGAACCAATCCCTGAGCGCCGCGCAATCCCGGCCGAATTCGGATATGCTCTGATTCATGGAATGGACCGATGAGGGCATTGTGCTCGGCGTTCGGCGTCATGGCGAAACCAGCGCCATCGTCGAATTGATGACGCGTTCGCACGGCCGCCATCTCGGCCTTGTGCGCGGCGGCGTCGGCCAGCGGATGCGCCCGCTGCTGCAGCCGGGCAATACCGTGAATGCGGTGTGGCGGGCGCGGCTCGACGAACATCTGGGATATTATGTTGTCGAGGCGACGAAACTTCGCGCTGCCACGATGTTTGCGTTACCGCATGCGATGTACGGCGTGACGCATCTGGCCTCATTGGTGCGGTTGCTGCCGGAGCGCGATCCGCACGAGGACATTTATGATTTGATCGAATCCATTCTCGACGATTTCGACGATGCGACGAATGCCGGCGCGCATCTGGTCAAGTTCGAGCTTGCGATGCTCACCGAACTCGGTTTCGGTCTCGATCTGTCGGCTTGCGCGGCGAGCGGCTCGGTGGATGATCTCGTTTATGTCTCGCCGAGAACCGGAGGCGCGGTGTCGCGCGAAGCCGGCGAACCTTGGCGCGAGCGTTTGTTGCGGCTGCCGCCATTTCTGCTTGAGAATGGCGCGCCGGGACGCGCGAACATCTGGTCGGGTCAGGATCTCGAAGATGGCTTCCGGCTGACGGGAATGTTTTTGCTGCGCAATGTGCTGGAGCCGCGCGGACAGGATCATTCCGACGCACGCGAGGGATTTATCGCAGCAGTCGCGCGACCGCGTGCGCGCGTCGCAGCTGAGTAGCGCAAAACAAAACGGGCAGGATTGCTCCGGCCCGCTTCTTGAAACCTCAAGCGAAAATCAGTAGCCGCCGCGGTAGCCGCCACCATAACCGTAACCCCCGCCGCCATAGTAATTCTGGCGTGGCGGATAGTAGGTGCGCGGGGCGTCATAAACTTCCCAGCACTGCTGCACCCGGCCGCCGTAGCCATCCGAGACCCAGCGGCATTTTGTGTAGACCGGAACGACCGACGAGGTCGCCTGATCGGACAATCCGCTGAGCGGCATTTGCCTGGGCGGGGGCGGTGGCCAACGATCCTGCGGTTGCGAGCGATGCGAAGGCGGCCGCGGCAATAATCAAACGACGCATTGTGTTCCCTCCTCAAATGAGCGCTTCCGCGCATGGGTGCGACAAAATCTTATGTTCATCCCCCTTCCGATAGGGGACCCGGCTAACGGACCGAAGCCCGATTATGGCGCAAGGACAGTGCGTGCGCCATGACCTTGGGGATTGGTGTGGTCTCACCACAATTGGGTTCAAATTGATTTCTTGTTCATTTTGGCGGCCAGAGTTATCCCGTTTCCATGGGCAAAAGACTGATTCCACCCGAACCGATGGACATTCAGGACGTCGCATTGCGGGAGGCGCTCGAGGAGCGCTATCTCGCTTATGCACTCTCGACCATCATGCACCGCGCTCTGCCGGATGCACGCGACGGGTTGAAGCCGGTGCATCGGCGCATTCTCTACGGCATGCGGCTGCTGCGGCTGGACCCCGGCACGCCATTCAAGAAGTCCGCCAAGATCGTCGGCGACGTGATGGGTTCGTTCCATCCGCACGGCGACCAGTCCATTTACGATGCGCTGGTCCGTCTCGCGCAGGATTTTTCCTCGCGCTATCCGCTGGTCGACGGGCAGGGCAATTTCGGCAACATCGACGGCGATAATCCGGCCGCCTATCGCTACACCGAAGCGCGCATGACCGAAGTCGGCCGGCTGCTGCTCGAAGGCATCGACGAGGACGCGGTTGAGTTTCGCGCCAATTACGACGGTCAGTCGCGCGAACCGATTGTGCTGCCGGGTGCGTTTCCGAATTTGCTCGCCAACGGATCGCAGGGCATCGCGGTCGGCATGGCGACCTCGATCCCGCCGCACAACGCTGCAGAGTTATGCGACGCCGCATTGCATCTGATCGACAAGCCGACCACACGTTCAAAGAGTCTTTTGAAATACGTCAAAGGTCCTGATTTTCCGACCGGCGGCGTCGTGGTCGACGATCACGCCTCGATCGCAGAGGCCTACCACACCGGGCGCGGCGGCTTTCGGGTGCGCGCCAAATGGGAAAAGGAAGACGGCGATCGCGGCAGCTGGACCATCGTCGTCACCGAAATTCCGTGGCTGGTGCAGAAGTCGCGCCTGATCGAGCGCATCGCCGAATTGCTCAATGAGAAAAAGCTGGTTCTGGTCGGCGACATCCGCGACGAGTCCGCCGAAGACGTCCGCATCGTCATCGAGCCGAAGACCCGCAACGTCGATCCTGAAGTGCTGATGGAAACGCTGTTCAAGCAGACCGAGCTTGAAAGCCGCATTCCGCTCAACCTGAACGTGCTGGTGAAGGGCCGCGTGCCGAAGGTGCTCGGCCTTGCCGAATGTCTTCGCGAGTGGCTCGACCATCTGCGCGACGTGCTGCTGCGGCGCGCGAAATATCGCCGCGCGCAGATCGAGCATCGGCTCGAAGTGCTGGGCGGTTATCTCATCGCCTATCTGAACCTCGACAAGGTCATCAAGATCATCCGCACCGTGGATGAGCCCAAGCCCGCGCTCATCAAGGCGTTCAAGCTGACGGACCTGCAGGCGGACTCGATCCTCAACATGCGGCTGCGCAATTTGCGCAAGCTTGAAGAAATGGAAATCCGCGGCGAGGATAAGGACCTCCGCGCCGAGCTGAAGGACATCAAGGCACTCGTGGCGTCGGAAGCTGCTCAATGGAAAAAGGTTGCCGAACAGGTCAAGAAGGTGCGCGACACGTTCGGGCCGAAGACGCTACTTGGCAAGCGCCGCACCCAATTCGCCGACGCGCCTGAACACGATCTTGCTGCAATCGAGGAGGCGCTGGTCGAGCGCGAGCCGATCACCGTCGTCGTCTCAGACAAGGGTTGGGTGCGCACGCTCAGGGGCCACGTCACGGATCTGTCGAACCTTCAATTCAAGACCGATGACAGTATGGGCTTTTCGTTCTTCGCGGAAACCACCTCGAAGCTCACGCTGTTCGCTAGCAACGGCCGCTTCTATTCGCTCGACGCACAGAAGCTGCCCGGCGGACGCGGTCACGGCGATCCGATCCGCATGACCGTCGATCTGGAAGGCGACGCAGAGATCGTTGCCATGTATGTCGCGAAGGAAGGCCGCAAGTTTGTTGTAGCGAGCCGCGACGGGCAGGGCTTCGTTGTCAACGAAGCGGACTGCGTCGCCAACACGCGCAAGGGCAAGCAGGTTCTCAACGTGTCGCCGCCGAACAAGGCTGTGGCGATTGCGGAAGTGAAGGGCGACACGCTTGCCGTTCTTGGCACCAACCATAAGATGGTGTTGTTCGGCTTGGATCAGGTGCCGGAGATGGCGCGCGGTCGCGGCGTTCGTCTGCAGAAATACACCGGTGGGCGTCTGTCGGATATGACGACCTTTGTCGCCAAGGAAGGTTTGACATGGAAGGATTCTGCCGGCCGCGAGCAGAGCCTGACCTGGAAAGACCTGACGGCGTGGCGCGGCAATCGCGCCGATGCAGGACGTCTCGCGCAGGGACTGCCGAAGTCGAACAAATTCGGCAAGACGATCGAGTAACGCGCCGCCTTGTTCGCGCGTCTTCGATCTGGAATGATCGCCTCATGGTCCGTTACAACGAAATCCGCGACGGTGAGGTCGCCGTCACTCCGCCTGCGCCGACCGACGCGGGGCTGACGTTCATCGGGCGCATCCACACGCCGTGGTCAGACCGGATGAAAACTCCGCGTCAGGGAAAGCACGACGGCCCCGTTTGCAAGATCGAGATTTTCGATCCTTGGATTCCGGCGCTGAAGGGGCTGGAGAAATTCACGCAGGTCGAAGTGCTGTATTGGCTGCACGAGTCGCGCCGCGATCTGATCCTGCAAAGTCCCGCCAGCGATACCAACACGCACGGCACGTTTTCGCTACGCTTGCCAGTGCGGCCCAATCCGATTGGCACGTCGGTGGCAAAGCTCGTCGGCATCGAGGGCAACATGGTGCTGGTGCAGGGCCTCGATTGCCTCGACGGCACGCCGCTGATCGATCTCAAGCCGGATCGTTGTCAGTTCACGCCGATTGCGCCCCCGCAGCCGGGCGACTTCGACAAGGCGTGAGCGCGCAGGCGCAGCCGCCGTAACCATTCCGCGTAACCATGCGACCTAACCATTTTGCCTTTCAACCGATTGTGCGATGGGCGGCGTGACGCTATCAAAAAAGCGGGTGCCGCTTGGCCGACGTCGAACCCTGACGATCGCGCCGCTGCTGGGGAATAGCTCGATTATGGAAACGGTTTGCAGCGCGCTGCTTGCGGCCTTTTTTGCAAACGCCGGGCTGTCGTCTATCGACAGATCGAAGCTCTATGTTGTGCCGACCTCGATGGTGTCGAAGCTTAGCCTGCCGCAGCGCGCGACCGCCAAAGCATGTGCCTCGCATTTCGGCGTCCGCTACGTCGTTATGAATGACGCGAACTATCCGGCGGATAAGCGATAGCTGTCATTGGAGCGGGCGCGGCGTCCCGCCGATTTCGACCGCTGTTTTGACTAGGGGCAGCCCGGCCGAAACCTGCTGTTGCAAATCACTTGCAACTAGCCCTGGTTCCGGGCATGATCCCGCTATGGATATCTCGCAGCCCGGCGTCGTGCCGCCAAACCCTTCACAGACCTCCAAAGGCAGCCAAAACGGCGTGACAGGCGGCTGGCGGACGGCAAGGGGCGAGCCGTCGCTGGCCGATATGTTCGGCTCCATCAGGGTCGCCAAGGATGGCTCCTTCTGGCGCAAGCTCGCGGCGTTCCTCGGCCCCGGCTACCTCGTCGCCGTCGGCTACATGGACCCCGGCAACTGGGCGACATCGCTCGCCGGCGGCTCCAAGTTCGGCTACGCACTGCTCGCCGTCGCGCTGATCTCCAACATCATGGCCATCGTGCTGCAGGCGCTCTGCGCTCGGCTCGGCGTCGGATCGGGACGCGATCTCGCGCAAGCCTGTCGCGATGCCTATCCGAAATGGGTGTCGTGGCCGCTCTGGCTGCTGGCGGAGGTCGCCATCAGCGCCACGGACCTCGCAGAAATCATCGGCACGGCGATTGGCCTCAATCTGCTGTTCGGCATTCCGCTTGAAATCGGCGTCTTGATTACAGCCGCCGACGTGTTCCTGATTTTGGCGCTGCAGGTTCTCGGCTTTCGCTGGATCGAAGCGTTCGTCGTCGCATTGCTTGGCGTCATCGCCGCATGTTTCGCCGTACAGATCGCAATGGCCGATCCTGATTGGGGCGCGGTGATCCGAGGCTTTGCGCCGACGGTGGACATCGTGACCAACCGCGACATGCTTTATCTTGCGCTCGGCATTCTCGGCGCAACCGTGATGCCGCATAATCTCTATCTGCATTCGGGACTGGTGCAGACCCGCGCATTCGGAGACAGCGTCCCGGAGAAGAAAGAAGCGATCAAGCTTTCGACCATCGATTCCACGATTGCGCTGTGTTTGGCGCTCACCATCAACGCATCGATCCTGATTTTGGCGGCGGCAACGTTCAACAAGGCCGGCAAGACCGACGTCGCCGAACTCGATCAGGCGCACACGCTGCTGGCCCCGATGCTCGGCTCGTCGATCGCGCCGACGCTGTTCGGTATCGCGCTGATCTGTTGTGGCCTGAATTCCACCGTAACTGCGACGCTCGCCGGCCAGATCGTGATGGAAGGTTTCATCAACATCAAGGTCGCGCCGTGGCTGCGTCGGCTCATCACGCGCGCCATTGCCATCGTGCCGGCGGCCATCGTGACGATCTGGTACGGCGAGAAGGGGACTGCGCAGCTTCTCATTCTGAGCCAGGTGGTGCTCAGTCTTCAACTACCGTTCGCGATTGTGCCGCTGGTGATATTCACGGCGAGCAACGCGAAGATGGGCGAGTTCGTCGCGCCGCGCTGGCTGACGGCGCTCGCGGGCGTGATCGCAGCCGTCGTCATTGCGCTCAATGTGAAGCTGCTGTTCGACTTCGTGACCGGGTAGGAAGTTTAATCCTGCGGCTCGAGCGCCGTCGTGCCGTCGGCATCGACGCGCAACCAGCCCGATGGGGCGAGGCGTTGCTGCGGCAGGAAGCGCGCCTTGTAGTCCATCTTGCGCGAGCCATCGATCCAGTAGCCGAGATAGACGTAAGGCAGCCCCATCCGCCGCGCGCGCGCGATGTGATCGAGGATCATGAAGGTGCCGAGCGAGCGGCTTTCCTCGCCGGGCTCGAAGAACGAATACACCATCGACAATCCGTCGCTGAGAACGTCGGTCAGTCCAACTGCGATCAGATTGCCACCCCTGCCGGTGATGCCGCTGTCGGGTGTGCGGCGGCGGTATTCGATGATGCGAGTCTGGACGTGGCTGTCCTCCACCATCATCGCGTAGTCGAGCACCGTCATGTCGGCCATGCCGCCATCGCGGTGGCGCTCGTCGAGATAAGCGCGGAACACCGAATACTGCTCGGATGTAGGTGCTGCCGTGCGCAGCTCGCTGACGATGTCGTCGTTGCGCGCCTGAATCTTGCGCAAGTTGCGCGAGGGGCGGAATTCATTGGCGATCACGCGCACCGAGACGCAGGCGCGGCATTGATCGCAGGCCGGGCGATACGCGATCGACTGGCTGCGGCGGAAACCGCCATGGGTGAGGAGGTCGTTGAGGTCGCCGGCCTTGTCGCCGACCAGATGCGTGAACACCTTGCGCTCCTGCTTGCCCTCCAGATAGGGGCAGGGCGAGGGCGCCGTCAGATAGAATTGCGGCGTATTGCGCGAGTGTTGCGTCACGAGCGGGCGTCAGCCTCCAAACGAGAGCGGCGCGATTCTGTCACCAGCATCGCGCCGCAGTGGGTGAGCGTCAATTAAATTGCACGTTGGATCAGACGCGGGCGGTCTGCACCACCGGGCCGGGATTCGCATGCGTGTTGATGAACACGGTTCCCAAAACCATGTCGTGCAACAATTGGCGGCGGCCATTGAACAGGCCCACCAGCACGATGAACGGCGTCAGGAACGACACCGACAGCCAATACAGAATGGCGTGGATGGCACCGAGCATGAAATAGGGCCGATCTCCGGTGCGCGTGCGCATTTGAATACCCATCATGCGCATGCCGACAGTTGCGCCATGCACGCCGCCGAGCGAGGCGCCGTAATAGACCAGCGCCCAGATCACCACGACCGGCGAGATCAGTCCGAACAGGAACCAGCCGAGCCCCAGCGTAATCACGCCGAAGATCAGAATGAAGATCGACACGAGGACAATCGGGATCGACAGCACAACGAGGTCGATCAGGAATCCAAAAAAGCGCTTTGTCAGCACGCCTGCGAACAAATCCGGCTGCAGCCAGGGATCGTAGGCATAAGCAGCCGTGGGACTGTTGCGCCAAGTGGATCCTGACGCCGCGCCCGAATTGGTGCCGCCGGTATTACTGGTGTCCGACATCGAGCCCTCCTCAACAGATTCTTGAACCGCTCACTGCGCAAATGGCGACGGCGATCTGCGCGCGCAAGACGACTGGCCGAACGTGAACAAAAAGAAAGCCGGACTTAGCGCTCGGCCTTTAATTTCTCGGCAGCCTTCGGTGCGAAATATGTCAGCACGCCGTCCGCGCCGGCGCGTTTGAAGCCGAGCAGGCTTTCCATCATGGCGCGTTCGCCGTCGATCCAGCCGTTGTTTGCGGCACCCGCGATCATCGCGTATTCGCCCGACACCTGATATGCGAAGGTCGGCATGCCGAAGGCGTCCTTCACGCGGCGCACGATGTCCAGATACGGCATCCCCGGCTTCACCATCACCATGTCGGCACCCTCGGCGATGTCGAGTTCGACCTCGCGCAGCGCTTCGTCGCTGTTGGCCGAATCCATCTGATAGGTGCGCTTGTCGCCGGTCAGCGTTTTTGCCGAGCCAATGGCGTCCCGGAACGGGCCGTAGAACGCCGAGGCATATTTCGCCGCATAGGCCATGATCTGCACGTCCAGAAATCCCGCGCGGTCGAGACCTTCGCGAATGGCGGCGACACGACCGTCCATCATGTCGGATGGCGCGATGATGTCGCAGCCGGCTTCCGCCTGCACCAGCGCCTGTCGCACCAGAATGGCGACCGTCTCGTCGTTGAGTATGCGCCCCTCATGCAGCAGCCCGTCATGACCGTGACTGGTGAAGGGATCGAGCGCGACATCGCAAAGGATTCCCAAATCGGGAAATTCCTTCTTGATCGCGCGCACCGATTGGCAAACCAGATTGTCCGCGTTCGTCGCTTCCGAGCCATGCTCGTCGCGCAGCGATGGTTCGGTGTAGGGAAACAAAGCGATGCACGGGATGTCGAGCTTCATCGCGCGCTCGGCGTCGCGCACGCATTGATCGACGGAAAGCCGATCCACGCCGGGCATCGAGGCAATCGGCGTGCGGGTGTTCTTGCCATCGACAACGAACAGCGGCCAAATCAGATCGTCGGTGGTCAGTACGTTCTCGCGCACCAGCCGCCGCGCCCATTCGGACTTGCGGTTGCGCCGAAGCCGCGTGGTCAGATCGAGGGCAGGGGCGGTGGGCGCGGGGCGAGGGCCGTCGCGCATCTCGATGGGCCGCCCGAATTTGATCGCCATTTTGACCCCACTCCTGAACGCACGGAATTGCTCGAAATACTTATCATCACCTGACGGCGATGTCGTCACCGCAGGATGGCACCTCGAACCGATTGATTTTGGGACCTTAACCGATCAAAACAGGCGTCATGAACAAAGAGTCCCGTCAGTCGATGGCCGCACGCATGGCCCGGTCGCGTTCCAATGCGAACGATGACGAGCTTTCGCGCGATCAGGTCCGCCATCAAATCAACGATACAACCCCAATGCCCTCGGCGGAAACCGAGACGGGGGAGGCGGTATGGACCGGGCGTCTGGTGATTTTCCTGCGCGCGATGGCGATGCTGTCGATGATCAAGGGGCTTTACCACTGGGCGGAAATCACCGGCTTCATCGGTGGTGAGGACGGCGCGTTCGAGAACCAGACGACGCAGTTGCAAAGCGCCACGGTTTATTTCGCCGTGATCGAACTTGTCGCCGCAGTGGGCTTGTGGCTCGCGACGCCGTGGGGCGCGGTGGTCTGGCTGACGACAATCGTCTCGCAGGCGGTGATCGAACTGATGTTTCCGGCGGTCTATGGCGGCAACATGATCGTGCTGCTGCTGGCGCTGTTGCTGCTCGGCGCGTATTTGGGTCTTGCGTGGATGGCGGCACGCGAACGGCCGCCGTAAATCGTCAGTGCGGATTGTGGCAGGGTGCAGCCATGCTTGACGAAGTGTTTCCAATTTGAACGATCGCTGTTCCGGAACGCGACACCTGATGCGACGAAGCGTGAACATCGGCCCTTCGTCGTGAATCAAATGTAACGAAAACCCCCATTTTTACAGGCTAAATCAATCGTTCACTGTTTCAAATAAACATTCTCTTTATGTTGTTATTTAAGCGGATGTTCAATCACTGCCCCTAAGTTGTGGTCATCAGGCGAGACAAAAGTTTCGTCGAATAAGTCGTAAAAATACGACAACAGGGGAAGTGTCATGATGAAAGCCGTTGCCACGGCAGAGCCTGCCGTTCGCGATAACGCTGCTGCACCTACGCAGCCGCTCTATCTTGAAGCGTTGACCTTGGTTGAGCGGCTGCATCGCCGCCTGCTCGACGTCATCAAGGACGAATTCGACCGCCGCGGTCGCGCCGACATCAATTCGGTGCAGGCGCTGCTGCTCTATAACATCGGCGACAAGGAATTGACGGCGGGCGAACTGCGCACGCGCGGCTATTACCTCGGCTCGAACGTGTCCTACAATCTGAAGAAGCTCGTCGAGATGGGCTTCCTCGATCATCAGCGTTCGCGCGTCGATCGCCGCTCAGTCCGCATCAGCCTGACCGCACAGGGCCAGGAGATCCGCAACATCGTCGACACGCTGTATCAGAAGCACGTCAAGACGGTGGAGCAGGTCGGCGGCATCTCGAATGCGGAGTTCGCGACGCTGAACAAGTCGCTGCATCGCCTCGAGCGCTTCTGGACCGACCAGATTCTCTACCGGCTTTGAGCTGATCGGGGTTTCACGACATTCGGGCCAGCCGGCCAAGTCAAAAAGACCGGCGGCCCATCCTTCAGTCACGAGACTTCCCAAAGCGCGCTGTGTCCTGGCAACGGACGCGGCGTGCTTTTTGTTTGTCGGCTGGATCGAGGACGTGACGAAACAGATCAGGCGGCGACCGTCTCAAAATCCGCAGACGAATAAATCCGGCCGTCGGGATCGGTGATCTGGACATCCCAGCAATGGTCCTCGATCAGCTCACGCGCTTTTTTGAGAGCGGCTGCGAAGCTCAATCGCTTGAGGGTAACGCTGCCTGACGTGTCAATGGCGGTGATGACGAACATTTCGCTACTCCGGCTGACCCGAGGCTATCGCGATTTCACGAAACTCAAAGCGCTTTCTGTGGCTAAAATATATCCACTAAATACGCGGTGAAGGCCTTCAGAACTTGGCCCTTGCGCCCAGATATGGTATCTCGCGCCTGCCGCCTCTCGAAGCCACCATCGGCATTTTCAGGAAAAGTGGACTTTCCGGTTTTCCGTCGAAAATGCCCCGCATCATGACCGCCCGTGCCCGTTTTGAAGGGTGCGGCGGTGGAGACATTCCCCGCATGACTTCCTCCGCCAAAACCGCCTCCGCTCCCGACACCTTCTTCACCGCCACGCTGGCTCAGGCCGACCCGGATATCGCAAATGCGATCAAGGGCGAACTCGGTCGCCAGCAGCACGAGATCGAACTGATCGCGTCGGAAAACATCGTCAGCCGCGCCGTGCTCGAGGCGCAGGGTTCGGTGATGACCAACAAATACGCGGAGGGTTATCCGGGCAATCGCTATTACGGCGGTTGCGAATTTGTCGATATCGCCGAAACGATTGCGATCGAGCGCGCCAAGAAATTGTTCGGCGCCGGTTTCGCAAACGTGCAGCCGAATTCCGGCAGCCAGATGAATCAGGCGGTGTTTCTCGCACTGTTGCAGCCCGGCGATACCTTTATGGGCCTCGATCTCGCGGCAGGCGGACATCTCACGCATGGCTCGCCCGTCAACATGTCCGGCAAATGGTTCAAGCCCGCGCATTACACCGTGCGCCGCGAGGATCAGTTGATCGATATGGATGCGGTGGCAAAGCAGGCCGAGCAGGTGAAGCCGAAGCTCATCATCGCGGGTGGTTCTGCTTATTCGCGTGCATGGGACTTCAAGCGCTTCCGCGAAATCGCCGACAGCGTTGGCGCCTATCTGCTGGTCGACATGGCGCATTTCGCTGGCCTCGTTGCGGGCGGCGTGCACGCGTCGCCGGTGCCGCATGCGCATGTCACGACGACGACCACTCATAAATCGCTGCGCGGCCCGCGCGGCGGCTTGATCCTCACCAATGACGAGGCGCTGGCCAAGAAATTCAATTCGGCGATTTTCCCCGGCCTTCAGGGCGGCCCGCTGATGCATGTCATCGCCGCAAAAGCCGTCGCGTTCGGAGAGGCGTTGCGTCCTGATTTCAAGATTTATGCGAAGAATGTCGTCGAGAATGCAAAGGCGCTGGCGGAGTCGTTGCGCTCAAACGGCTTCGACATCGTGTCGGGCGGCACCGACAATCATCTGATGCTGGTCGATCTTCGCCCCAAGGGTCTCAAGGGCAACGTGTCGGAAAAGGCGCTGGTCCGCGCCGGATTGACCTGTAACAAGAACGGCATTCCGTTCGATCCCGAAAAACCGTTCGTGACGTCAGGACTTCGTCTCGGCACGCCTGCCTGCACCACGCGCGGCTTCGGCGTTGCCGAATTCAAGCAGGTCGGCAACATGATCGCGGAAGTTCTTAATGCGGTGGCACAGGCCGGCGACGGTTCGGCGCCACTGGTTGAGACCGCGATGAAGGTGAAGGTGCGCGAACTCACCGATCGCTTCCCGATCTACAGTTAATTTGCGCGTATTCTCGTCGCAAAACCGGTGCCCACTTTTGCGGAATACACGGTAAGGACATAAATGCGCTGCCCAAGCTGCAACAGTCTCGATACGCAGGTGAAGGATTCACGGCCGACGGAAGATTCGGCCGTGATCCGGCGGCGGCGCGTCTGCATGGCGTGCAATTTTCGTTTCACGACGTTCGAGCGCGTGCAGTTGCGCGAACTGACTGTCATCAAGCGCAACAGCCGCCGGGTGCCGTTCGATCGCGACAAGCTGGTGCGCTCGTTGCAGATCAGTCTGCGCAAGCGCCCCGTCGATCCGGAGCGCGTCGAAAAGATGGTCTCGGCCATTGTGCGCGAGCTGGAAAGCGGCGGCGAATCCGAAATTTCATCGGAGGCCATCGGCGAGATCGTGATGGAGCATCTGCGCGGGCTCGACGATGTCGCCTATGTGCGCTTCGCCTCGGTGTACCGCAATTTCCGCGAAGCCAAGGATTTCGAGGCTGTGCTCGGCGAACTGTCCGGCGACGACGAGACGCGGCCTGCGGCCGTCCGCAAATAGTAATGGATCACGACCGCCGCTTCATGGATCTCGCGCTGGCTCTGGGCCGGCGCGGGCAGGGACGCACCTGGCCCAATCCTGCGGTTGGTGCGGTGATCGTGAAGGACGGCGTCATTGTCGGTCGCGGGTGGACGCAGCCCGGCGGACGGCCCCACGCCGAGCCTGAAGCGCTGGCACGTTCTGGCGAGGCCGCGCGCGGCGCGACACTCTATGTGACGCTGGAGCCGTGTTCGCATCAGGGAAAATCGCCACCATGTGCGGATGCGATCATCGCGGCTGGAATCGCGTGCGTTGTATCTGCCGTCGAAGACCCCAATCCGGAAGTTGCAGGCCAAGGGCATGCGCGGCTGCGTGCCGCCGGCATCAAGGTCGATGTCGGGCTTTGTGCGGATGAAGCCGCGCACGATCACGCCGGACATTTCCTGCGCGTGCACGAGAAACGCCCGTTTGTCATTTTGAAACTCGCGGTCTCCGCCGACGACAAGATCGCCGCCGCCGGTCATCGCACCGTCGCCATTACAGGAGAGGCCGCAAAGGCACGCGCTCATCTGCTGCGTGCACAGAGCGACGCGATATTGGTCGGCATCGGCACGGTGCTGGCCGACGATCCATTGCTCACGGTTCGGCTTCCGGGATTGGAAGCGCAATCGCCGGTACGCGTCGTGCTGGACCGCGCGCTGCGAATTCCCGGCACCAGCAAACTCGTTCACTCCGCCCGCGCGCATCCGTTGTGGGTGATGACATCGGATATGTCCGATGCACCTGCCGCGATGAAGCTCAGCGCTGCCGGCGCGCAGATCATTCGTGCGGCGACGACAAAAACCCCGCCGCCGGGTTTGGACATCAAGGCAGTTTTGAGTGCGCTATCCGAGCGCGGTATCACGCGGCTGATGGTGGAGGGCGGTGCCAAGGTGGCGTCGTCATTCATCGCGAGCGGCTTCGTTGACGAAGTTTGGTTGCTGCGCGGGCCCGATATGATCGGCACGGACGGCATTGCTGCGCTCGATGCGCAGCCGCTCACAGCAATCACCCAGTCGCCGCGCTGGACCGCGCGTGCTACCGAGAAGCTGGATAAGGATACTCTCACGATTTACGAGCGCGCCTAATGTTTACCGGCATTATCACCGACATCGGCGAAATCGTCAGCCTTGAGCCGAAGGCAAAAGGCCAATTGCACCGGCTGCGCATCGCCTGTCGCTACGACCGCGCGACAATTGCAGATGGCGCGTCGATTGCCTGCAACGGCGTGTGTTTGACGGTCGTGGCCTCAGGTGTTGAGGGCGGCAAGACGTGGTTCGATGTCGATGCAGGCGCCGAGACGTTGCGCATGACGACGGCGAAAAATTGGGCGAAGGGTCAAAGGCTCAATCTCGAACGCGCGCTGAAGATCGGGGATGAACTCGGCGGACATATCGTTGCGGGGCATGTCGACGGCATCGCCACCATTGTTGCGCGCGACGATCTGCCCGATATGGCGAAATTCGATCTGCGCGCACCGCGCGATCTTGCGAAATTCATTGCCGCAAAAGGCTCGGTGACGCTCGACGGCGTGTCGCTGACGGTGAACACCGCGGTCGATGATGTATTTTCCGTGACCATCATTCCGCACACGCTGCAAGTGACGACGCTTGGCAACTGGCGCTCGGGCCGCGAGATCAATCTCGAAATCGACTTGATGGCGCGCTACGCTGCACGGCTGTCGGAAATGAAATAGCAGCATTGCGCTTGGCTTTATGGTGCGCTGCCACTACAAACGCGCAGAAATGTTGATAATCAACATATTCGATGATTGTCTACAAAACCGGATAACTAATGGCTGACCCGCGCCGCGCTGTATTGAATGACACCACCGACATCACCGGCGCGCGCGTCGTGATCGTCGAGGCGCGTTTTTACGATGATCTTCAGGACGCGCTGCTCGCGGGTGCAAAGGCGCAACTCGATGCGGCCGGCGTCGGCTACGATGTCGTCAGCGTTCCGGGCTCGCTCGAAATTCCACCGGCCATTGCGATTGCGCTCGACGCTGCCAAGCGAAACGGACGTGACTATGATGGCGCGATTGCACTCGGTTGTGTGATCCGCGGCGATACCTTTCATTTCGAGATTGTCTCGGTGGAATCCTCACGCGCGCTGATGGATCTCTCAGTGGCGCGGAGCCTGCCGCTTGGTAACGGCATCATTACGGTCGATAATGATGCGCAAGCGTGGGCGCGCGCGAAGGCATCCGAACTCGACAAGGGTGGCGATGCGGCGCGGGCAGCAATTGCGATGATCCGCATCAAGCGGCGACTGGCCAAACAGATATGACCGGTGCAAAAAAAATCGCGACTCCGAAAGCCGGCGACGGCAAAGCCAACCGGCGTGGTGCTGCGCGTCTCGCGGCTGTGCAGGCGCTTTATCAAATGGAAATTGCGGGCGCGGGCATCAACGATATTTTTGCGGAGTTCGAGAGCCATTGGCTCGGTGGTGAAGTCGAGGGCGATAAATATCTTCCCGCCGAAGCCGCGTTCTTCAAAGACATCGTGTCCGGCGTCGTGCGCGACCAGACCAAGCTCGATCCATTGCTGGATGACTCGCTTAACAAGGGCTGGCCGCTGAAACGCATCGACGCCATTCTGCGCGCGATCTTGCGTGCAGGTGCCTATGAACTGGAGCATCGCATGGACGTTCCGGCGCGCGTCGTTGTCAAGGAATATGTCGACGTCGCCAATGCCTTCGTCGATGGCGAGGAGACCGGGCTTGTGAATGCGGTGCTCGACCAGATCGCGCGGCATTTTCGCGCGAGCGAGTTCGCGCGGGCAGGGAACTGAGCATGATCCGGAAAAGTGGGCACCGGTTTTCCGAAAAAATCATGCTCAAAAAGAGTGAACGTTGATATGACGCCGCCGGGTGCCAGCGCATCGGGCGAAGACGACTTGATCGCACGGTATTTCCGGCCGCTTGCGACCGATCCCGGCGCATTCGGATTGATCGACGACGCAGCCATTCTGAAATCATCCAGCGACGATCTGGTTGTCACGACCGACGCCATCGTGGAGGGCGTGCATTTTCTCTCAAGCGATCCGCCCGATACGATCGCGCGCAAGGCGCTACGCGTAAATCTGTCGGACCTTGCGGCCAAGGGCGCGACACCCGCAGGCTTTGTGCTGACGCTGGCATTGCGTGAGGCGAGGGACGAGTGGCTGGCTCCGTTCGCAAAAGCGCTCGGTGAGGACGTAACGTCGTTTCAGTGTCCGTTGCTCGGCGGCGATACGGTGTCCACACCGGGACCGCTGATGATTTCGGTGACGGCGTTCGGCCGTATGCCTGCCGGTAAAATGGTCCGCCGCAGCGGCGCTTCGCCGGGCGACAAAGTCGCCGTCACGGGAACCGTCGGCGATGCCGCGTTGGGGCTTCGGTTGCTCAACGGCAATCTCACCGGCGACGGCCTCGACACCGTCGCGTACAATTTTCTCGTCCAGCGCTACCGCGTGCCGCAGCCACGCAATGCGCTTGCGATGGCCGTGCGCGACCATGCCGGTGCCGCGATGGATGTATCCGACGGGTTGGCGGGCGATCTGGCGAAACTCTGTGCTGCGTCCGGCGTGAGCGCCGTGATCGAGGCGTCATCGATCCCTTTGTCGGATGCGGCCAGGATATTGCGCGATGCCGGGCAGGCGGACTTCGAGGACATCGTCGCGGGGGGCGATGATTACGAGATTCTCTGTGCGATTCCGGAGAATCGCTGGGATTCGTTTGCAGGCAGTGCGGCGCGTCTTGGTGTGGCAGTCACCTACATCGGTAAGGTTGCGGCCGGAAAAGGGCCTGCGATGTTTGCCGCACCAGACGGCAAGCCCATCGTGCTGAAACGCCTGTCATACAGCCACTTCTAGGCATCGCCGCCACATTCGGTGGCAACGGGTTGCCTTGGTCGAAACCCTTGAAAATCGGACGTTTTAGACCTTCATAGCGTTGCGTCATGAAGTCGATTTTGGCATTGTCCGCGCCGAATTGAGGCAGTTTTCGCTCATTGGCGAGGCAAGTCTCCTTTTTTGCGCTCCAGCCGCGTTGCGGTCCAACGGGGCGTTCCGGGAAACATCAAAATCTGAGGCAAATTCAATGACAGCATTGTGGTTGATCGTACTCTGCGGAGTGCTTTCCATCGTTTACGCCGCGTGGGCAACGACATCGGTTCTCAAAGCCCCCGCCGGCAACGCAAAAATGAAGGCAATCGCAGCGGCAATCGCCGAAGGCGCGCAGGCCTATCTCAAGCGGCAGTATATGACCATCGCCATCGTCGGCGTCGTCATTTTCGTACTGCTCGCGTTCTTCCTCGGCTTCCTCGTCGCGATTGGATTCCTGATCGGCGCGCTGCTGTCGGGAGCTGCCGGCTTCATCGGCATGAATGTTTCGGTTCGCGCCAATGTGCGCACCGCGCAGGCTGCGACCAAGTCGCTCGCAGGCGGACTTGAACTCGCCTTCAAGGCGGGCGCGATCACCGGCATGCTGGTGGCGGGTCTCGCGTTGCTCGGCGTCACGCTTTACTTCATGTATCTGACGCAGGTCCGCGGGCTGGCCGTCAATGACCGTGTCGTGGTCGATGCGCTCGTCGCACTTGGCTTTGGCGCATCTTTGATCTCGATCTTCGCTCGTCTCGGCGGCGGCATCTTCACCAAGGGTGCTGACGTCGGCGGCGATCTCGTCGGCAAGGTCGAAGCCGGTATTCCGGAAGACGATCCGCGCAACCCGGCAACGATTGCCGATAACGTCGGCGACAATGTCGGCGATTGCGCAGGCATGGCGGCTGACTTGTTCGAGACCTACGCAGTCACCGCTGTGGCGACCATGGTTCTCGCGGCGATCTTCTATGCGAAGTCCACGCTGCTCGCGAACATGATGACGTTGCCGCTCGCCATTGGCGGCGTCTGCATCATCACCTCGATCATCGGCACGTTCTTCGTCAAGCTCGGCAAGTCGCAGTCGATCATGGGTGCTCTGTATAAGGGCCTGATCGTGACCGGCGTGCTCTCGCTGATCGGTGTGGCCGCCGTGATCTACAATCTGATCGGCTTCGGTCCGCTGAACGGCGTAGCTTACACCGGCATGGCGCTGCTCGAATGCGGCATCGTCGGTCTGGTCGTGACGGGTCTGATCATCTGGATCACCGAATACTACACCGGCACCGACTATCGCCCGGTGAAGTCGATTGCGGCGTCGTCGGTCACCGGCCACGGCACCAACGTCATTCAGGGTCTTGCGATTTCGATGGAATCCACCGCCGGTCCGGCGATGGTCATCATCGCGGGCATCCTTGTGACCTACAGCCTCGCGGGATTGTTCGGCATCGCAATTGCCACAACGACGATGCTGGCGCTCGCCGGCATGATCGTGGCACTCGATGCGTTCGGTCCTGTCACCGACAATGCCGGTGGCATTGCCGAAATGGCGGGTCTTCCGAAGGAGGTCCGCAAGGCAACCGACGCGCTCGACGCGGTCGGCAACACCACCAAGGCCGTCACCAAGGGCTATGCCATCGGTTCGGCTGGTCTTGGCGCTCTTGTGCTGTTTGCGGCCTACAACGAAGATCTCAAATTCTTCATCGCCAATAAGAGCCCGTACTTTGTCGGCGTGACACCTGACTTCTCGCTGAACAATCCTTACGTCGTCGTCGGCCTGCTGTTCGGCGGCCTGCTGCCGTATCTGTTCGGCGCGATGGGCATGACGGCCGTTGGCCGTGCTGCCAGTGCGATCGTCGAAGAAGTGCGCCGTCAGTTCCGCGAAAAGCCCGGCATCATGAAGGGCAAGGACAAGCCGGATTACGGCCGCGCCGTCGATATCCTGACCAAGGCCGCGATCAAGGAAATGATTATTCCGTCGCTGCTGCCGGTGCTGTCGCCGATCTTCGTTTACTTCGCGATCTACGCGATTGCGGGTGGTGGCGTTGCCGGCAAGTCGGCTGCGTTCTCTGCAGTCGGCGCGATGCTGCTCGGTGTGATCGTGACGGGTCTGTTCGTTGCGATCTCGATGACGTCCGGTGGCGGTGCGTGGGACAACGCCAAGAAGTACATCGAAGATGGCCATTACGGCGGCAAGGGTTCGGCAGCGCATAAGGCAGCCGTGACCGGTGACACCGTCGGCGATCCCTACAAGGACACCGCGGGTCCGGCCGTGAACCCGATGATCAAGATCACCAACATTGTGGCGCTGCTGCTGCTGGCGATCTTGGCGCACTAATCGCCTCGACCAAAAAAACAAAGAACCCCGCAACGCAAGTTGCGGGATTTTTCTTTTAGCGCTCACTAATCCATCGAATTCGCGGATAATCCGATAGGTTCCTGTGAACAATCTTCAAAATGTCGAGAAACCGACTCATTGGCTTGCGCGTTATAGGTCGTAACCAAGGGAGGCGAACCATGGCAGCAGACGATGGCGATCCGTTCGAGCAGGGGAAGCTCGCGCGCTTCAACAAGGAGCCGCATGAAAACCCTTATCCGGAAGACAGCGAACAGCATCTGCGCTGGGAGGCTGGCTATCAATTCGTCGAACAGGGATTGATTGCGGTTTGATGAAACGCACACCGACAACAATGCGGCCGCCGAGTGAGGCGGCCGTTTTTATTGGGGGAGCGATCGACTGAATTATCGAGGGCTTATGAGTTTGAAGAGTGGCGCGAGATAACTCATTTCCTGACCGCTGGTCGGCGTGGTCCGGCTGATGAAGTCGAATATCTTGCCGTCCTGCAGTCCGTAATTGGCGATACGCATCACCGTGCGGTTCTTGTCGAAATAGACGGCGATCACGCGCTGGTCGATGACCGACTGGTTCATGAAGGCCACTTTGCGCTCGGAGCGCTGCGAGATGTAGTAGAACACTTCACCGCTCAGGGTGGCGACCGTCGAGGGCGTGCCCAGCACGATCAGCACCTGATCCTGGCTGGCCCCTATGGGAATCTGCTCGAGGGCACCCTCCGGCAGGATGTAGCCTTTCTGGAATTGCTCGCCGGTACACGCACCCAGCGCACCGCAAATCAGCGCTGCGGCGGCAAACGCGCGGAGCCTGCGCCACCCGCTCAAAGTACTCAAAGCAAGTGAACCCTCACGCCGGATACCGGTCTGGCTGGAAACAGTCATGCCGGGATGGACCTTCCTCTTGCATCGCGTGAAGCGTTGACGTACCGGGCAGGACCTCCGATTGCAACACACGGAAAGCCTGTCATGCGACCGCCTTGGTCGCTTCCGGCTTCATGCGGAACCGAAGATGCTCTGGCCATTCAACCGTTTCGGAAATTCTGGCGCCCCGTCGCGCCGAATCATTGAGACCATCTATGGCATGATCGTGGCGCAGGCGCGAGAACCGGTGTTTTACGTCAGCTACAACGTGCCCGACACGGTTAACGGGCGTCTCGATCTTCTGATCCTGCATCTGTGGCTCGTCCTGCGGCGGCTGCGTCAGGATACCGATGGGGCGGAGCTATCTCAGGCCCTGTTCGATCGTTTTTGCGCCGACATGGATGCCAATCTGCGCGAGATGGGCGTCGGCGACCTCACGGTCCCCAAGCGCATGCAGGCGTTCGGGGAGGCGTTCTATGGCAGGTCCACAGCCTACGATCTGGCATTCGAGTCAGGCGTGGTCGATCTGGCGCAGGCACTGGGCCGCAATGTCCTCGACGGTCAATTTCCAGACAGCGCGCGCCGGCTAGCCGACTACACGATGGCCGCGAACAGCGATCTGGAAAAAGCTGCCTTCGCGTCGATGCTGAGCGGGTTGTGGAATTTTCCCAAGCCAGCAGTTGCTTAAATCGAGATCGCTCAAAATGACCAACAGTGCAAATCCCTGGAGCTTCGTCGTTGCGGTCGCGCAAATCCCGCATGCCGGCCTTCATCAGGACCTCACAGCCAGCGCGACACAATTGATCGAACTGGCGGCTCTTGCCGGCGTTCGCGACATCAAGAACGCGCAAGCGTCACTCGACGTCATGCCGGTCGCAGGCGAGCGTTTGCATGTGACAGGCCGCGTCTCCGCCACCGTCGGGCAGACCTGCGTGGTCACGCTCGATCCGATCGACAATGTCGTCGATGAGTCCATCGATGTGACATTCGCGCCACCGTCGCAAATCCCGGCGATGGCCAAAGTCGTCACCAAGGAGGAAGGCGAGGATGCCGAGATTCCCGATCCGCCGGAGCCGATCGTCAACGGCACGATCGATCTAGGGCAACTCGCTGCCGAATTGCTATTCTTGGGAATAGATCCCTATCCACGGGCGCCCGGCGTCGTTTTCGAGCCGCCTAAGGAGGTCGTCGATCCCGACGAGCATCCCTTTGCGGCCCTCAAGGCCCTGAAGGCGTCGCCATCGGGCTCCGAGGGCAAGAAACAAAAGGATCATTAGGGGTTTACAGGGTTTTCCTGAGGCTTTCCGGCAGCGGTTGGCCGTTCCAATGATGCCAAGCCGGTCAAGCCGTTGTAACGCACCACGGAAACGCTATTGTCGCGATCCGGCTGGCGCTTCATCGACCGCCGCTGCCTTTTATGACATAGCCGCGACTGACCATTTGCGGTTCGCCGCCACGATCGGGTTTCCGGAACAACCATGCCTCAAAAGGTTCGTATTGCGCTTGACGCCATGGGTGGCGATTTCGGCCCATCGGTGATCGTTCCGGGT